>DASVSC010000043.1:0-12076 GCA_036388295.1 Tepidisphaeraceae bacterium | reverse complement strand
ACACCCGCGGCTCAAAATTGCATGACAACTGCCGGTCAATTCCCGCGTCGCCGCCGTTTGCGGTCCCGTGCCGGGCGCGGCTGGCGCGGAAGCGTCGGCGTCACCGGCATCTCCTTCGGCGGTCCAGACGGCTTGCGCCGCTCGGCCTGCAGACGCAGCGCCTCGTCGATCACGTCACGCGTGTAGACGGGCGGCTTCTCGGGCAGGTCGTCCGGCGAAGGATTCTTCGGCAGGTCATCCGGGTGGGGCGAATCAGGCATCACAGCCGACCCTTGTAATCGATTCGGCCACATCGTTCGACCATTAATTTGAATTGATCTGTCCGGATGACGGCCTTATCCCGCCCACCGTCGGCCGTCCGCGATTCGGCAAAACGCTACGGCGTCGGCTGACTTGCCGGCGGCGTTGGCGGGAAGACGAACACGCGCGAATACGTCGGCAGCACCGGCCGCACCCATGTCATCAATTCGCCGTACGTCAGGTCCGCCGGCGGGTAGACGAAGATCGTCCGGCTCCAGCGCGACGCGTTGTCATTCACGTGCTTCACGAACGTGGCTGGGTTGGCCGGCGTCATGGATTCCACGATCTTCGGCTCGGGCGCATTACGGTCAGGATTATCCACCGACCGCTCCAATCTTGCACTAATCCGGTCGCCGTCGCGTGACAGGAACAATTCCCATGGCTCGCCCAGGCGCGTGGCGCGGTCTCGCCATTCGGGCTGTGGAAAGAACGAACGGTAGAACAGGTCGGCCGCCAGCGGAGCGTCCAGCTTGATGCCGCGGTCTTTTTCTACGGCTTGTAGCACGGCGTAGAGGTTCCGCACGTCCGCGACCAAAACGCCTGTCTCAATGTTTACGGTAGTGAACAAATCGCGCGTGCCGTCCGCGGCCTTGGCGACGCTCGCTACGAAGTGTGGCAAATCATCGGCGGCGGTTGGGTTGAAGGACGTCGCTTGCGCGTCGGGCGGCACGGCTTGGAATGCAAAGCGGGGTTGGCCGTCGACCAAACCCGCTTTCACCATGCCGGACCATTGGGGGACGGCGTCCGCGCTTGTGCCTTCGGAAAAAGTGATTTCAATGATTTCACCCGGCTTGGCGGTGAACGCCGGTGACGGTTTGCGAAAGCCATAGACTTCGCTTTGCATTGCCTGGGCCGGCACATCGAAGAGGGCGGCGGGGTCATTATAGGTCGGGGCGATTGCCCTGGCGTCATTGTCGGCGGCGCGAGGTTTGCCGTCGGCGTCGGTCGTGCGCTGCGAACCCGTGTAAACCAGCCCCGCCAGCGGCAGCGTCGTGCCGGTGCGCGTGTTGACGACCAGCGCCTCGGCCCGCACCGCCGCGGCGTCGCCCGTCTTGAAGTGCATGAGCACGCGCGGGCCGCGCGACCAATAGCGGTTCTTCTCCGGATCGATCGGCAGGCCCGGCATCAGGCCGATGAAGTCGAGCGCCGCCGTCACGTCCGCCGGCTTGGCGAACGTGACGGCGAGCGATTCGTAATCCTTCCCACTGGCGAGCGGCGTGACGAAAAACTCCGCCGGATCGGTCGGCCGGATGTTCGTCGCGCAGGCCAGAAGTGTGACGACCTTGGCTTTTCGGTCGGCGATGACGAAATCCCAGACTTGAACTTCCACGTTGCCCGCGGCGGCTTGCCGGGCCACGCTGGTGCGCTGTTGCATTGTCGCCTTCGCCGCGTCGTAAGGCGCGGGTTCGGCCATGGCGGCCGAGGTCAGGCAGGTGATGACCACGGCCGACGCTAATGCCGCGGCCATTCGGCTCGGCACGGCGTGAAAACGGGGCATAGTTCGAGCGAATTGTGCGACTTGCCGACGCGCCGACTGGCCGGCCGAGGCGTCGCTCACGTCCGCCCTCGTGGCTCGGAGCGAATCCAGTCGAGGTAGCCGAACCGCCACAGGTAGGCGAACCCGACCACGATCAGCGCGAAGAACACCAGCATGTCGACCAGCGCCACCGCCCGGGTCGTAAACGGCTCGGCCATCTGGTCGGCGCTGCCGTACGCCACCGCCCACGGATAAAACAGCACCACTTCGACAGCGAAGACGAGGTAAATCAGGGCGACGATGTAAAAGCGAAGGTCGAACTGCACGTGCGCCCCGCCAATGGGCAGTTCGCCGCATTCGTAGGCTTCGCCCTTGTCCGGGTGCGGATTCTTCGGCCGAATCAGCCTGCCCGCGCCGAGGCCGACAAGGCCGAGCGCCAGGCCGCCGAGGACGAACAGGACGATCGATAAGAGCGCGTGCACGGTGCTAAGTGTAGTTGGCAGCGTTCCTGGCTCCAAACCACGGCGCGACAAAAGCAAAGGCCGGTCCGCCTGAGCGGTCCGGCCTTGCAGTTGTTTGATTGAACGCGTCGCGATTAACGCTTCGAGAACTGGAACTTCCGGCGGGCACCGCGTTGGCCGTACTTTTTGCGTTCCTTCATGCGGCTGTCGCGGGTCAGGAAGCCGGCCTGACGGAGGGGGATTTCCAGGTTCGGGTCGTACTTGGCGATCGCGCGGGCGATGCCGAGAACCATCGCGCCGGCTTGGCCGGTGGGGCCGCCGCCGAGGGCGCCGATGAAGATGTCGAGCTTGCCGCCCGTGTTCGTCACTTCGAGCGGGCCAAAGATGCCTTTGCGGTCGCGCTCGTTGGTGAGGTAATCGTTCAGCTCACGGCCGTTGATTTCGATCTTGCCACTGCCGGGGGTGATCCGGACACGGGCGACGGCACTCTTACGGCGGCCGGTGCCCCAGATGAAGCTGCGTTTTTCTTTAGTGGCGTCGGTGGTGGCGGTGTCGGTCATCTTCTTGCTCCAGTGGTCGCACCCCGAATGCGGGGTGACTCACGATAAAATCCGTAAGAGTTATGAGACAATACGGCCAGACGAACTGGCTTAAAAGCTCAGAGCGACCGGCTGCTGGGCGGCGTGCGGGTGCTTGTCGCCCTTATAAATCTTGACCTTCAGCAGCATGTTGCGGCCGATGCGGTTCTTGGGCAGCATGCGTTTAACGGCCAGCTGCAGAACGCGTTCGGGGTGCTTGGCGTTCATCTCTTTATAGGCGTAGAGACGGCGGCCGCCGGGGTACTTGCTGTAGGTGTCGTACTCAATCACTTCGGCCTTGCGGCCGGTGACGATCACCTGTTCTGCATTGAGGACGATGACGAAGTCGCCGCTCTCAGTGTGCGGGGTGTAGGTCGGCTTGTGCTTGCCCTGGGCGATGGTGGCCAGCTTCGAGGCCAGACGACCGAGGACTTGGCCCTTGGCGTCAACAACGTGCCATTTGGCCTGGAGTTCGCCTTTTTTGGCGAGATACGTGCTCATCACTATCCTTGCTTAAGTGAAACAAGTGCCCCGACCGGGCAGGCCCGGCGAAGCGAGCCACGCAATATAGCGGCGGGTCCAAACGCTGTCAAAGCGGGTTTTCGTCGAAAGCAACTGAAATGATTCTCACGATGCTTGCCGCCGCGGCCGTCGCATTGCTGCTGGCGATACTGGCCGTCACTTGCTGGCGAACGGTGCGCCGGCGGCGGCCTTGGCTCGGCAGGGCTCTGACGGTCGCGCTGATTCTTCCGGCCGTGCCGACCGCGATGATGGCGGCTTATCTCTTAGCGCGTTTGTTGATCGGCCAGCCAGGACCAGTGGAGCGGCAGTTGGCTGAGGGAATTGTTTATCGTCGGCACGTTCTGGTGACGCCGAACCGGGCCGTTGTTCATGTGGTCGAGTTCGATCGGGCGAGTCAGTGGCAGTTCGCGGTGACGCCGCCGGTCGCCACGCCGGCCGGGCTGCGGAATCGGGCGGGTTATGCGACGGATGCCTTGGCTTTGTTGAACGCGGATGTCGTCGTCAACGCCAGCTTTTTCACGCCGTTTCATGACAACCACGTGCTGGACGCTTATCCGGGTCCGGGCGATTGGGTGGAGTCGATCGGCATAGCCGTGAGCGACGGCGTCCATTACGGCAAGGCCAAGTCGGATTGGCCCTCTTTGTGGCAGACGGCGGACGGAAAAATGGGCCTCGGCCCGGTTCCCGCTGACGTACGCCAAGCCGTGACCGGGCGGCAGTTCCTCCTACGTGACGGAGCAATCGTTCTCGGTAGGGACGAGCCGCCGTATCCACGGACGGCAGTCGCCCTGAATCCTTCAACCGACCGCTGCTGGTTCGTTGTCGTTGATGGCAAACAGCCGCGTTACAGCGACGGCCTGTCTCTCCGCGATCTGGCCCGCTTTCTAGGTGAACTTGGGGCGACAGAGGCGATCGAACTGGACGGCGGCGGCTCCAGTGTTCTGGCCGTGCAGGGCAACGTGGGGCCGGAAGTGCTCAGCCGGCCGTGCCATACGAAAATACCCGGTCGACAACGGCCGACGGGGGTCTTTCTGGGGCTGCGACGTCTCGACCCCGTGCGGCTACGATAAACACATGGCCTTACGCGTGACCGACGTTCATCCCACTCCCAATCCGAACGCGCTCAAATACAGTCTGGACGGAAAGATCTGCGAGACGCCGGTGAGCTTTTTCAAGGCCGAGGACGGGCGGGACCATCCTGTTGCCAGCCGGCTGTTTGCGATCAGTGGCGTCGACAGCGTCCTGCTGCTGCACGACTTCGTGACGATTAACAAGTCGGCAGCGGCGAAGTGGAAAGACATCACGCCGGCGGTGAAAAAAGTGCTGAATGGGCTCGATGAATCAGCGGCCGAGGCGTAACACGATTTGTCGCGAATCGCTTCAGTCCCGCCAGGGTCGGCCGGTAAGCTTTTCGTACGCCTCGACGTACCGCTGCCGCGTGCCGGCGACCACGTCAGACGGCAGCGCCGGCGCGGGGGGCTGTTTGTTCCACGGCTGGGCCGTCAGATAGTCGCGAACGAACTGCTTATCAAAGCTCGGCGGCTCCCGGCCGGGCTGGTAGCGGTCGGCGGGCCAAAAGCGGCTGCTGTCGGGCGTGAGCATTTCGTCAATGACGATTAATTGTCCGTTCGGAAGATGGCCGAACTCGAGTTTTGTGTCGGCGAGAATAACGCCCCGTTCGGCAGCGTAGGCGGCGGCGTGGAAATAGATCGTCAATGTCAGGTCACGCAGCTGGGAGGCCAAGTCGACGCCGACGTCGCGCCCCATTTGGACGAACGAGATGTTTTCGTCGTGCCCTTGTTCGGCCTTGGTAGCGGGGGTGAACTGCGGCGTCGGCAGCCGGTCCGCCTGCTTCAGGCCGCGCGGCAATGGCTGGCCGGCCAGTGTGCCACTCTGGCGGTATTCGGCCCAGCCGGAGCCGGCGAGGTAGCCGCGAGCTACGCATTCCACGGGGACTACCTTCGTTTTTTTCACCAGAACGGACCGGCCAATGAGTTGGTCGCCGAAGCTGCGCAGGGCGCGCGGAAAATCGGCCACGTCACGGGCGACCAAGTGGTTCGGCACGATCGACACGGTCCGGTCGAACCAGAACAGGCTGAGCTGGGTAAGAATCTTACCCTTGCCCGGAATGCCGTTAGGCATCACGCAGTCGTAGGCGCTGATGCGGTCGGTGGCCACGAGCAGCAGGTGTTCGCCGACGTCGTACACGTCACGCACTTTCCCGCGGCGACAGGGGAACGGGAGCGCGGATTCGAGAAGGACGTCGCTCAAGGCATTCCTTTCGCGCCGGCCAATATCGCGGCAAGGACCATGCCGACGATCACGCCGTAGCTGCGCGTGTCGGTGAAGGCGAAGACGACCGGGTCGTGGTGCAACGAGCCGCGGTTGGCCAGCAGCCAGGCGCGGACGGTCCAGTACCCGATCAGCGGGCACCACGCCCAGAGCCAGACCGGGCGTTGGTACAGCTCCATCACGATGGGCTGACGAACGTAGAACGCCATGACCAGCACGGCCGCGATGCCGCACATCAGGCCGACCGTTTGCACGACCACCGCGTCCTGCGGCTGGTATCCGCGGCCGGGCAATTCGACGTCGCGGTGCGCGTCGGCGTTGGCCTTGAGCTCCGTGTAACGTTTCAAGAGCGACAGGCTGGCGAAAAAGAACGCGCAGAAGGTCGTCAGCCATTCCGAAAGCACCACGCCCGCCGCCTGCCCGCCGATGACGGGACGCCATGAATACAGGGCCGCCAGGGCCAGCACGTCGATGAGCAGACGCCGCTTGAGGAAAATCGTGTACAGCAGGTTGAGGGCGAGGTATCCGGCGATCAGGGCAAGGGTGCCGGCATTCACGACAGCGGCTAATGCGAAGCCGACCAGGAGCAGAATCAACGCCAGTGCCGCAGCGAAAATGAGCGTGACGTCGCCGTTCGCCAGCGGCCGTCGCCGCTTTTCGGGATGGCGTTGGTCAGCGTCCATGTCGAGCGCGTCGTTGACCACGTAGCCGGCGCTGGCGACCAGGCAGAGCGACAGTGTCGCCAGGAGCGTGTGCCAGACTGCCGTCGTGTCACCCCATTTGTGGGCCGTCAGCAACGGCAGCACGACAAGGAGGTTTTTCGTCCACTGGTGCGGCCGGATCAGGCGCAGCACGTCGTGCGCACGATTGACCGGCTCATTGCAGATGCGGTGCAGGCCGCGTGCGGTCTCGGGCTTGAGCCTGATCCGCTTCACGCCTACCCAGCCACTGACGGTGGTGTGCTGAAAGATGGCGGTGTCGGCGTGCGAATCGCCGAGGTATTCGAACGCCTGGCCGCCGTCACGGCGCATAATTTCGAGCTTGTTCGAACTCGTTAGGTTTACGCCGTTCTCGGTCGCATACACGGCGTCGAAGAGCGATAAGTAGGACGCCACCGCGTCGGCGTAACGGCGCTCCGCGCCCGTCGCCAGCACCACACGGCGGCCCAGCGCCTTGGCCTTGCGGATGTAGTCGATCACCTCCGGCCGGTACGGCAGGGTCGCGGCATTCAGGGACATGTGGTCGGCGATGACCTTCTTCGACGCCGCCCGACCCTGTCCGTAAACGAGCGCGGCCTTGAGCAGGGCGAGCGGGTTCGTGCGCAGCAGGGCGAGCGACGCCTGCTGGGTGGTGTCGCCGCGGATGAGCGTGCCGTCGAGGTCGACGTAGAGCGGGAGTTTGGCGGCTTCCGGATCGATGTGGGAAAGATAGTCGCAAGACCGCCCGATGCCGAGCATCGCCCTTGAAATCCACAGCCCGGTCACAGGACCGATAATGTCTTCGCGGACGCGACGGCAACGTGGTCGGCGGCAATCCGTCGGTCGCGTTTTGGCCGCCCGCCCGCCGGCTGGTACACTCGCCGCCGCTCCATGGTGTTGCGATTTGAGATCTACAGAGACGGCGAGCGGGTACGGCAGTACACGCCGGTGAATGCGATGGCGCTCGGTCCGGAAAGCATTCCTTGGACGGGCGCGGTGGCCTTTCGTGACGAGCACCTGGTCGTCTCGCGCAGCGAAGACCACGCGACGGCGGTCGCCCTGCTGTGGGACATCGGGCCGCTCGGTTGTTATGTGATGGAGACCACGCGCCTGCCGCCGCGGGCCAAGCCGTACATCCTGAACGTGGAACTGGCCCGCTTCCGCTTGATGAAGATCGTGCAGAAGCAGGAAGACTGGAATCTGTTCGACTTCCCGAAAACGGAACGCTTTCAGACCGCCTTCCGTGAAGCGCAAGGTCTTTTCGCGCAGGCGCTGGCCCACCTGGATGAGCCGGGCGTGGCGGCGAAGCTGGCGGACCGTTCGATGGCCGCTTCGTTCGAACTGTCTGAGGAATTAGCCCAGTTTCACGCCGAGCTGCTGCTGAACCGCCGCAAGGCCGCGAACGCCATGCCGCGGCATTTGTTCGGCTGCCGCGTCGACTGGACGATCCAGAATCAGCGCTACCGCGACCTGGTCTGTGAATTGTGCGACTTCGTCGTCCTGCCGATGCCTTGGAAGCTGCTCCAGCCGACGGAAGAGGCGTTCGTCACGCAGCAATTAGATGATTGGGTCGAAGCCCTGGCCCGAAAGCGCGTGCTGATGATCGCCGGGCCGCTGGTCGATTTTTCTGGCGACGACGTACCGGATTGGCTGTTCATCTGGGAACACGATTTCGAGACGATGCGCGACCTCGCGTACGACTACGTCCGCCGCATTGTGCACCGCTACCGCCGGGCGATCACTGCCTGGAATGTGGTGGCCGGGATGCACGCGACGCTGTCGTTCACGTTGTCGTTCGAGCAGATGATCGAGCTGACGCGCGTGCTGGTGCAGCAGACGCGCACGATCACCAGCAACGCCCGCACGATCGTGACAATCAAGCACCCGTTCGGCGAGTATCACACGCAGCCGCACCCGACCGTGCCGCCGCTGATGTACGCCGAGATGGTCGCACAGGCGGGCATTCAGTTCGATGCCTTCGCGCTGGAGTTCGACATGGGCGGCACACGCCGCGGCCAGTTCACGCGCGACTTGTTCCAACTCAGCGGCATGCTCGACAAGTTCAGCACGCTCGGCAAACCGGTCTTTCTGACAGGCGTCGGCGTACCCGATCGCGCTGTGGCCGAGGCGGGGAGTTGGCGCGGGCCGTGGTCGCCGCAGACGCAGGGGCTTTGGCTGGAGGAGTTCTCGAAGATCGCCCTGAGCAAGCCGTACATCGAAAACATCTGCTGGTCGAATCTGTCGGATTTGTCGTCGACTCTGCCGGGCGGCGGGCTGCTGACCGACATGTTGCAGCCGAAGCCGGTGCTGACGGTGTCGCAAGCGATGCGCGAATCGCTCGGCCGGCCGAGGAAGGCCTAGTACGGTGGCGGGGCGCGGCGAACGGCTCTCGCACGCGCTGTCGCTCGACGCGTCGCAACGGCGTGTGCTGGCGGTGCTGTTGGGCGTGCTGATCGTCTATGCCGGCGTGCGCCTCACGCTGAACCCGGTTTACATCGCCGACCCGCAACCCGTGGCCGGCGACCGCGCGTCCGAATTGGCCGATAAGCTCGACCCCAACACGGCAACCGTGGGCGATCTGTCCGTCCTGCCCGGCATTGGCGAGAAGCGGGCGCAGGCAATTGTCACCTGGCGCGAGCGCGTTCAGACACGCGACGGCACCGCCGCACCCTTCCAAACGCCGGACGACCTGCTGAAGGTCGCCGGCTTCGGCCAATCGACGGTCGCACAGCTCACGCCCTATTTAGTCTTCCCGGTCACCCAGAATATGGCTGACATCAACCAAACGACTCCCTAAAATGTTTGAATGCCTGCCTTCCAAGTCGTCTCTCCGTTCAAACCCGCCGGGGACCAGCCCGCCGCCATCGCCGCCCTGACCGCGGGGGTGCAGAACGGCCGCCGGTTCCAGACCCTGATGGGCGCGACCGGCACCGGCAAAACGTTCACGATGGCGCACACCATCCAGAACGTGAAAAAGCCGACGCTGATCATCAGCCACAACAAAACACTCGCGGCCCAGTTGTACGAGGAAATGAAAGAGCTGTTCCCGCACAACGCGGTCGGCTATTTCGTCAGCTATTACGATTACTACCAGCCCGAAGCGTACATCCCGCAGCGCGACATCTACATCGAAAAAGACGCCAGCCGGAATGACGACCTGGACCGTCTGCGCCTCGCCGCCACCAGCAACCTCGTCAGCCGTGACGACGTGATTATCGTCAGCAGCGTCTCCTGCATTTTCGGCTTGGGCTCGCCGGAAAATTATAAGAACAGCGTCATCGCCATCCGCAAGGACGTGCCGACGGACCGGGACGAGCTGATTAAGAAACTGCTCGATCTGCAGTACCAGCGCAACGATATCGACTTCAAGCGCGGCGCGATGCGCGTCCGCGGCGACGTGCTGGAACTGCGGCCCAGCAGCGAAGAGTTCGCCTACCGCATCGAATTCTTCGGCGACGAAATCACCACCATCGACATGGTGAATCCGCTCACCGGCGAACTGCTCGAAACGCACGACCAGGTCTTCATCTACCCGGCCGTCCACTACGTGATGCCCGAAGACCGCGTCGCCAGCGCCATCGAAAGCATCAAGGCCGAGCTGGACACGCAGGTGATGCACCTGCGCAGCCAAGGCAAGCTGCTCGAAGCGCAGCGCCTGCTGGCCCGCACGAAGTACGACTTAGAAATGATCCAGGAAGTCGGCTTCTGCAACGGTATTGAGAACTACAGCCGCCACCTCGACGGCCGCCCGCCGGGATGCAAGCCGTGGACGTTGATCGACTATTTCCCGAAGGATTATCTGCTGATCATCGACGAAAGCCACGTCACGATCCCGCAGATCGGCGCGATGTACAACGGCGACCGCATGCGCAAGGAAACCCTCGTCGATCACGGCTTCCGTCTGCCCAGCGCGATGGACAATCGGCCACTGAAGTACGCCGAGTTCGAAGACACCTGGAATCAGGTCGTCTTCGTCAGCGCCACGCCCGGCAAGTTCGAACTGGAAAAGACCGCTGGCGAAGTGGTCGAACAGGTCATCCGCCCGACCGGCCTGATCGATCCGGTGATCGAAGTGCTGCCCGCGCAAGGCCAGGTGCCGCACCTTCTGGAGCAGGTGAAGATCGTCGTCGCACGCGGCGAGCGCGTGTTGGTGACGACGCTCACGAAACGCTTGGCCGAGGATTTGTCGGCGTATTTGCAGGAAAACGAGATCAAGTGCCGTTACCTGCACAGCGAGATCCAGACGATCGAGCGTGTCGAAATCTTGGCCGATCTGCGCCGTGGCGAGTTCGACGTCCTGATCGGCATCAACCTGCTGCGCGAAGGCCTTGACCTGCCGGAAGTGTCGCTCGTCTGCATTCTGGACGCCGACAAAACCGGATTCCTGCGGAGCGAAACCAGTCTCATTCAGACCATCGGCCGCGCCGCCCGTAACGCCAACAGCAAGGTCTGCATGTACGCCGACGTGATGACGCCGGCGATGCGCGACGCGATCGACGAAACCGACCGCCGCCGGGCCAAGCAGGTCGCCTACAACACCGCCCATGGCATCACGCCAGCGACGGTGAAGAAGGCGATCCGCCAGTCGATCGAAAGCGAAGTCAAGGCCCGCCGCACCGTGCAGGAAACGCTCGGTGCAAGCGTCGGCGAACTCGATCAGACCGAACTGATTCAGATGCTGGAGCAGGAAATGCTCGAGGCTGCGCAGAACCTGGAGTTCGAGCGGGCGGCGCAGCTGCGCGACAAAGTGAACGAGTTAAAAGGTGCCCCTGTGCTGAAAAGTGCGAACGGCGTCGCCCTCGACGACGACAAGCCGCGCATCTGGCAGCCGAAAAGCAAAGGTAAACGCGGCGGCAAAAAGCAGGAAAGCTTCAAAGGCTAAAGCCAGGGCGCGTCTCGTTGTAGCGTCTGGGTGCCACGGTTTGTACTCAAGCCGTGTCTTCGGACGGAGCAGACACGGCTTGAGTACAAACCGTGGCACCCAGAGTGGCCGCTACATGGAAACGCACGTTGCTTTAGTCTTTTCCCCCTCCCCTTGAGGGAGGGGGTTAGGGGGAGGGGTTCCCGCGTCACGCCGCGCACACGGCAAGGCAAGAACCCCTCCCCTAGCCCCTCCCGCAAGGGAAGGGGAACCAGAGACGTGTCACGATCAGAGGTAAGTCAGCGCCTCCGCCCGCTCTTCGTCCGTCACGCGGTAGAAGTTGCGTGACCATTCCTTCATCTTCTGCTCGGCGTAGATGGCTTGAAATGAGCCGAACGTCTCGCTGACGAGCTCGTCTTCTTCAAACGCCCGCACCGCATCCAGCAGCGTCTGCGGCAATCGCGTCACACGACGCTTCTTCGCGTCAGTCTTGCTCAGCGAGTAGAGGTTGTCGTTGAGCGGCTCGCCCGGGTCGAGCTTCAGGCGGACGCCTTCCAGGCCTGCGGCCAAAGACAACGCGGCGGCCAGGTGGGCGTTCACGCCCATGTCCACCGCCCGGTTCTCCACGCACGGCCGGCTCATCGGCAGGCGCAGCATCGCGCTGCGATTGTTCCGGCCGTAGCAGCGCAGCACCGGGGCCCAGCTCATCTCGGGTAAGTCACCTTGGGCGATCAGGCCCTTGTAGCTGTTGAAACTGGGGCAGCAGACTGCCGTCAGGGCCGGGGCGTGTTTCAGCAGGCCGGCGGTGAAGTGCAGGCAGAGGTCGCTGACTTTCAGGCCGTGCTTCTGCGCCAGCGGCTCAGTGCCGTCGCCCTGGAACACGTTCT
>DASVSC010000042.1:0-17643 GCA_036388295.1 Tepidisphaeraceae bacterium | reverse complement strand
ATGGCGTAGGCGGGCATCTGGTCGTTGCCGCTGCGGCCTTGGATCGAGCTGAAGTTGATGATCCGCCCCCAGTTGGCCGTCTGCATCGGCGGGATGGCCAGCTGGCACAGCCGCGTACTGGCCAGGACGTTCGCGTTCAGTTCCCGCTGCATCTGTTCCAGCGTGTGTTCGCCGAACGGCCGTTCGTGCTGGATCGAGCCGTTGTTGATCAGAATGTCGAGTCGGCCGAAGCGTTCGACCACCGCCGCCATCAGCCGTTCCGGCAGCGTCAGGTCCGTCAGATCGCCGCCGAGCGCGATGGCCTGTCCGCCCTCGGCGGCAATGGCGTCGGCTTCGGCTCGCGCGACGTTTTCGTCGATGTCCTGAACCGCCACCCGCGCCCCGCCCGCCGCCAGGCCGCGGGCCATGGCCCGCCCTATGCCGCGCGCGGCGCCGGTGATGAGCACACTTCGGTCACGAACGCTGAAATCGGGCAACGCCATGGCGGCATGGTAGCCACCCGGCGGCCGGTCGTCAGGGCCTTCACGCGATCTCGACCCATTGCGACAAAAATGCCCGTGCCGCACGCCGGATAAGTCCGCTTACGCTGCGACTTTGATTTCGCCGCTGGCGTCGATGTTCAGCTCGCGTTCCGACGGCTCGTCGGTCGCCGGCACGTCGCGCACTCGGTTGATGCCGTCCTGCGCCGCCACCTTGTAGCACTCGGCCAGCGTCGGGTAGTTGAAGACGGTGTCGACGAAGTAGTCGATCGCCATGCCGGCCGCCATCACGGTCTGGCCGATGTGGATCAGTTCCGTCGCGCCGGTGCCGAACGCGTGCACGCCGAGCAGGCGGCGGCTTTGCGGGTGGAACAGCAGCTTCAACAGCCCGTGCGGGTCGGCAATGAGTTGGCCGCGGGCGATCTCGCGGTAGCGGGCGATGCCCACTTCGTACGGAATGCCGGCCGCCGTCAGTTGCTGTTCGGTCTGGCCGACGAGGCTGATTTCGGGAATCGTATAAATGCCCAGCGGGTAGAGCGGGCTCGTCTCGGCCATGTACTGGCCAAACATGTGATTACTCGCCTGGCGGCCCTGCTCCATGCTGGTGGCGGCCAGGGCGGGGAAACCGATGACGTCGCCGGCGGCGTAAATGTGCCCCACTTCCGTCTGGAAGTGCTCGTTGACCTTCAAACGCCCGCGGTTGTCGGCGCTCAGACCGGCTTTGTCGAGGCCCAGCGTGGCGGTGGCGCCCTGACGGCCGATGCAGTAGAGCAGCGTCTGCGAATGGATCGTCTTGTTGCTGGCCATCGTGGCGACGACGGCGTCGCCGTGCACTTCGATCTTGGCCACGCTCTCGTTCAAGCGCAGCCGCACGCCGCCGTCGCGCAAACGGAACTGCAGGGCTTCGGTGAGTTCTTCGTCGATAAACTCCAGCAGCCGCGGGCGGGATTCGATCAGGGTGATTTTCACGCCGACGGCCGCCATCATGCAGGCGTATTCCACGCCGATGACGCCGCCGCCGACGATCGTCATGCTGTGCGGCAAATCCGTCAGGCTGAGCAGTTCGGTCGAATCGACTACGCGCCCGGGCGTGAACGGCACGTTAGCGGGCCGGGCCGGCTCGGTGCCGACGGCGACGAGAATATTGTGGCCGTGGATCTCCTGACTTTCGCCGTCCACGCGGGTGACCTTCACCGTGTGCTGCCCGGTGAACGCGGCATGGCCGTAGAACACGCTGATGCGGTTGCGCTGCATCTGCGTGCGGATGACTTCGGTCTCGGTGCGCACGACGTGCTGGCAGCGGTAGAGCAGGTCGCCCATCGTGATGTCGTTTTTGACCGAATAGCTCTCGCCGTACACCTGGCGCAGGTTCATGCCGGTCAGGTGCAGCACGGCTTCGCGCATGGCCTTGCTGGGGATGGTGCCGGTGTGAATGCAGACGCCGCCGAGGCTTTCGACGCGGTCGACCAGCGCCACACGCTTGCCGAGCTTGGCGGCGTTGAGCGCCGCTTTCTGGCCCGCCGGGCCGCTACCGAGGATGACAACATCGAATGACTGGCTCATGGTAATGCTCCGCCGAGTTCCGGCACTGTCCGCCTCCGGATCATCGGCACGATCGGCACCGGTGTTCAGGTCGACGGCGTCTGATAACCGGCTCCCCTGCACCGGCCGGGCCAATTCCGGACGGCCGCCAACGGACGTGAGCCGGGCGCGTACTTGTGATAGACCAGTGCCAGCGGAGGACGACATGGCGGACGGACAACGAATCGGGTTCAAGCGTGCTCTTCTTATCGGGGCGGCAGCCTTACTCGGCCTGACGGCGGCGACGGCCGTCGCGCAGGACGTACCCGAGCAGCCGTACGTCTGGAAAAGCGTCACCGTCCGCGCGGGCGGCTACATCCCCGGCATCGTCTTCAGCCCCGCGCAGAAGGACTTGGCCTACTGCCGCACCGATATCGGCGGGCCTTACAAATGGGATCAGCCGACGAAGAAGTGGCTGCCGTTGCTCGACTGGTGCGGCGTTTACAACTATTTCGGCACCGAGAGCATCGCTCCCGACCCCGTCGACCCGAACAAGGTCTACATCGCCAGCGGCATGTACGGCCGCGGGCAGGCGTCGATCATGCGCTCCGCGGACGGCGGAAAAACGTTTAAAATCACCGAAGTGCCCTTCGCCATGGGCGGCAACGAGAACGGCCGCGGCCTGGGCGAGCGGTTGGCGGTCGACCCGAACGACACCAGCGTCCTCTACTTCGGCTCACGCCACGACGGCTTGTGGCAAAGCACTGACGCGGCCGTCACGTGGAAGAAAGTCGACAACTTCCCCGCCCAGATGAACGGCCGCGGGACCGGCGGGCTCGGCTTCGTGCTGTTCAACCGCGCCAGCGGGAAACCCGGCACGCGCAGCCGGGAGATTTTCGTCGGCAACTCCGAACGCGCTTCGCCCGGCCTTTTCCGCAGTTCGGACGCCGGCGCGACCTGGGAAGCCGTGCCCGGCCAGCCGGCCGCCCCGCTGTTCCCGTCGCACGCCGACATGGACACGAATGGCGTGATCTACTTCAGCTACACCAACAGCATCCCGCCCGGCGGCGCGACCGACGGCGCGATCTGGACGTTCGACACCCGCAGCGGCACGTGGGCCGACATCACGCCAATCAAGCCGAACGCCAATGGCGAGGCGGCTTTCGGGTACGGCGCGGTCAGCGTCGACCGCCAACGCCCCGGCACGGCGATTTGCTCCACCATCCAGCGCGACACCAAGCCCGGCGGCGACGACTTGCTGCGCACCACCGACGGCGGCCGCACGTGGAAAAGCGTCAGCCAGACACCGAATCTGCAGCGTGACCGCGACGTGTCGATGATGCCGTACCTCAAAACCCTGGCCAACCCGCCGCAGTGGTTCGGCTGGTGGATGACCGGCATCGCCATCGACCCGTTCGATTCCAATCACGTCTGCTACACGACCGGCGCGACGATCTACAACACCCAGAACATCACCGAAATGGACGCCGGCCGGCCGTCGCACTGGAACACGTGGGTCGACGGCATTGAGGAAACCGCCAACATCTATCTGCTCAGCCCACGCGAGGGCCCGCCGCTTTACAGCGGGTTCGGTGACATCGGCGGCTTCACGCACGACGACCTCGACGCCCCGCCGGCCGGGCAGTTCGAGAACCCCGAAGTGGGCAACACCCAGGGCATGGAATACGCCGCGATGAACCCGAAAATCGTCGTGCGCAACGGGGTGACCAACAACGTGCCGGGCGCACGCTACGGCTATTCCGAAGACTTCGGCAAGACGTGGCAGGAAGTGATTCCGCCGCCGCCCCCGACGCCGCCGGCGGCCACGCGCCCGGCCACGCAGCCGGGGCAACGCGCCGTGGGCGGGCAGGGCAACCGCCGGCCGCAGCCGGGTTTCGGCGAAGGCACGGCGGCGCTGATCGTCTCGGCCGACGGCGTCACGCTGCTCTCGCTCGTCGGCCCGGCACACTACTCGCGCGACCGCGGCCAGACGTGGACGCCCGTCAACGGCCTGCCGCCCAGCAGCCGCGTGGTCGCCGACCGGGTGGACGCCAGCAAGTTCTATTCGTTCGACCTAGCGGCCAAACAGGTCTATACCAGCACCGACGGCGGCTTGACGTTCACCGCCGCCCCCGCGGTCGGCCTGCCGGACGGCCCGTGGAACGGCTTGCACCTGTGGCAAGGCATCGACCGAAGCGGCGACATCTGGCTCGTCGGCGGGAGCACCCTGCTGCACTCGCTCGATGGCGGCCGTTCGTTTAAGCCCATCGAAAACGCCCCGACCGTCGCCGCCAACGGCCGGGCCTTCGGCCTCGGCAAGGCCGCCCCGGGCAAAGACTACCCGGCCGTTTTCGTCGGCGGCACGCTCAACGGCGTGACCGGCATGTTCCGCTCCGACGACAGCGGGGCCACATGGGTCCGCGTCAACGACGACCGGCACCAGTACGGCCTGGGCTTTATGTGCCTGACCGCCGACCCACGCCTGTACGGCCGGGTCTATGTCGGCTTCAACGGCCGCGGCATCGTTTACGGCGACATCGCGAAGTAATGCCCGCCCCCATCTTCATCGGCATCGCGAAAAAGTGCGGCATCGCTTCAATCGGCTTGCAATCGCGAAGCCTTTTGCTACAGTTTCCCGTCTCGACTGATTTTGGAGATAAACGAATGCCGCCGCGATCGAAAGAGCAGTTCCAGACCTTCAGCAAAGCCAAGACCCGTGTCACCCGGACCGCCGAGAGCGGCAAGGTGTTCGTGGACTACAAGGACACCGAGTCGCTCAAAAAGCTGATGAGCAACAACGGTAAGATGTCCAGCCGCAAGCGCACCGGCGCGTCGGCCATGGAACAGCGGATGATCAGCAAGGCGATCAAGCGCGCTCGGTATATGGCCCTGGTGCCGTACGCCGCCGTCGTAGGCTGATCGACTTCCCCTGCACAACTCGGCCGCCGGCACCCTGACATCATGGCGCGCCGCGGCCGTCTGAGTGACGCCCGATTCTGCGGAGGATCGGGCGTTTTTTCATGCGCGAGTTGGGCTTTGGGCCGTGGGGACTGGGCCTCGTTACGGCTGCAATTCAATTCTTTACCATGGCCCAGTCCCCAAGGCCCAAAGCCCCCACTTCCTCGCCCACGTGTCACCCCACCGGCCCGTCGTTGACACGGCCGGCCGGCGTGGGGTAGAAGCGATTGAGATTTCCCCTTTTATGGGCGAAAGCGGCGGGCCGTTGGCATGGCGAGAGGCCCGGTAACGTCCTTCGCGTGGCGGCGTCTCTGGAGTGTCGGGGTCGCCCCCCGCTCGCGGGGACGAGATTTCCCGCGGATCGCCGATCGGTCGATGTCCTGCCCCTAGTTGGCTGAGGAGAAGCGCACATGTTCCGTGGCCGTACCCCGCGCAATGCGAAGCCCGTTGCCCTGAACCCCATTGCCCGCACGCAAAGCCGTCCGGCGTCTCATTCCATTCGTCGCGCCGTCGACCACGTCGAGATGCTCGAAGAACGCCGCCTGTTGACCACATTGGTGGGCGGGCAGACGTTCCACTATCTCGACCAGGACCTGAACATCATCCGCATCCGGCTCGTCGGCGAGATCACCGCCGAGTTCACCGCCGCCCGCGTGCGGGAGACCGACAATAGCGTCGTCATCCGCGACCTGATCGCCGCCAATCCGCCCGGCACCCCACAGCAGGAAGACGGCGCTGATCTGTTCAACATCTACATCGCCGAGGCCAGCCCCGACGCGCAGATCCTG
Organism: Tepidisphaeraceae bacterium; assembly: GCA_036388295.1. Lineage (GTDB taxonomy): Bacteria > Planctomycetota > Phycisphaerae > Tepidisphaerales > Tepidisphaeraceae > RYN-431. Next base: position 11,897 of record DASVSC010000042.1, on the reverse strand, counting down.
ATCTCCCAGGTTCCCAACACCAACTCCCTGGACAGGGCCGCCACGCCCTTCGCCGGCAGCCCCGGCCAGATCCGCGGGTTCACGAACGAACCCGGCGACGGCGAAGTCGACCCCGGCACGCTCAACAACATCGATGCCACCGGCGCGGTCTACATCGGCACACGCACGGTCGACCTCCAGAACGTCGACGGCACCGACGAAGCCTTCCTCCCGATCATCAGTCAGCGTTACCGCCGCGCCCTCGGCGTCCGCCCCGCCAGCCGTGTGCTTTATGCCGGCATCCAAACCGCCCCAGACGTGTCGATGGGCAAAATCCTGATCGGCGGCACGATCACCGGCATCGTCAACATCGAAGGCAGCGTCGGCACGTTCTACGCCGGCAACATTCTGACCGGCAACGCCGGCGGCCTCGCCAACGGCATTCGCACGTCGTTCCGCAACAACTTCACCGTCGCCGGTGACTTACAGAACCTTTACGTCGGCGGATCGGTCGGCACCAATGCCGGCTCCAACTACCGCACCGGCACTAACATCCGCGTCGGCGGCCGGCTGGGCTACCAGCACGTGAACGGCGGGTTCAACGCCTCGGTGTCGGTCAACGCCGCCCCGTCGGCCGTCGCCATCACCGACCCCGTTGAAGAAGTCGAAACCCTTGGCAACGTCGGCACGAATTTCTTCGCCGGCCGGCTCACGGGCGCGCAGTTCAACAACGACGCCAACAACCAGCAGTTCGCCAGCACCGTCGGCGCGGACCAGAAAATGAGCTGGACCGGCACCTTGCAAGCCGGCGGCAACAACCTGACCGACTACACCGACAGCTACTCCGTGCCGCTCCTGGCCGGCCAGGCCGCAACGGCCCAGCTCGTCGGCGTCGGCCTGCTCGGCTTTGGCATGAACCTTGGCGTCTTCGATCCGCTCGGCCGCCTGGTCGCCACTGATTTGTCTGGCGGCACCGGGGCGGCACCGAACCAGCAGTTCCAGTTCACCGCCAAAGTGCCGGGCGTCTATCGCATGGTCGTCGCCTTTGCGTCCAACACCGCCTTCGCCGCAGGCAACGCCACCACGCGTGGCACCGGCACGTACCGCCTCGACGTCAGCGGCGTGGGCAACGTCACCTTCGGCGGCAGCCAAGTCACCGGGGCCACCCACTTCCGCGAGCCGGGCAACGGCGTAGCCATCCGCACCGGCGACCTGGGCGGCTGGATCGGCATCGGCAATGTCAGCGGCTTTACCGCTGCCTACAACCTCACGTCCTCCCCCATCGCCCTCAGCCGCGGAAACCTGCGCGCCCTGTACGGCAACAACGTCGGCGTCGAGACGCCGACCAACCAGTTCGAACTGCTCGACCTGAGCGTCCGCCGCGGCAGCGTCGGGTTCATTCGCGCGACCAATGACGTGGCCATCAACCCGTCCGCCGTCGATATCAACGACGATCCAATTCTCACTGCCTCCATCGGCGGCGACTACCAGCGCGTGCAGGCCGGCGGCAGTGTCGACTCGGCCCTGGTCGCTAACGGCAGCATCGGCACCATCGTTGCCGGCGGCATCAACTCCAACACGCTGGCCACCTTCCAGCCCGTTTTCTCGGCCAACACCGACCAGCGCGGCAGCGACGGCAATATCGACATGATCTACGTCACCGGCAACGTAGGCACTACCCTCAACACCGGCGGCCCCGCGCTCTACACCGGCCTGAACGGCAACGTCAAATACTTCTTCGTCGGCGGCACACTGGTCCGCGACCCGTTCTTCGGCGGCCTGTCCCCCGAGCAGACCCTCACCGCCGGCCAAGCCCTGCGGCTCAAGGACGACAGCGGCGCGGTCGCCACCATCCGGCCGACCGACATCGTGACCATCGCCACCGGCAACACGATTCCTGTTACACCGCCTACGACTCCGACCACGCCAACGACTCCGACAACGCCAACCGTTCCCACCGGCCCGTCACCGACAACACCGACGACGCCGAACACGCCGGCTAATCCGAACCGTTACGTCGACCCGGTCACAGGCGCGGTCTTGGTCTTTGACCCGCTGGCCAATACTACGACCACCACCACGCTCGGCTCGCTCACCGCACGTACCTACGGCGTGCGCGGCACCGGCGGTGTCGTGCTCGTCAGTCTGACCAGCACCAGCAACGTCGACGTCACCTCCAGCGGCAGTGACGGCAGCTTCGACCTCACTCAAATTACCTCCAACGGCGCAGGATCCGCCGTTCAAATCGACGGCACACAGGTCGGCTACGTCAGCGGCGCGGCCCCGGGCACCGACCCGCTTACCGGTCTGCCCCTGCCCGTCACCTACGGCCGCACGCCCTCGATCGTGAACCAAGCCAGCTTCCGTGGCAGCGTGCCCGTGAACGTCATGCAGTACACCGGCAACGACGTCACCGGCCTTCTCAACTTCACCAGCGGCGAGATCGGCAGTGCGAATGTTGGTTCGCTCGGCAGCGCCGTTGCCCAGACCGTCGGCCGCATTCGTTCGACCACCGACACCCACGTCGTGATCCCCACGAACCTCACCGGTGCCGGCGGCGGCACGCAGACGGGCAACGCCGGTGCGGCAGGCACTTTCCCCTTCGATGCCTTCTCCCGTGGCATTGACGTTGACGGCTCGGCCATCAGCGTCATCGCCCGCGACGGCACCGGCACGATCCTCGTCGGCGGCACCCTCGGCACCGTCAGCCCCAACGCCGACGGCCGCAACGCCCGCGGCGAATGGGACGGCATCGGCGGGCCCATGCAGGCCAACCAGTTCGTCACCGTCAACATCGGCGAGGGTGTCGCCTTTGGCGGCACCGGCGCGTTGGCCGAAGCCGGCGTCTTCGCCGTCACCAACATTGTTAACGTCAGCGGCGACGGTGCCGACATCCGCGGCCCTGTCGTTGCTAACAACAACATCTCGACCATCACCCTTAATAACGGCTCGATCGTCAACACGAGCGTCGGGACGTTCACGAGCTTCGACCAAGCCCTATACACTGCCCGCCTAGTGACCGTTACCGAGCCGGCCGGCGGCTTCGGTATCAACAACCTGAACATCACCGGCGACGGCGGCATCCTCGGCTCCTACATCGCCGCCGGCAGCTTCGGCACCATCAACGCCGACGGCTTCGGCATCATCGCTTCGTTCATCGCCGCCACCGCCACCCGACGCAACAACGGCACCCTCACCGCCGGCGGCTTCGGCATCCGTTCGTCGAACATCAGCGTCGGCTCGTCCGTCCGCGTAATCAGCGCCACCGGCAACGGCCGGGTGCTGAGCGTGTCGGATTACAACTCGCGCGTGCAGCAGACCGGCGGCGTCCGCCGACGCCGATTCGACGCCTACAGCGGCCGCACCCTCAGCGGCAGCAACGACCTGAACCGCTATTTCGGCACCTCCCGCACGACCCCTCGGGTCCGCGGCGTGACCAACAGCGGCATGATCATCAACACCGCCATTTCCGGTAACGGCGACTTGGGCACCCTGTCGGCCAACGCGATCGGCTCCAGCAACGTCGCCGTTGACCTGGAAAGCCGGGCGTTCCCGATGCGCGTAGTCTTCGCCAATACCATCGGCACCGTCGACGTGGATACCGGCGTCAACGGCCTGGTTCTGCGGGGCGGTAGCCTTGACGCCCTGAACGTCGGCGGCACCCTACAGCGGGCCAGGGTCGGCATTGCCGGCGAAATCGGCGAAGTCAACGTCGGCCGCACCCTTCGCGGCACGGCGTCGGTCCTGTCCCAAGGCAGCAGAATCGGCTCGATCACTGTCCGCGGCGGCTTGTACGGGCCGGTTACGGCCAACCGCGGCATTGGCACTATCGCCGCCGACACGATCGGTGCGAACATTAATGTCGAAAACGGCGGCATCAGCCGCATCGGCGTCAACGACGACGTGCTCAGCGGATCGCTTATCCGCACCCGCGGCCCTATCGACCGCGTGATTATCGGCGGCGACTTCGAAGAAGGGGCCACCATCGACACGAGCAACCTTGGCGTCTTCCGCGTCGGCGGCACCAACGTTGGCACCGTGAACGATCGCTAAACCGACCGCCGTCCCATTCCGTCAAGAAAGCTCACTCCGTCCGTGGCAAGCGATAAGCCGCGAACGGAGTGAGCTTTTCTGTTGGGCACGCCCTCAGGTTTTTCCACCCTGCTCACGTCACCTGCCGATGCTGCCGATGTAGCAGTAGAGGTTTTTGCATGTCCGATCGCACGCCCGAAGACATTTTCGACGACGAATCCTACACGCCCGGCATTGTCCGCGACGTAGTCGACCGCCGCAGCGGCCTGGAACGCCGGGACGAGGCCGCCGCCGACGCCCCGTACGACGGGCCCGACCGCCGCGTGCAGAACGCCGGCCGCCGTACCGGGCTGGAGCGTCGCCGCGGGGCCGGCATCCGGCGCGAGGACGACCGCCGCCAGGCCGAGGAAGGCGAGATGACCGCCGAGCAGTTCGAGTTCGTGATGGCCATCGAGACGTACAAGCGCGTCAACCGCAAGCTGTTCCCGACTTGGACAGAAGTGCTCGAAGTGATCGAACAGCTGGGCTACAAGAAGGTCGAGCCGCGCTCGCTGCGTCTGGACAATGTGCCCGAAGCGCCGCTGCAGAAGGTGGCGTGAGGTCGAGGCGTTGGGGCGGGTCCGCTTGAACGGGCCCGTCTGCGTTCAACCGGACGCAAGACAGGCCCGCTCAAGCGGGCCCGCCTCAACGACACTTGAGTTCGATTCCATTGATCTACTGCGCCCCGCGGCCCGATTGGGCGTCGATCACGCGTTGCTGCGCCGCCTCCGCCGCCGCCGCGGCCGTCGGGAACTCGCCGGCCCGGACGCCGGCGGCCGTTGAGCGCAAGGCTTGAGCCATTTCGGTGTAACGCCGCATGGACTCGTCACTGGGCACGCTCCCATCCACCTTCCGCACGCCGGCAAAGGTGACCGCCCCGCCGTAAGTCACCCGCCAGACGCCGTCCCGCTTCGCCATCGCGACGTTCACTTTCTGCCCGCCGATCGTTGCGGTCAGGGTGGCGGCGTCGCCTTGGACGGTTTCGTCCGCAGCCTGCCACGCCGCATCAGCCTCAGTGGGCGCTACTGCGTACTTGCCGGCCGCCTCCCGTTTGAACTTTTCCTGCATGGCCCGGTCGAAGTGGGCGGCGGCGACGATCAAATCCGCCAGATGAGGCCGCAGGAGGTCTTCCTGCCGGCTCGTCGCGCCGATCATCTGACCCAGGCGGGCCACGTCTTCGTCCTTTTCGGCGGCCAAGAATAACGCGAACGCTCGCTTCACCTCGCTGGGTGCCGTGGTCGGCGCAGCCATGCCAGGTGCCGCGACCCAGCCAATGCACACAACCGCCATAAGCGACGCAATAGTCAAAGTGGGGCCTTTTGAAGTCTTCATGCCTAGTTTAGACGCACATCGATTCGCTTTGGTTGCGGAATTATTTTTCGATCGCCACTTTTACTTTCACAAAATCGCCATTCTTTATAGCGACGGGGGTGCGGCAAAAATGAGCAGTTGGCCTGTAGCGGGTAATTTGCCTAGTAAAAAGGTCGTGAACGCAACTAATGATTTTCCCGCAGTAAACACGGATTTTTGATCGATCGCTCATCCGGCCGCCCTCATTTCGGCCGGCTTGGGCAATCGCGTTGTGAAAGACTTTGGCACGCCCGTCCGCCCGCGCGACGGCTGCCCGGCATTCGGTTTGCCATACCCATTCCGTCACGGCCGTCGTTTTGTTTGACGGGCCGAATCGCGACGCCTGCTTGGCATCGCATCGCACCATTGTCCTGATCCAATTCGGAAGGGTAGAACATGTCGCCTGTTGTTACTGGGAAGAAAGCATTGATGGTCGCCGCCGCGGCCGCGTTGTTGGGTTCGGGATCGTCCGCCCGGGCCGCGTTCGATGTTGTGGAAAAGAACGTCTCTGACCTGTCCCGCGCGTACTCGCAGGGCTCTACCACCGCCGTCGACGTGGTGCAGCAGTACCTGGACCGGATCAAGATGTACGACGACGGCCCCAACGGCGTGAACGCCGTCGGCCAGATCAACCCGTTCGCGATCGCCGACGCCGCCCGCATCGACGACATGATCAAGAGCGGCGCGACCACGTCGCAGTACCCGCTGCTGGGCGTGCCGTTCATCATCAAAGACTCGTACGACGTCGCCGGCATGATCACGACCAACGGCGTGAGCGTGCTGAACGGCTCGGGCACGCCGGGCAGCACCACGCTGATCGCCAAGCGTGATGCGTTCAGCGTCGCCCAGCTGAAGGCCGCCGGTGCTATCATCATCGGCAAGGCCAACCAGACCACGATGGCGTACGCCTACGACGGCCTGGACAACGCCCACGGCCAAGTGAAGAACCCGTACAACGCGCTCCGCCAGCCGGGCGGCAGCAGCTCGGGCTCGGGCGCGGGCATCGCCAGCAATTTCGCCATGATGGCCATGGGCGGCGAGACCGGCGGCTCCATCCGCGTCCCCGCGGCGCACAACGCCCTTGTCGGCCTGAAAACCAGCCTCGGCCTGATCGACCCGGGCGGCACCTGGCCGCTCACCCCCAGCCGCGACGTGACCGGCCCGATGGGCAAGACCGTCACCGACATCGCCTACGCGATGAATGCACTGGTCAAGCCCAGCAGCACCAACCTGTTCAACGGCACGCCGGTTTACCCGGCGGCCAACCCCGGCACGGTGCGTCCGAACAATTACGCCAGCTACCTGAACAAGTCGGCCTTGGCCGGCAAGGTGCTGGCGGTGCCGCGGACGATGGTCGCTACCGGCGGCCTGACCCCCACCAATGGCACCACCACGGCGACGCCCGAGGGCACCGTCAACAGCCGAGTCCTGAACGCGTTCAACAGCGCGCTCGACACCCTGCGCGCCCAAGGCGCGAAGATCGTCTACGTCGATATCCCCGCCAGCACCACGTACTACAGCACCATCGGCCGACCCGCAGGCAGCGGCGGCGCGGTCATCGGAAACTTCGGGTACGACTTCCCCTCGACGACCAGCACCAGCGGCGCCACCTCCGGGATGTTGGTCCCGGACAACACCTGGTCCACCTACGCCGCCGCCTACTACTACAACGAGCAGATCAAGAGCTACAACGATCCGGTCATCAAGAACATCCGCGACTTCGCGACGGCCCTGTTCAACGGCCGCAACGGTGCTTCGGGTTCGCCGCTTAGCACCCTGAACGGCGCGTACACGAACATCAACAACCTGGCCAACATCTTCGAAGCCGGAAACGCCAAGGGCTTCGGCGACGCCGACAAGAACGGCGTGCCGGACAATCCTGACGCGCAGCGGGCCCTCAAGGCGTTCGCCGACCTGCGTGCCGACCAGTACGAAGAGTTTATGAAGAACCCGAACCTGACGGACGACCCGACGACGAGCATCGACGAGTCGGCCATCAGCAAGATCGACAGCTTCGTCGCCCCGACCGTGGGCAACATCACGCCGTACGTCACCGCCGCCCTGCGGCCGCCGGGCACGCCTCCCGACACGCTCTCCGAAGCCGGCAACGCCAGCCTGTTCGGCCGCCTGGAAAGCAACATCCTGGGCGCCCCCGCCCTGAGCGTGCCGATGGGCTACTTCCCCGACGGCACGCCCATGGGCATCCAGTTCTTCAACGAACTCGGCGGCGACCACAAGCTGCTCGGCTACGGCTACGACTACGAACAGGCCTCGCTCTGGCGCATGGCCCCGAACCTGTCGCAGTTCGCCGTCCCCGAACCGGCCAGCCTGGCCGTCTTGTCGCTGGCGGCCGGCGCAATGCTGCGTCGCCGTCGTCAGGCTTAATCAAGATCCTCATCCTCTTACAACACGCCGGGCCGCTGCGATTGTCGCAGCGGCCCGGTGGCGTTTTCCGTGCGATTCTCGCGCATGCCGGTGACGGCGCGTAGACTGATCAGTCCAACACGTTCTCTTTAATCAGCTTGATCGTTCGCGTGTCCTGCTTCGCCTGCGTGAAGGCTTCGTACACCTTCGCAAGCGACGAGCGCGGCCGGAACAGTTTGTAGTGCACGCAGCCGTGCGCGATCGCCTGCAGTTCCGTGGTCATCTGGAACCGGCGAAGCCGCACTTTCTCAGTCGTCTCGAACTTGAGGTAGTACAGCGCGTCGTCCTGCTTGATGCGCACGTCCTTCACGTCCTCCCGCACTTCGTACGTCCCCTGAATCGGCCGCAGCCATTGCGAGACGTCGTACGCCGCGGGGATGTAGTGCAGCTTGCTCGTCACTTCGCTGCGGTGCAGGTACGCGGGATACGTGGCCATCACCAGCGGCTGTTCACAAAACAGCAGCATGCGGTGGTCGAACAGGATCGTGCGGTACCCGCGGCGCGTCGGGTGCATGTAGCTGAACAACTGGGCAGACAGTTGCGACTTCTCGTCCAGCGGCGCGAAGCCGTCGGCACGGATAGCCACGTTCGCCTCCACAATGCCGCGCACGACGAACGTGTTGGCCGCGTGCAGGTGGAAGGCCGGGCAGGCGAAGAAGTCGTGCGGGTTCTCGCTGCCGCGCTCGCCGACGATGTCGGTGATCAGCGGCTGCGGCTCGCGATACAGCATGTTGTAATCGGCGTAAACCTCGGGCGGATAAACGGTGGACCAGAACACGTCCATACAGAACACTTTCTTGCAAACGCGGTCGGCGGGTCAGCAAAATGCTAAGGCTACAGTGCGCGTGAATCAATGCGTACGCGACGGCGGCCATTGCCACGATTTCCGGCGCTCATTAAAGGGCAACGCCCGCGTGGTCCGCATCCTAAACTGCGACGGCACAAACACGATAATTTCTCCGAACACCGGCCCGGCCCTTGCGTTTACCATGCCGCAGGCATTCTTTTTCGGAGCAGCACGTTGAAAGTCAGATTACGAGGCCAGTCGATCCGCTTTCGTCTCACGCGCAGCGAAGTAACCGCACTCGGCGACGGCCGTCTCGTGTCGGACCGCACTGTCATCGGCCCCGCACACGACATCGCACTGGGCCTTCGGACCGACGCCGACGCCGACCGTGTCACGCCGCGGTCCGAGAACGGCCTGCTGGTCTACGCCCTGCCCGCCGCCTCTGTGGCCCGCCTGGCCGGCAGCGACGCCGTCGGATTCGCCGCCGACGTCGAAGTCGCAAACGGCCTGACGCTTCACGTGCTGATCGAAAAAGACTTTGTGTGCCTCGACAATCCGCACCATGAACCGCAGGACGACGCTTACCCTAATCCGTCGCTCAACTGCACGCCTCCCGCTTCACCCGCCGTTATTTCGGAGCCGTAATGTCAGACGAAAACATCGACGCCCACACCCTTGGCGACAGCCACCGCGACGAGAACAGCGCCCCGCACCAGGTCGACAACCGTCGCCCGAAGCCGATCGTCGAAGAACGCCCGATGACCACGCCGGACGTCTCCAAGCGCACGCCGCAGGCGCAATACCCCGGCGGCACCTTTATCCCCGAAGTCGGCCACCAATCGACCGTCGCCGCGGGCTACCCGGCCGTGTGGCAGTCGATGAAATGGGTCGGCAAGGAATCGCCCATCCGCAGTACCGTTGCCTTGGCGATCGTGAACAAAAAAGGCGGCTTTGATTGTCCCAGTTGCGCCTACCCCGACCCGGACCACACCCGCCACGCCGCCGAGTTCTGTGAAAGCGGCGCCAAGGCCGTCGCCTGGGAAGCCACCAGCCGCCGCGTGCCGCCGGAGTTCTTCGCGCAGTATTCCGTCGCCGATCTGGCGAACCAGACCGAGAAATGGCTCGGCGACCAAGGCCGCATCACGCACCCGATGGTGTTGCGCCGTGGCAGCAGTCACTACCAGCCGATCGAATGGGCCGACGCGTTCCGAATGATCGCCGACGAACTCAATGGCCTGGCGCACCCGGACGAGGCGATGTTCTACACCAGCGGCCGCGCCAGCAACGAGGCCGCGTTCGTCTACCAACTGTTCATCCGCCAGTTCGGCACGAACAACCTGCCCGACTGTTCGAACATGTGCCACGAGTCCACCGGCGTCGGCCTGACCGCCTCCATCGGCGTCGGCAAGGCGACGATCAAGATCGGCGACTTCGAACAGTCCGACAGCATTTTCATCATCGGCCACAACCCCGGCACCAATCACCCGCGCATGCTGACCGACCTGGAGAAGGCCGTTCGGAACGGGTGCAAGATCGTCGCGATCAATCCGCTGCCGGAAACCGGGCTGATGAAGTTCCGCCACCCACAGGACCTGCGCGACATGATCGGCCCCGGCACCGACCTCGCCTGCCTTCACCTGCCGGTCAAGGTCAACGGCGACATCGCCTGCCTCAAAGGCATCATGAAAGAAATGCTGGCGATGGACGACGCCGGCGGCGGGAACGTGTTCGACTACGCGTTCATCCGCGACAAGACGCAGGGCTTCGACGCGGTCATTCAGGACTTGCGCGACACGCCGTGGGAGAAGATTCTGGACGCCAGCGGATTGACCCGCGAGCAGATCCGCGAAGCCGCTGAAATCGCGGCCAAGAGTAAGCGGATGATCACCGTCTGGGCGATGGGGATCACGCAACACATCAGCGGCGTCGCGAACGTGCAGACGATCGTGAACTTCAACTTCCTGCGCGGTCAGGTCGGCCGCGTGGGCGCGGGCCTCTGCCCCATGCGCGGCCACAGCAACGTGCAGGGCGACCGCACCGTCGGCATCTGGGAACAGATGAGCCCGCAGTTCCTCGAAGCGCTCGGCAAAGAGTTCAATTTCGCCCCGCCCGCCACACACGGCCTCGACGCCGTGCGCGGCCTGCAGGCGATGCACGAAGGCCGCGTCAAAGTCTTCTTCGCCCTCGGCGGCAACTTCCTCAGCGCCATGGCTGACACCGAATACGGGGCCGAAGCGTTCCGGCGAACCAAGCTCAGCGTGCAGGTCAGCACCAAGCTCAACCGCAATCACCTGATTACCGGCGAGCAGGCCCTGATCCTTCCCTGCCTCGGCCGCACCGAACGCGATCTGCAAAAAAGCGGCGAACAGTTCGTCAGCTGCGAGAACACCACGTGCGTGGTGCAGATGAGTAAAGGCGTCTTAGCGCCCGCCAGCCCGCACCTGATGAGTGAAACCGCGATCGTCTGCGAACTGGCCAAGGCCACCCTCGGCAGTCGCTCCACCGTTGACTGGACCGCGTTGCGCGACAACTACGATCGCATTCGCGACCACATCGAACACGTTGTGCCCGGCTTCACCGATTACAACAAACGCGTCCGCCAGAAGGGCGGCTTTTATCTGCCTCATCCCGTGCGCGACAAGCAGCAGTTCCCCACCGACACGCAGCGCGGCAAGTTCGTCGTCCACCCGATCCCGACGATCGAGTTAGCCCCCGACGAGCTGCTGATGACCAGCCTGCGCAGCCACGACCAGTTCAACACCACCATCTACGGCGAAGACGACCGCTACCGCGGCATCTACGGCGGCCGACGCGTGATCTTCATGAACGAAGCCGACATCGCCGCCCGCGGCCTCAACCAGGGCGACTGGGTCGATATCAACGGCACGTACGAAGGCCAAGTCCGCGAGATCAAGCAGTTCAAGGTGATCGCGTATTCGATCCCCAAAGGTTGCTGCGCGACGTACTACCCGGAGAACAACCCGCTCGTCCCGCTCCGCCACGTCGCCGCCGGCAGCAATCAACCCGCGAGCAAGAGCATTCCGGTTCGACTGACGCCGGCGGCGACCGTGCCGGAGAAATCTTTCGAATTAGCCAGCGGCGAGTAAACGCCGAACCGCCGCTTGTTCCCTCTCCCATGTACTCACGGGAGAGGGTTAGGTTTTGTCTGACGGGTCGTTCTATGATGCGGCATGGCACGATACGAGCTCAAGGACGAGCACTGGGCGTTGGTCGAGCCGGTGCTGCCGCCGCAGCGGCGGCTAGGCCGGGGCGGTTTGTGGCGCGA
>DASVSC010000041.1:0-17312 GCA_036388295.1 Tepidisphaeraceae bacterium | reverse complement strand
TTGTGGTTGGGGGTTTGAGCCGCGGGTGTAACCCCGCGCGACCCTGCCGCGCGCGGGTTTACACCCGCGGCTCAAATCCATTCACATCGTCAGCACGATTTTGCCCCGTGCGCCGTCGCCCGCCATCACCGCTTCGTGCGCCCGCGCCGCCTGCTCCAGTGGAAACGCCTGCCCAACGAACGGCACGTACGTTCCGGCGTTCACGCCCGCTTCCACCGCCGCGAGCGCCGCCATTACTGCCGCGTCGCCGCCGCCCCAGTAGGTCACGCCGGTGACGGTCGATTCCTTCGCCATCGTCTGCCGGGCGTCGATTTCCACCCGGCCGCGGTTGCCGACGACCACCACGCGTCCGCCGTGCGCGAGCAGGCCGAGGTCTTTGTCCAGGTTCACGTTCGCCAGCATCTCGATGACGACGTCCACGCCGTGCCCGCCGGTGGCAGCGGTGATGGCATCGCGATAAGCGGGCTGACGATGGTCGAACGTCTTGGCCGCCCCGTGCCGCTCGGCCAACTGTCGGCCTTCTACGGTGCCGCCGGTGCCGAGGACGATCGCGCCATGTCGCGCCGCGATCTGCACCGCCGCCAGTCCGACGCCGCCGGTCGCGCCGTGGATCAGCACGATCTCGCCCGGCTTGACCTGCCCGCGGTCGAACAGGGCTCGGTAGGCGGTGACGAACGCGATGTTGATGGCAGCCCCCTGTTCGAACGACAGCGTGTCCGGCAGCGCGTGCACGTGCCGGGCGGCCGCGGCGCAGCGCTCGGCGTAGAAGCCCTGCATCCGCCCCGCCGTCGCCGCGCTCAGCCACACGCGTTGCCCGACGGCCAGATCGATCACGTCCGGCCCCAGCGCGTCGATCACGCCTGCCCCTTCCGTTCCGGGCGTGTAGGGCAAGGAAGGCTTGAGCGCGTACGCCCCCGCCCGCACGTACGTATCGGCCGGATTCACGCCCGCCGCGTGCAGGCGAACCAGCACTTCGCCGGGCCCGGGCGTCGGATCGGGAACGCCTTCGAGGCGCAGCACGTCGGGCCCGCCGAACTGATGAACGCGAATGGCTTTCACAGCGGCTCCTCGTTACGCGGCGCGTTCGGGTCGGGCGGCGGGTCGAAGGTGACGCCGACGTACAATTCCCGCAACAGTAGCGTTACGGCGGGCTCGGCTAATGTGAAAAAGCTCTCCAGGCCCGTTGCGTGGTTGAACAGCCACGCCCCGCCCGGCTGGCGGACGTACCACTCGACCCGCGGCTCGCGGGTCGAAACCAGCACGTAAGCCTGCACCGTCGGCATGGCGATGTAGCCGCGGAACTTCGGGCCGCGGTCATTCGCCTCTGTTGAATCGGACAGCACCTCGAAAACAATGGTCGGATTCGTGATCGTGGTCTGTCGCCGGTCTGCTGGGTCAAAGGCTGGTTCTCCGCAAACGATTTGAGCGTCGGGATAGGTATAGCGATTGGCTTCTCTCATCCAGAGCCGCATGTTGCTTTCGAGGACGAAATACGAGCTGTTATCCAGAGTATTGCCCAGACTCCCAATCAAGTTCGCATTCGTGCGGCTGTTTCGGTACGTCCCGCCCTGCATTTCGACGACAACGCCGTTGATCCATTCGTGCTTCTCGACCGCCGTCTGCTCGGACTCCAAGTAGTCTTCGCGGCTGACGTATTTCGGCTGCGACATGCGGCACATCCTATCAGGCCACGCCGCCGTTACAGGCGATGTTCTGGCCGGTGATCCAGCCAGCCTGGGCGCTGGCGAGGAATGTCACTAGGCCGGTCATGTCGTCGACCTGGCCGATGCGGCCGAAGTTCGTCATCGCGGCGTTGCGGTCGATCTGCTCCTGGCTCTTGCCGGTCAGGAACAAATCCGTGGCGGTCGCGCCGGGGCTGATGGCGTTGACCGTGATCTTGCGCGCGCCCACTTCTTTGGCCAACACGCGTGTCAGTTGTTCGACCGCGCCTTTGGTAGCGACGTACGGGCCGTAGGTCGGGAGCATCAGGCGTGTGGTGGTGGAGCTGAAGGTAATGATGCGGCCGTCGTCGTTCACACGTTTCGCGGCCTCTCGCAGCAGGTAGAACGTGCCGTAGACGTTCAGCTTCATCAGCTTGTCGAACTCCTCGTCCGTCGTCTCTTCGATCTTCTTGTAAAGGATCGCGCCGGCAGCATGAACGAAGATATCGCAACGGGTGAACTGCTGCTCGGCGGCGTCGAACAGGACTTTGCCGGCACCCGGCTGGCTGACGTCGGCCTGCACGGCGACGGCCCGGCCGCCGGCGTCGCCGATGGCGCGGACGATTTTGTCGGCCTCGGCGGCGTTGCTGTTATACGCGGCGACGACATTCGCTCCGGAGACCCCGAGCGAATGAGCCACCGCGGCCCCGATGCCGCGCGAGCCGCCGGTGACGATCGCGGTTTTTCCGGATAACGATAGTGCGACCATGATCAGCCCCGGTGTCGAATCCTTCTGGATGAAAACGTCCGTTACGCCCAACGCCACGGCGCGGGCACGTAAGCGTAGCCGGCGTCGGCTTTCTTGAAATGGCCCAGCGACGGGAACGGCAAGTGCGAACCGCTGACGAGCGACCGCGATTGCGCCAAGTCCGCCAATAGCGTCTGCCGGGCGGTGACGGCCATTTCGCGGTCGGTGTCGAAGCCGACGAACCATTCGGGATGGGCCGGCACCAGCACGTGGTGGATGACCATGTCGCCGAGGTAGACGAGGGACTGGCCGCCGTCCTGGATCGTGACGACGCAGTGGCCCGGCGTGTGGCCGACGGTCAGCCGGGGCAGGATGCCGGGCAGCAGTTCACTGCCGGGCGCGAACCGCTTCGGCTCAAGGACTTTGATCACGTTGCGGGCGGTTTCGATCATCACGGGCTGGAAGTCCGCGGGCACGCCCGACTTGCTGAAATCCGGCTGCGCGGACGTCCAGAAGCTCGCTTCCTGCTCACTCACGTGGTGCGTGGCGTTGGGAAACGTTTTACGGCCGTCGGTGACGGCCCCGCCGGCGTGGTCGGGGTGCAGGTGCGTGAACAATACGTGCCGCACGTCGTCGGGCTTCACGCCCGCGGCCGCCAGGTTCTGCAAGGCGAAGCCGGCCGCAGGGCCGAACAGTTTACCGCAGCCCGTGTCGATGAGAGTGACCGGCCCGCCGGCCTTGCGGACGACGACGGCGTTGACCTGCCCCATCAGCTTGGCCGGGTCGAGGAAGTTGTCGTTCAGCAGATTGTTGACGGCTTCTTCCGAAGCGTTCGCGCCGAACGTCGGATACGGCGTGAGCGGGAAGCTGCCGTCGCTGACGATGGTGACTTCCAGTTCGCCGACGTGTGTCCGGTAAAACCCCGCCCCCTGCGGCAGCGTGGCCGGCGCGGCGGCCGGCGTTTCGGCGAAGACTCGTGTATCGCGCAAGGCCACGGCCGCCCCGGCCAGGCCGGCGAGCTTGAACGCGTGACGGCGGGACAGCGTGTTCGATTCCATAGCGTTCCTCAGGGGTTAAACGTGGACAAACAGTTCCTCGTGAGCGAACCGGACTTTCGCCAAGGTCGCGAAACGGTCGTCCGGCACGCGGTAGCCGAGCGGGCAGGCGACGACCGTGGCGTAGCCGGGGTCGACGTTCAGGATCTTGTCGTAGGCGAGCTTGTCGATGCCTTCCATCGGGCAGGCGTCGATGTTCATCAAGGCGGCGGTTTCCATCAGAAACCCGAGCGCGATGTACACCTGGTTGCTCGCCCACGCCAGCTTTTCCGGATTGGCTTCGGCAAAGCCGAGCAGCATGTCGTGCAGGCCCTTGAGCTTCTCGCGTGGCGTGCCGCGGGTGTCGACGATGGTGTCGACGAAGTGATCGACAAAGTCCGGATCCAGACGCCGGCGCGCGCACAGCACGAGCAGGTGCGAGCAATCCTTCACCTGCGACTGCTTCCACGAAACGGGAAACAGCTGGTCTTTGATCGCCTGCGTGGTCACGACGTAAAACTTCCACGGCTGCAGGCCGAAGCTGCTGGGCGTGAGACGCACGGCCTCCAGCAGGCCGGCGATGTCGGCGTCGCTGATTTTACGGGTCGGGTCGAACTGCTTGGTGGCGTAGCGCCAGCGGAGGGCGTCTAAAACGGGTTCGGTCGAGGCGAGGGTCATGTCACGGCATCATAGGCCGCGCGACGGCGGGGTTAAACTTTTGATGAAGCCGGCGGCTGCGCGTCGGCGATGCTGTCGCCGACCGGGCTGATCAAATCGAAGGTGGAACTGTCGAAGCTCGGCGGCGGCGGGGGCGGGGCGACGCGGGTGCCGGTGGCCGTGCCGGTGGGGGCGGCGCTGCGCGCGCGGGGCGTGCCGCCGAGTTCATTGTCACCGGGATGGCCGTCGATCTGGACGATGAAGCGGACGGGGCCGATCTGGATCGTGTCGCCCGGCTCCAGCTCGCATTCCTTAACGCGCTGGCCGTTGCGGATGGTGCCGTTGGAGCTGCCGAGGTCTTCGAGGATCAGCACGTTCCCGTCCTTAATCAGCCGGCAATGCTTGCGGCTGACGTCGGTGAGGGGAATGCGGAAGTCGGCGTCTTCGCGACGGCCGATAAGGGTGGTGTCGCGTGTCAGCGCGAAGCTGCGTTGCTCACCATTGTCTCGGACCATGATCAGAACAACGTTCATGGCAAGTCTTAATCCGCCGTCTCTATCGGCCGATGGAAAACAAAGCGGTGTGCAATCCGTCGCCCGCCGCGACGACTGTAGATGGTATCTCCGTGTCAGGGGCCGGGCAAACAATTTCCCGTCCCGCGGCCGCGGGGTGTGTCTACAGAAGCCGAAGGAGCTATTCCGTGCAGCGTTCCGCCACTGGTCCGACCCGTTCGAGTGATAACTTCTCTGAGATGCAGGCTTTAGAGCCGCGTCGATTGATGGCGGCGACCGTCGCGCTGCCCTTCTCGCTCGACTTTTCCGGCACCGTCAGCGGCACCGCCGTCGACAAGGACGGCCAAGGCACCGGCTTCACCGCCACCCAGGCCGGACAGGCCGGCCAGATTGACATCAACACCGCCAAGGGCACCCTCGCCCTGACCGCCGACTACTCCGCCAGCAAGCCGATCGCCGCCCTCGAAACCGCCTTCGACGGCACCACGCGCGGGTTCACCATCACGTCGCGCCTGAAAGGCCCGCTGAGCAACCTGCTGCGCACCGGCGACCAGGCCGGCATTTACCTCGGGCCGGACCAGAACAACTGCGTCAAGATCACCGCCGTCTACACCGCCAGCGGCGAACGCCTGCAGTTCACGAACATCGTCAACGGCCGGAGCGTGCCGGCCGAGGCGTCGACGTACATCACGCTGCCGGCGAAGTTCAGTGCGCTATCGACGCTGGATTTGCAGATCACCGGCGACAGCGTCACCGGCCAAGTCAACGCCCGCTACGCGATGAACGGCAAGAGCTGGCAGCGCGTCGGCTTTAACCTGACCGTTCCGGCCGCCAACAAGGCCGCGTTCTTCAATTCGGCCAGCAAGACCGGCGTAGTCGTCAGCGACCGCCACGGCCCGATCACCGCCACGTTCGACAGCTTCTCCATCGCCGCCGGCGTCACCGCTTACGTGCCGGTCGCCAGCCTCAGCCGCCAACGCGTCGCGCTGAGCGACCTGACGACAAGCGGGAGCAGCGCCGCCCCGCAGACGATCCGCATCACCAACACCGGCGAAGGCGACCTCGTCCTTTCCGGCGCGTCGTTCTCCGGCGACAACGCGGGCGAGTTCAAGCTCACCAACCCCATCACGGGCCCCATCACGCTCAAGAGCGGCCAGCGCTACGACTTCTACGTCACCTACACCGCCACCAACAGCGGCACCATCCGTAACGCCACGCTCACCTTCGCCACGAACGACCCCAGCGGCACGCCCGCCAGCGTCGCCCTGCGCGGCCTGGGCATGAGCGGCGCGGGCGGCACGTACGAGCCGAGCTTGCAGCGCGTCATCGACATCTACGGCTTCAAGACCAACGTCGGCCAAACGGACGTGAACAACAACGCCTTCGACAGCACGAAGGTCAGCGTCGACGAAGTCAAAATGCCGCGCCTCGTCAAGGCCGGGCAAGGCCCGATCTCGGTCGAACTGCTCGGCGTCTTCGCCAACCAGAACTCCAAGACCACCCTCGGCTGGTACGAAGCGGGCAACCCGCAGTCGACTAACCTTGTCGGCGGCGTCACCCCGGACAAGGCCCAGAGCCTGTCGCCGCTGGACGACGGCATCCTCTACTTCGACCCCGGCACCGGCAGCTTCGGCCTGTACGGCAACTTCACGCTCGGCAGCACCGCCAAGCCGATGAACCGCAGCGTTTACAGCGAAGACGTGCTCAACGCGTCGTGGGAAACCAACAGCTCCAAGCAGAAGAAAGTGCGTTTCTACCAGCTGCGTGACGCGGACGGCCAGGTGGTGCCGAACGCCTACATCTTCACGATGGAAGAGTACAACGTCACGTTCGACCAGAACGACATGGTCGGCATCATCCGCAACGTCCAACCGGCCGCGTCGGCGGCGGAATTGGGCCTGGAAAACCTCGACGGCGTGCCCGCGGCCGACCAACTGGTCATGAGCCGCGTGCGTACGAAGAACACGGACCTGCCCAACCAGTTCCATGACATCAGCACGCTGCGCCTGCGCAACACCGGCGACCAGCCGTTGGTCATCAGCGACATGGTGCTGAGCAACGCCGACTTCGTCATCCAGTCCGGCGGCGGCGCGCGAACGCTCGCCCCTGGCGCGTACACCGACATCAAGGTTCAGTTCGTCTTCAACGACGCCAGCGCCCTGGGCAACAAGCTGCGCAAGTCGACGCTGACGATCACCAGCAACGACAGCGACGAGCCGACGAAGACAGTCAAACTCAACGGCCTGTGGCAGAGCCACAGCGAAAATCAGCCCAACGGCGTCAGCGCCGAACCGACCGCCGAGACGATTGTCGAAGCCTTCGGTTACACCACGAAGATCTCGACGAGCACGTCGAAGACGAACACCAAGGGCTACGCCACCGCCGCCGGCGACGAAGTGATGAGCGAACTCTGGCAGCGCGCCGACACCGGCCTGCCCGTCACCGTGCGGATGCTGGCGACGTATCACCAGCAGTACGACGTGCAGTGGAACACCCGCAGCAGCGTCAGCTGGTACGACCCGACGAAGATCAACACGACCAAGGGCAAGCCGACATTGACCATGGTCGTCGCGCACGACCAGGTCGACAGCCAGAGCCTGCTGCCGCGCCTCGAAGGGTCCAGCACCGCCCCGGCGGTCGGCAGCTTCATCCCCGGCGCGCAGGCCTTCGGCTTCAACGTCGACAGCTACAACGGCACCTTCAGCCAAGCCAGTTACAACACGCCCAACGACGCCGGCAACCCCGGCCACGGCTGGCGCTTTTACGTCGCCAAGGACGCCAAAGGGAACATCATTCCCGACACGTACATCGCCTGCCAGGATTACGTGAAGGTCGCCTGGGCTAACTACGATTACCAGGACAACATCCTGCTGATCACCAACATCAAGCCCAACAGTGCCCCGCAGGCCGTGCAGGCCGTCAACGCCGTCGGCCTGACCCAGGGCACGAGCGTGGCGTGGACGGCGAACACCGCCACCGACGTCACCAGCTACAACGTCTGGCGTCGCACCAGCGGCGGCAGTGACAGTTTCGTGAAAATCGCGAACGCCACCGGCTCCAGCTTCGCCGACACCACGGCCGTCACCGGCCAGAGCTACGACTACTACGTCACCGCCGTCGCCTACCAGGGCGGCGAATCGGCCCCCAGCGCCACCGTCAGCACCACGGCCGGCAGCGGCACCGTCGCCGCGCCGACCGCCCCCACCGGCGTCGTCGCCACCGCGAACGCCGCCACCAGCGTCACCATCAAATGGTCCGACACCAGCGGCAACGAAACCGGCTTCCGCATCGAACGCAAAATCAGCGGCGGCGCGTACAGCACCGTCGGCACCGTCAACGCGAACGTCCTGACGTTCACTGACGGTTCCGCCACGGCGTCCACCGGCTACACCTACCGTGTCATCGCCGTCAACGCCGCCGGCGAGAGCGTGGCCAGCAACGAAAGCAGCGTCGTCACCCCCGCCGCCACGCCGGGCGCGCCCGTCGCCCTGACCGGCATCGACATCGGCAACCCGACGCCCGCCGGCACGGTGAGCACCGTCACCGCCGGCCGCGACTACGACGTCCGCGTCGGCGGCGCTGACATCTACGGCAACGCCGACAGCTTCAACTTCCTCTACGGGCAGAAGACGGGCGACTTCGACGTCAGCGTCCGCGTCACCGGCCTGACCGCCGTCGACCCATCCAGCCAGGCGGGCCTGATGGTGCGGGAATCGCTCACGAGCGGCTCAAAGAACGTCCACATCAAAGCCCGGGCCAACGGCCTGCGGCTGACGTACCGCACCAGCACCAGCGGCGCTACGGTCGCCACCGGCGCCGGCGAGGCGAACCTGGCCAACTGTTTCCTGCGCCTGCAGCGTGTCGGCAACGTCTTCACGACCTACACCAGCACCGACGGCCAGACCTGGACCAAGTTCGGCAGCGTCACCCTCACGCTCGGCAGCACCGTCTACGTCGGCCTGGCGACCTGCGCCAAGAACCAGACGACCGCTACGGTCGCCAACTACCGCGGCTACGGCGACACCGGCAGCACCACGACCACCCCGACGACCCCGACGAACACCACGCCGGACGCCCCGTCGAACCTAGTCGCCACGGCCACCTCGTCCGGCAGCGTGGCCCTGACGTGGGCCGACAACGCCAACAACGAAACCGGCTACCGCGTCGAGCGGCAGACGGCGGGCGTGTGGTCGACCGTCGCCACGCTGAACGCCGGGACGACGTCGCACACCGACACCACCGTGTCGGCGTCGACCGTCTACAGCTACCGCGTCGTCGCCACCGGCAGCGCCGACTCGGCCGCCAGCAACACGCAGACGGTCACCACCCCCGCCGCGTCCAGCACGCAGCAGACGCGCACGGCCCTGGCTGATGCGTACGTCTTCGACAGCAGCACCGGCACCAACTACGGCAGCGCCCCGACGCTGCAGGTCAAGAAAGGCACCACCGGCTACAACCGCCAAGGCCTGATCAAGTTCGACGTCAGCAGTTTGTCGAACGTCAACACCGCGAAGCTACGGCTCTTCGCGAACCTGAACACGGCCGACACGGTTCAGGTGGCGGTCTACGGCGTCGCCGCGCAGACGTGGTCCGAAACCGGCGTCACTTGGGCGAACAAGCCCGCCAGCGGCAGCCTGATCAGCACCGCCACGGTCAGCAGCGTCACCGGGACGTGGATCGAGATTGACGTCAGCGCGTACGTGAAGCAGGCGGTCGCCAGTGGTCAGCAGACGATCACGCTGTCGTTGCAAGGCACCGCCAGCAGCACCGCGTACGTCAGCGTCGCCAGCCGCGACAGCGGCCCGAACGGGTCGCAGCTGGTCATCGCGTAAACGATCACACGACGCTCGGTCTGGCGGGCAGAGCAGATTTAACCACGGAGACACGGAGAAGAACCATTTCTTGTTTTTTCTTCTCCGTGCCTCCGTGCCTCCGTGGTTAATCCGCTTCGCCTCCGGCTTTGTTCGATGCTCCACCCTCGCCCGTGGGCACAAGGGTGAAGGAAAACACCGCCGTCCTTCGGACGTGCGGCGAAGGGCCGACGCCGCCCCTGTTCATTTCCCCGTTGCCACGCCACAGCGATTCGGCTACAGTATCCGCCCTATTGCCCCGAATGGGCGTTCGTCGAGAGGCATCCGCGTGTGCGGGTGTGGGTAGATGAGCCGGATCGCACGCGGCCGACTGCGATCCGGGCCTGGGCTTACGGTGCCGTGACCGATCTTCCTGGAGCTCGCCTCGTCGCAATTCAACGCACTGACCGGCTTTACCGCCGTTCGGTGTCGCCTGAGCCACTACCCGGTGGTGTAACGGTAGCACAAGAGTTTTTGGTACTCTTTGTCATGGTTCGAATCCATGCCGGGTAGCTTATCGGTTGATCCGTGGATCAGTTGATAAGTTGATCTGTGGTCGCTCGACGACCGCAGCCGGCTAGTGATCAATCCATCCGCTGATGAACCGTTCAACTCGCGAAGCGAAACACCCATGGCCCTTGCCCTCGACCCTTCCAAAATCAAAGTCTTCGCCGGCCGGTCTAATCCCGACCTGGCCCGGAAGGTCTGCGATTACCTGGGCGTGCCGCTGGGCCGGGGGATGACGGAACTGTTTCCCGACGGCGAATTGATCGTCAAAGTCGAGGAAGACGTCCGCGGCCGTGACTGTTACATCTTCCAATCGACCTGCCATCCGATCAACGCTCACTTGATGGAGCTGTTCATCTGGATCGACTGTTTGAAGCGCGCCAGCGCCCGCCGCGTGACGGCCGTGATGCCCTACTTCGGCTACGCCCGCCAGGATCGCAAAGACGAAGGCCGCACGCCGATCACCGCCAAGCTGGTGGCCAACCTGATCGAACGCGCCGGCGCGGACCGCGTGGTGGCCGTCGATCTGCACGCCGCCCAGGTGCAGGGCTTTTTCGACATCCCCGTCGACCACCTGAATGCCGGCCCGGTGCTGGGCAAGTGGTTCAAGAGCCTGAAGCTGGCCAACCGCGTGTTCGTGTCGCCGGACGTCGGCAACGTCAAACGCGCCCAGGCCTACGCCAACATGCTCGGCGGCGAAATCTGCATCATCGACAAGCGCCGCAAGAGCGGCAGCCAGATCGAAGCCCGCCACATCATCGGCGACGTGCGCGACAAAAACATCCTGATGGTCGATGACATGATCACCACGGCCGGCACCGTCACCGGCGCCTGCCAGATCCTTAAAGACAACGGCGTCAAAGAAATCTACATGGCCGCCACGCACGCCGTGTTCGCCCCGCCGGCGATCGATCGTCTGCACGCCGCCCCGTTCACGAAGCTGGCCGTCACCGACACGATTCCGATCGGCAACCGCATCGACGGAATCAAAGACCGCATCGTCACCCTGAGCGTCGCCGAACTGTTCGGCGAAGCCATCGGCCGAATCCACAAGGACGAATCAGTGTCGGCCTTGTTCAAAGAGAAGAACGAAAAATAAGCCCTGCGTGCCGACCGCGGCCGCCCTGTTTTAGGAGTTTGCTATGTCCGCCCCCATCGCCGTTACCGCCGAAAAGCGTTCCGCCCTCGGCAGCCGCGCCAACATGCGTCTGCGCAAGACCGGTCTCGTTCCCGCCGTCGTCTACGGCCACCACCAAGACACGCTGCCGGTGCAGCTGAACCGCAAGGAACTGAACCGGCACATCGCCCACGGCGTGCACTTGTTCAACCTGTCGTTCGACGGCCACACCGAATCGGTGCTGCTCAAAGACGTCCAGTACGACGCCTTCGGCCAGGAACTGCTTCACGCCGACTTCGCCCGCGTCGACCTGACCGAGCGCGTCACCGTCACCGTCAGCATCACCCTCAAAGGTGACCCGATCGGCGAAAAGGACGGCGGCGTGCTGCAGCAGATTCTGAACGAACTGGAACTCGACTGCGTCGTCACCGAAATCCCCGATATCATCAGCCTCGATGTCAGCGGCCTGAAAAAGGACGACAGCCTGCGCGTCAGCGACATCAAGCTGGGCGGCAGCATCAAGATCCTGACCGACGAAGACCAGGTCGTGGCCAAGGTCGAAGAGCCGGAAGAAATCAGCGACGAAGCGGATGAATCCGCCGCCGCCGAGCCGGAAGTCATCGGCAAGGCCAAGGAAGACGCGGACGCTGCCGCTGCGGAAGAGGCGAAGTAAAGTCTGGTCCCCTCTCCCCTTGCGGGAGAGGGTTAGGGAGAGGGGTCCTCGCCGTACTCGGCGGGGCCGTGGCCAGAGACATCTGCCGGGTACGGCAGAACCCCTCCCCCCACCCCCTCCCTCAAGGGGAGGGGGAGAAGAAGTCGCTATGAAACTCATCGTCGGCCTAGGAAATCCGGGTGCCGAGTATGTGAACACCCGGCACAATGTCGGGTTCGACGTGGTCGACCGCTTGGCCGAGAAGCTCGGTTGGATCACCCCGGGCGACTTTGACCGGGTCGCCAAGCAGAAGTTCAACGGCCTGACGTTCACCGGCGTGTTAAACCGGGCGAACGGCACCGACGAAAAGCTGCTGCTGCTCAAGCCGACGACGTTCATGAACGTCAGCGGCCGGAGCGTGCAGCAGGCGATGCAGTTTTTTCAGGTCGATTCGGCTGACCTTTTGGTTATCCTCGACGACTTGGCCCTGCCGTGCGGCAAGCTGCGGCTGAAGCCTTCGGGCTCCAGCGGCGGCCACAATGGGCTGCGGGACATCGAAAAAGTGCTCGGCACGAACGCCTACCCGCGATTGCGGATCGGCATCGACCCGGCACCGGCCAATATCCCCGGACGTGACTACGTCCTGGGCCGCTGGACCGAAACGCAGAAGCAGTTGTTAACCCCGGCCCTGGACCGCGCGTGTGGCGCGATCATCAGCTGGGCGGACTACGGCATCGACAAGGCCATGGCCCTGTTCAATGCCGAAGACAAAGATTCGAAGAAAGAGACTGGCGACCGCCCCAAAGGGCGGCCAAACCCAAGCTAGGAAAGAGACAATGGCAAAAGACAAATACGAAGGCATGTTCCTGTTCCCCGGCGCGGCCGAGGTCGAAGCCTCGATCAAGCGCACCCGCGACATCATCGAAAAGCACGGCGGCACGGTCCTGGTCATCAAGAAGTGGGACGAACGGAAGCTGGCCTTCGAAGTCAAGAAGCAGAAGCGTGGCCTGTTCGTCATCGCTTACTTCACCGGCCCGGGCGGCATGATCGCCCCGATCACGCGTGACGTGAACCTGTCGGACGACATCCTGCGCATCCTGGTGACCGACGCCAGCCACCTGTCGCAGGAAGAGATGGAACGCGTCGAGCCGCAGCCGATCATCGCCCCGCCGCCCCGTGAAGACCGCGGCTTCGGCGGCGGCTTCGGTGGTGGTGACCGTGGCGATCGCGGTGACCGTGGCGGCGACCGCGGCTTCCGCCGTCGCGACGAAGAACCGGCGAACGCTTAAAACGGTGGGAAGTTAAAAGTGGGAAGTGGGAAGTTCAGACTTCGCACTTTCTTCACTTCCCGCTTCCCACTCTCAACTTCCCACTGGAGTTACTTATGGCCGACCTGAACAAAGTAATGCTGATCGGCCGCCTGACCCGCGACCCGCAGTTGAAGTTTCTGCCCAGCCAGATGGCGGTGTGCGAGTTCAGCGTCGCCGTCGGCCGAAAGTTCAAGACGGCCAGCGGCGAACAACGCGAAGAGACCGCGTTCATCGACTGCGCCCTCTTCGGCAAGGGCGGGGAAATCTTCAACCAGTACATGGCCAAGGGCCGGCAGGTGTACGTCGAAGGCCGCCTTAAGCTCGACAGCTGGGAAGACAAAAACGGCGGCGGCAAACGCTCGAAGCTGAGCGTCGTCGTCGAAGAGTTCCAATTCCTCGGCGATAAAGGCGGCGCTGGCGCGAACAACGCCGACGCCGGCGAAGGCGGCGGTTACGAAGGCGGTGGCGGTGGTGGCGGCTACGAACGCTCCGCCCCGCCGGCCAAACCGTTCCAGAACCGCTCGGCCCAACGCCCCGCGGCCGGCCAATCGTCCGGCCCGCCCGCCCAGCAGAAGCCGCCCGAAGCCCCCTACGGCGACGAGCCGCAGTTCAGTGACGACGATATTCCGTTTTAACCATCAGTTGGAAGTTGATAGTGGGAAGTGGGAAGTAAAAAGCCTCTGCTCTTAACTTTCCACTTCCCACTATCAACTTCCAACTTTCTTCCCCCGGCTGAGCCCCACGGCTCTAACTTTTCAAGGACAACCCCATGAGCCTCAAGACCAAAATCCTCCTGTCTGAATCCGTTCGCCACGTCGGCCGCGTCGGCGACGTCGTCGACGTCTCGCCCGGCTACGCCCGCAACTACCTGATCCCCAAGGGCCTGGCCGTCGAGCCGACCAAGGCCAACCTGAAGCGGGTCGAAGTCCGCAAGCAGGAAATCATCAAGCAGGAAAAGGAACTGCGGGCCAAGCAGGAAGCGATCATTGCGAAGCTGAAGACGGTGGAAGTCACCCTCGAACGCCGCGCCAACGAGCAGGGCCACCTGTTCGGCAGCGTCGGCGCCAGCGACATCGCCCACGCCCTCGTCGGCATGGGTTACGAAGTCGAGGCCAGCGACATTAACCTGCCAGGTAAGCTCGACCAGATCGAGAAGTACACGGTGGAAGTGAAGTTCGCCCAGGACCTGAGCACCGACATCAAGGTGTGGGTCGCCCCCGACGCCGAGAGCCGTGCCGCCATCGACGCCTTCGCCAAAGCCAAGGCCGACGCTGAAAAGCCCGCCGAAGCCGAAGCCGCCGAATAAGCTTCGACCGCTGCCATCAACCCACGCGGACCGGTTTCACGACCGGTCCGCGTTCGTTTTTAGCCGCAGATGGACGCAGATGAACACAAAGCCTCTTCGCTTCTTTTATCCGCGTCTATCTGCGTTCATCTGCGGCTTAATCGACAGGCGGCGTGCGTAAGCGGTGGACAAGTCGTCGCGCGACCAACTTTCTCGCGCGTTCGGCCAATATTAGGGTAGAGTATGGCCCGCCCTTTTGACGAAAGTGGACCTATGTCCGAACCGCTGCGCATTAACGATCCGTCCACCCAGTTCGACAAGCTGCCCCCCCACAGCATCGTGGCCGAGCAGTGTTTGCTCGCGTCGATGATGCTGGACAAGGAACTGGTCGGCACCGTCCTGGCCAAGGTCGACCGCGAGGCGTTTTACCTCGCCGACCACGCCATCATCTACAACATCATCCTGCAGCTCTACGAAGCCAATCGGCCGATCGACGCCATCATCCTGCGCGAAGAACTCGCCAAGCGCGGCCAGCTCGACGAAATCGGCGGCACCGCCTACCTGGCCGAAATCCTCAACACCGTCCCGAGTTCCGCCAACGGCATGCACTACTCGGACATCGTGCGCGACAAGTACCTGCTGCGCACCCTCATTAGCGCCAGCAACGATTCCCTGCGCGAGGCCTACGCCCCGCACGAAAGCGTCGACCAGATCATCGACCGCGCCGAGAAGCGCGTGTTCGAGATCGCCAACAAAAAGATCAGCAACCACGCCACGCCACTCGGCGAGGTGGCGATGGAAGTTTACGAGATGCTCGAAGGCTCCGGCCGCAAGGGCATCGAGACGGGCTTCTACGAACTCGACGACATGCTCAACGGCCTGCAGCCGGGCGAAATGATCATCGTCGCCGCCAGACCGTCAATGGGAAAAACGGCCTTCGCCATGAACCTCATCGAAGCCATGGCCAGCGCCAACCAGGCGTGCGCCGTGTTCAGCCTGGAAATGAGCCGTCAGCAGCTGGCCCAGCGCATGATGTGCAGTCGCGCGCAGATTGACGCCCAGCGCGTCCGCAAGGGGCTGCTGTCCGCCCAGGAATACCAGCGGCTGGCGATGATGGTGAACGAGATGAACAAGATGCCGATCTGGGTCGACGACAGCCCCGGCCTCACGCCGCTGGAGCTGCGCGCCAAGTGCCGCCGCCTGAAGCAGCAGCACGACATCAAGGCCATCATGATCGACTACATGCAGCTGATGGATAACCCCGGCGTCGAAAGCCGTCAGCAGCAGATCAGCGAAATCAGCCGCGCGATCAAAGCCGTCGCGCGCGAGCTGTACGTCCCGGTGATCGCCCTCAGCCAGCTCAACCGCGGCAGCGAAGGCCGCGACGGCCACCGCCCCCGCATGTCCGACCTGCGCGAGTCCGGCAGCATCGAGCAGGACGCCGACGTCGTCGCCCTGCTGCACCGCGAAGACTATTACCGCCAGACCGAACCCGACTTCATTCCCGACAACATCGCCGAAATCATCATTGCCAAACAGCGAAACGGTCCAACGGGGACGGTGAAGCTGACGTTTGATAACAAGACGACGACATTTAAGAACCTGGCGAGCCAAGTGGATGCGATTTAGGCCACATTGAGTGGAGAGTGTGTTTCAATGGACGAGCTAAAAGGCAAGGTAACCGTTGAAAAGGTAGCGGCCTACGGTGCGTTGATCGCCGTCGTCCTGTTTGCAACTGGCGCTCTGGTCCAAAATGTAGAGCTTGCAAGCCTCGGCATCTCCGATTTCGGCGACCTTCAAGTCAGATATATTTCTGTGGGCCTCGCGTATTGGGTATATCTACTCCTGCCGATTGTACTACTCGTCCTCCCCTTAGCAGTACTGAGATTCTCGGCATTTGATTTAACCTTTCTATTCCGCATTTTTGTTAGTACCTTCCTCTTCCTTTTTCTTTTCTGGATGTTGCCAATTCCGTTTCATTACTTCCTTCCAGACTTCATTGAATGGTCACCATATACAACGTGGCGGCTGTGGTCGGTTTATAATATCGAGTATGGCGGCAATCCATTGATGATCGTGATGATCGCCCCGCTCGGATTTCTCGCGGATTGGTTTTTTTCCGTTTGGATCAAGGATAAATCATATAGATTTCTTCGTTGTGCAGTAACGGTGCCAATCCTGCCGCTGATCGCTTTTTCGCTGGTCGTACCCTATGCATGGAATGTTTATCCTAACCTCAGTCGCGCGGTAGGCGGCGGCCAGTTGATCATTGCACAATTGGTCGTTGGTGAAGCAGCTAAGCCATTTCCTACAACGATGGCGGCGAGCCAACCGGTCAAAAGAGTTCCCTTGGATGACCAGCAGGCTGTAATCATTTGGCACGAAAATGACCAATTCATCTTTGTGAGTGTTCCCAAGGCAAGTGGTGAAGCGGCTAACACTAGCCATTTTGTCGCCATACGACGCGACTTGATCAAAGCGATCATCTACTCGAAACAACGCATTCGCATTTGGAACGGAATTCCGGAAATAATCGATGGAGCCGGGCAAGCGGGCGGTTAGCCGTGTAGCCGGGTGGCACAGTTTCGTCGCCGAACAACGTGGCGGCCGCGAACGGGTCGGGGCGGCGGTAAGATCGCGGCGGTCGCCGGGCTTTACGGCGGGTGGCAAGGGTTAGTACTCTAACCCTTGGTGCGGTGACGCGACGCCGTCCGAAAGACACAAGGGTTAGAATACTAACCCTTGCCACCCAGACTCGATTGAGCATGATCTGCATTGTGTTGTCGCCGGGTGCCACAGGTCGGCGTACTCGCAGACCTGTGTCTAAAAACGAACAGGTCTCTGCGTACTGCGACCTGTGGCACCCGCGCCGTCACGTGGGCACGATAAATGCTGAAGGGCAGGCGGGTAGCACAGGCGGGTGGCAAGGCTTGTACTCAAGCCTTGGTTCAGGCCTCGATTGACACGTCACACCAAGGC
>DASVSC010000040.1:0-14432 GCA_036388295.1 Tepidisphaeraceae bacterium | reverse complement strand
AACGTGGTCGACGACGCGGCCGAGCCGGGCGCTTCGCGGAAATCAACCGTGCCGGTGCTCATCGGCACGCTCATCATCACCGTCCTTGCCTGCGTGCCGGCGTCATTGTGGTGCTACTACGGCTACGCCTCGCCGATGGTCGATGACGCCACCGGCCTGCTGAACCGCTGGGGCGTCAGCGACTGGCCGCTGCTGCATCTGGTCGACTTCCCGACGCAGGTCCACCGCGGCTTCTACCCGGCCAAGGGGTACAACGTCTGGTACCAGGTTTTTATCGGTGTCGCGGTCATGGCGTTCCTGCAGGCCATGACCTGGCGGTTCAACGCCTGGCCGCTGCTGCCGGTCGGTTACCTGCTATGCACGAGCTGGTACATCACGTCCGCCTGGTTCAGCTTGTTTCTTGGATGGCTGCTGAAAACGCTGATCCTGCGGTTCGGCGGCGCGAAGCTGTTCGCCGACCTCAAGCCGTTCTTCGTCGGCCTGATCTTCGGCGAAGCCCTTGCCGTGGGCCTTTGGCTGATCGTCACGCTCGCGCTCGCGTTATCGGGCCAGCCGTTCCATGTGGTGCGGTTTCTTCCGCAATAGTGCGTCGCCGACTTCAAGCATTTCAAAACTCACGCGTCGATCCGGTCGATGACAGAGTGGATCGGGAGATGAATGCACCTATATGTCGTTTAATTCGTCGGACACGCTTGAAAAACTGCGGCTGACCGAACTGCGTCGCTACGACGTGCTCGACACGCCCGGCGAGCCCACCTACGACGACGTCGCGACGCTCGCGTCGCAAATCTGCCAAACCCCCGTCGCCCTCATCACATTGATGGACACCGACCGCCAGTGGTTCAAGGCCAAGGTCGGCACCGATCTCACGCAGACGCCGCGGAATATCTCGTTTTGCGAGCACGCCATTCGCCAGCCGAATAGCCTGATGCAGGTCCCGGACGCGACGTTAGACCCGCGGTTTGCCGACAATCCGTTCGTTACCGGCGCGCCCGGCATCCGCTTCTACGCCGGCATGCCGCTGACGACGCCGGGCGGCCACGCATTGGGCACGATCTGCGTGGTCGACCTGGTGCCGCGCCAACTGGACGAGCAGCAACAGGCGGCGATGAAGTCGCTCGCGCGGCAGGTCGTCAGCCTGCTGGAACTGCGCCGCAACGCCGCCGAGAACGCCCGCCTGCTGGCCGACACCGCCAAGGCCGCGCGGCGCGCGTATTACAGCGCGATGCACGATTCGATGACCGGCCTGCCCAACCGCACGCGTTTCACCGACCGGCTGGCGGCATGCGTGAAACGGTCGGCCCGCGAGCCCGACTACCGCTACTGCGTGATGTTCATCGACATGGACCGCCTGAAGCTGGTCAACGACAGCCTCGGCCATGCGGCCGGCGATATGCTGATCACCACCGTCGCCCGACGCCTGAACGACGTGCTTAACTCCATTCCCGAAGTGACCACGAATTACATGCTGGCCCGCTTCGGCGGCGACGCGTTCATGCTGCTGCTGGACGATTTGTCCGACGTCGGCGTCGTCGACGAGGTGGTGCGTCATGTCCGGGCGATGATCACCAAGCCGTTCCATTACGGCCGTGAAGTGATTCACCCCGACGCGGGCCTGGGCATCGTCATCGGCCACAGCGGGTACGTCGAGGCCGACGCGCTGCTGCGTGACGCCGAGGCGGCGCTTTACCACGCCAAAGCCGCCGGCCGCGGAAAGGTCGCGCGGTTCACGCCGAAGATGCACGAACAAGCCGTGAATCGGCTGCACCTGGAAAGCGAGTTGCGATGCGCGATCGAGCGCAATGAACTGCTGCTGCATTACCAGCCCGTGGTGTCGCTGGACCGGCGTCAGGTCATCGGGTTCGAAGCCCTCGTCCGCTGGAACCACGACGGCCGGATCATCAGCCCGGCCGAGTTCATTCCGATCGCCGAAGAAACAGGCCTGATCGTGCCCATCGGCCGGTGGGTGATCGCCGAGGCGGTCCGGCAGGCGGCGCGGTGGCGCGACGGCCACCCGCACCTGCCGGCGTTCAAGATGGCCGTCAATGTGTCGCGCCGCCAGCTGGCGGACAACGGCCTGGTCGCGCACGTCCAACGCCTTCTGGACGAAACGCGCCTGCCGCCCCAGTCGCTGATGATCGAGATCACCGAAAGCGTCGTCATGGGCGACGCGGCCGACGCGCGGCGCGTGCTCAACCGGCTGCGCGACCTGGGCGTCATGCTGGCGATGGACGACTTCGGCACCGGCCATTCGAGCCTGAGCTGTTTGCACCAGTTCGACCTGGACGTGCTGAAGATCGACCGATCGTTCGTCAGCCATTTCGAGAACGGCCGCCAGTCGGCCGTGTTGCGATCGGTCGTGAATCTGGCGCACGCGCTTGGCATGACGGTCGTGGCCGAGGGCATCGAGACGGCGGAACAGATGGCGTTCCTGCAGGCAAGCCACTGCGACTACGGGCAAGGCTACTTGTTCGCCCGCCCGTTGCAGGCCAGCGACGCCGAAGCGTTCCTGACGCGCAGCACGCTCGCGCGCTGCGCGTAGGCGTGTGCCAAGCGTTCTTGGGTCGTCGGCGGTCGCCTTTGCGAAACCGCCGTATACTCACGCCATGACCATCCGCATTCTGGCGCTCGGCGATATCGTGGGCCGTCCGGGCCGGCAAGTCGTGTGCGACCGCTTGCCGGGCCTCGTGCGCGAGAAGAACGTGTCGCTGGTGATCGCCAACGCGGAGAACATCGCCGGCGGCAGCGGCATCACGCCGAACCTGTTTCACAAGATCCGTTCCTACGGCATCGACGTCGTCACGCTCGGCGACCACGCCTTTCGCCGCAGTGAAATCGGGCCGACACTGCAATCGTCGGAACGCATCCTGCGCTGCGCGAACATGCCGGCCACCGCGCCGGGCCGGCAGTACACGGTCGTGACGACGAACGACGGCGTAAAGGTGGCGGTCTTCGCGGTAATGGGGCGCATATACATGAACCTGCCCGCCGACGACCCGTTCGCGGCCGCCGACCGGATTCTGACGCAGATTCCGAAAGACGTGAAGGTGCGCGTCTGCGACGCCCACGCCGAGGCCACCAGCGAGAAGATCGCCCTCGGCCATCACATGGACGGCCGCACCAGCTTCGTGTTCGGCACGCACACGCACGTGCCGACGGCCGACGCGCATGTCACGCCGCTGGGCACCGCCCTGATCAGCGACCTGGGCATGACCGGCCCGTACGACAGCGTGCTCGGCCGACGCAAGGACCGCGTCATCAGCTACATGACCACGGCCCAGCCGGCCCCGTTCGACGTGGCGACCGGCGACGTGAAAATGTGCGGGGCCCTCGTCGAAATCGATGCCGACACGGGCAAGGCCGTTTCGATCGAGCGGATCGAAGTCCAGGGCAACCCGACCACGCAGGCGTACGACGAAGACGACCGGCCGGAAAAGAACCGGCAAGGAAGTGGCGCGATGTGAGGCCGCGATGCTTAAACGGCCAGCGGCACGACTTGGGACGCCAGGATTTTGCGATCCCGCGTCAGCAACGGGACGTCATGGGCGAGGCTGGTTGCGGCAATGATTTCGTCGGCGGGGTCGCTACGAAAATCGAGATCTTTCAGTCGCATGCAAACGTCGAGAGAAACCGGCCATTGAATCAATTTGCGTAGCAAATCGATAAATCCGCTGTGCATAAGGCTGATCTCGATGCGGCCCAAGCCATGCAATTTGTCGATTTCCCAGAGCACGATCTGCGAGATGCCGCATTCATTGGAATCAAGCGCGATCTTCTCCCTCGTCGTCAGTGTTCCGTTGATCGCGAACAGGATGATATGAGTATCCAGATTCAGCATCCCATTTGATTCCCGTGGAGAAAATATCGCCTTTGATGCCGACTTGCCCCTTCAAGGCCCCGATCAGAAAGGCACCGGTCTTCGGCTTGTCGTCGTCCGCAATCGCCACCAATCGTGCGACCGGCTTCCCGTTGGACACGATGACCACGCCCTCCGGCCCCGCGCCTTCGAGTAACGCCAGGCTTTCGGCCTTCAATTCGGTGGAGGCAATCGTCTTCATGCCAGTATTATAACACGCGATTCTGTCCCCCGATCATGCTTTTGCTCCTCTCACTCATCACCTGCTGGTACATGACCGGCCTCGTCTGGTTCGTGCAGGCGGTGGCTTACCCGCAGTTCGCCCGCGTGGCCGTCGCGGAGTTCGCGGCCTATCACCGGGCGCACACCACGTTCACCAGCCTGGTCGTTCTGCCGCCGATGGTGCTGGAACTGGTGACGGCGGTGGCGCTGGTGGTGCGGTCGCCGGGCGATCGGGTGTTTCAGGCGGCGTTGGCGTTGCTGGTCGTCGTCTGGATCAACACCTTCGCGATGGCCGTGCCGGCGCACGCGGCGCTGACGCGCGGGCACGACGCGCTCGTCATCCGCCGGCTGGTGCGGGTGAACTGGATTCGCTCGATCGCCTGGACCGCGCGCGGCCTGCTCCTGCTCTGGGCGGCGGCGAGATAATTCGGTGAACGTGCAATGCGGCGGCCACTCGGGCGTAATACGGGCAATGGAACGGGTCAGCCTGATCGATTACATGCCGCCGGGCGAAGGCATTCGGCCGCTGTTCAAGCCGCTGCCGGCGTTCAGGACTGAATCTGCAGAAACGCGGGGCCATCGGGCGGTGGCCGCGGCGCTGGCGTTTGCGATCGCGGTCGCCTACTTCCTGCTGGTCCTGCAGTACTGGGCCCCGGCCCATTCGGGCGTCGACCAGAACGGCTACCTCGTCGGCGGCAAGCAACTCGCCTGGACCGGCTCCACCGGGCTGAAGCCGGCCGAGCCGCTCGGGTTCGTCAGCAGCATGTGGGTGCTGAACGAAAAGACCGGCGTCAGCTACCCGAAATACCCGGTCGGCCTGCCACTGCTCTACGCGATCGTGCTGTGGACGTGCGGCAGCGTGGGGCCGAAGGCGGCGTTTTTGATCAGCCCGGTCACGGCGGCGACGGCGGTGCTGGGGATGTACTTCCTGACCCGCCGTTTCGCCGGCGCGTTCGCCAGCCTGATGGCGATGCTGGTCATGGCGTTCGGCCAGGTGATGCTGGTGCTGGCCAACAACCCGAACAGCCACGCGTCGTGCTTGGCATTTTGCGTGTGGGGCGTGTTCCTGCTGATCCGGTTCTGGGAAACCGGCACGCTCTGGCGCGGCGTGACGGCCGGCTTCCTGCTCGGGTTTGCCGCCACCATTCGCTACACCGAGGGCCTGCTCGCGCTGCTGATCGCTTTCACGTTCGTCGGCATGGTCGACTGGCGAAGCGGACGCAGTTGGCTGCGATGCCTGACGCCCACACTGGGATGGCTGATTCCGGTGGCGTACCTCGTCGGCTTTAACCTGATCGCCATGGGGACAATCACCGGCTACGACACGACCAACGAAAGCGTGCCGGGCAGCGCGTTCACGCTCGAACACATGGGCCTGAACTGGGAAAAGCTCGTGCGGCAGGTGCACGATACCGGGCTGTTCTTCACCCTGCCGCTCGGCCTGCTGGGCATGGGGCTGGCGCTGCGCAGCGGCGTCCGCCGCGGCACGCTGCTGTGGCTCTGGCTGGTGCCCGGCACGCTCACCTACATGGCCTACTACTGGGCGCCGGAGCGCGGCGTGTCGTACCTGCGCTTCTTCCTGACGCTGATGCCGCCGATTGTGGTCGGCGTGGGCGTGCTGATCGATCAATTGGTGTCGGCGGCCTCCGTGGCACGGCTGCCGCGCGTGGTGACGCCGGTCGCATGCGGGCTGGTCGTCGCCGTGGCTTGCTCAATGAGTCTATACCGTGGCCTGTTCGGCTTGGATGAAGGACAGGAGACGGGCATCGGCCTGGAGTCGCAATTCCGCCAGCAAGTGAACCTGGCCGCACTCGGCGACGTGGTGACCCAAACCGCGCCGGCCGGTTCTGTCCTGATCGCCCCGGTGCAGCAGCTCAACGCACTGCAGTTCATTGGCGACTACGACTGCTTCAGCACCGAAACCTTCACGGCGGCGTACGCCACGCGACTGAACGCACAAAAAACGAATCGAGACCCGGACGACCCCGACCCGATCCAGCCGGCGCGGCGGAACTTCCTGCTCAAACAGATCGACGGCAAGAACGACGACCAACTCGCACAGGAACAGATCGGCATCGTCAGCCGCGCCTTATCGGCCGGCAGGCGGGCGTTCATCCTCTGCCGGCGCGACCAGACCGCGGCATTCACCAAACGGTACGAAGCGAAAAGTCTGGACCTGACCTGGAAGCCAATCGCGTTCTACAACGACCTACCCCGCCTGCAGCCGCCGACCGATCGCCCGCCTTCCACCGACCCGCGTGCCCGTGGCGGACCGAATCGCCCCCGGCCCGGCGGACCCGGTGGGCCCGGCCGGGGTGGACGCGGTAACTTCGCCGGCCGTGAAGTAACGGCCCAGGCGTGGCAGCTCATCGAAATCAAAAGGCGTGCCGGGTGACCGCGTACTGAGCGGCCGGCGTGGTCCTCTGGGTAATGGCTTTCTCGTAACCTTCTGACACCTCATGGATCGATCTGCAGCTGAATCCAAACTCGTCCGCCGCACGGGACTTGTCGCCGCATTCGTCTTGGCCGTCGCGTTCTTCATTTGGACGCAGGCGTATTTCGAGCCGGTGCACGTGGGCACGGACCAGAACGGCTACCTCGTCGGCGGCAAGCAGTTCTCGCGCACGCTGCTGCCGCGACAGTGGCCGACGATTTTGGGGACGCCGACGCAGTTCGACCCGCACGCGTTCGTCTCCAACATGTGGGTCGCGGGGGCGAACGACAAAGCCGCGTCGTTCGACCCGAAGTACCCGATCGGCCTGCCGCTGCTGTACGCGCTGCTGATCTGGGCGTCGGCCGGCGGGACGACGGCGGCTTTCTACCTGAGCCCGATCGCGATGGCGCTCACACTGCCGGCCGTGTTCATCGTGGTCCGCCGGTTCAGCGGCACGTACGGCGGGCTGCTGGGGATGCTGGCCTTTGCCACCAGTCCGCTGACGGCCGCGCTGGTGAATAACCCGAACAGCCACGCGGTGAACGTGTTCACCGCGACGTGGGGCATGGCGGCGGTGCTGCACTGGTGGCACGTCGGCGGGCGACGGTGGGCGATCTTCGGCGGCCTGCTCGTCGGCTACTCGGCCACCGTCCGCTATTCAGAGGGACTGCTCGTTTTACCGCTGCTTTGGGCCGCGCTCGTCCGCCCGGTGGCGCGGCGTACGCCGGTCGATCTTGGCATGATCGAACCCGCCCCGCCGTGGCCGTCACGAATGGCCCGCCGTTGGTTCGAGCCGTTGTTGCTGCTGGCGGCGTGGGCCGCGCCGGTGATCGCACTCGCGGCTTACAACCTGCTGCTGCTCGGCACGCTCACCGGCTATGACTCGACGAACGAATCCACTGGCTTCGGCTGGGTCTATTTTTTCGACAACTGGGAAGCCCTGCTGCGCAACCTGGCCGTCGGCGGGCTGTTCCTGATGCTGCCGCTGGCGATCATCGGAATGGTGAGGACGACGCCGCGCGACCCGCGCCGTGCGGTGTTCCTGCTGCTCTGGGCCTGGCCGTGCCTGGGGTTGTACGCGTTCTACTACTGGGGGCCCGACGGCGTGGGCATGCTGCGGTTCATCACGACGTCCCTGCCGCCGTTGCTGGCCTTCGCGTTCTGGGGACTGCTGCCGGCCGGCGGACGGATCGCACGGCCGGTTTCCGAGCCGACTGCCCCCGAGCCGACTGCCGCTGTGCCCGACGCCGTCGGACAACACTCGCGCCGTCATGCAGCGCTGCGCGTCGCGGTCCGCACGGTGTTCGTTCTGTGCGTGGCGGCGGCCGCCGGGGTGGTCGTCTTTTACTCGGTCCGATTCGACCGCGACAAGCAGACGCTCGCGCCACTGCAAACCTATCTGGAGCGGGCACCGACGGCCTACCAGCGCACGGGAGCAACCGTCGCCTTCTTCGCCGGGATCGTCGCGGCCGTCGCCATTGCGGGGGCACTGGCGGCCACGTCGCGCCGATCAACGCCGGTGATGGCGGCAGGCTTGGTCACGCTATTAAGCGTCTCCGGCGGGGCCGACGCGTCGCGGTTCTGGCTGGAACAAAACGCCTACGACACCCGCATGTGGCAGGCCACCGCGCGGGCCGTGCGCGAGCGTGTGCCGGACGGCGCGATGCTGGTCTGCCGCGACGAGCCGCTGCTCAATTACCTGCAGTTCGTGACGGATAACCGCCTGTACTCGGGCCAGTCGTTCGACCGGAACTGGGTCAACGGACGGCCGCGGGCGTTGAGCGACGATCCGGTGCTGATGGACCCGGTACGCGGCCAGCGTTTGTTCGACGCAATCAAAGGCGACCAAGCCGCACTCAACGAGCAGGCCCGCGCGACAGTGCGCGCGGCGCTGTCAACGAACCGCCGCGTGTTCGTCCTGGAAGCCGTCGCCTCTGCCGATCCGCTCCGGCAGGCGCTGCGCAAGAAAGAGGAAGGCCCGGTGCCCGATTTTGTGCGGCGGTACATCACCGGCTCGAAGAACCCGGTTCTGGTCGGGCGACGCGTGGACTGGTGGACGGTGCCGCAGGTCGTGAAGGACGAGTTCAGGTCCATCCCCCGCGGCCGCAAGCCGCTCAATCGGCCGAACTTTCGCACGACGTGCTTTCAGGTTTGGGAAATTACGGCCGGGTAGAGGTGAAGGGGAAACCGAGTGCTTTTGCCATCAAAACACGCACTCCGTTCGCGGCTGATGAACTCAGCCACGAACGGAGTGAGGAGATTCGACCCAAATATCTCAATCGCCCGCGGCTACACCGTGCGTGTGCCGAGGTTGACGCCGGTCTGGTCCTGGCCGGGTGAGAGTGTCACGCTGACGTAGCCAAGGGCGTTGTTGCTCAGCTTGTAGCCGCTCGGGAACACGCGGGTCACCTTGTACGTTCCGGCGACGAGATCTTGCAGCAGGTAGCGGCCGTTGATGTCGCTGAACGTGGACTTCTCGCCGGGGTCGAGCTTCTTGTTGGCGTTGCTGTCGATGAACACCTGGCGGACGCCGCTGGGCATTTCGTTGCCGTTGTAGAAGCCGTCCTTAGCCGAGTCATTGAACAGCGTGCCGCGGATCGAGCCCTTCAAGAGCGTGACGGCCGCGGTGCCGATGTGGACGCCGCTGACGTTCGCACCGTTGAGGACGACGCTGCGATAGCTTCCTCCGTTGGTCGGATTGGTCATGCCGAAGCCGCTCGGGAAGATACGGCGAACTTGATACGTGCCGTCGGCGAGACCGGTAAAGGTGTACTGGCCGAGGTCATTGGACGTGGTCTGTTTTTCACCGTTGTCGAGCTTGCCGTTGGTGTTGGCGTCGATGTAGACGGTGCGGGCACCAGTGGGCGATTCGTTGGCGTCGAACACGCCGTCCTTGTCGGTGTCGTTCCAAAGCGTGCCGCTGATCTGGTGCGTGGTCGGGATCGGCGTCAGCAGGTACGGGCTGCGCTGGCCGAGGGCGTTGAAGCCTTCGCCGACGACTTTGCCGGAGTGGTTCAGCGCTTCGGCGGAGAAGATGCGCGTCCAGCCGGCTGCGGGGCTGATCAGGTTTTCGACCAGGTCGAACCCGCTGCCGCCGTTGATCATGCCCTGGCTGTCGTTAAGGCCGGGGTTGTTGTTGCCGGTGATGACGCCGCTGTTGTTGATGTCGCTGGCTTCGACGTCGTAGAAGCTGCCGTACGTGCCGCGGTCGGTGATCGCGCCGTAGCCGTTACTGCCGACGGTGTAGGCGTGATAAATCTTGGTGTTGCCGTCGTAGACGTCGGCGCTCGGGCCGCTGATGGCGATGGTGCCGCTGTCGGTGATGCCTTTGTCGGTGCGGGTGGTCGGGCCGCCGGGCAGCGGGCCGAGGAGTTTGAAGGTGCCGCCGCTCTTGATGAACGCGCGGGTGCCGGTCTGGACGTTGACGACGTTGCCGATGATCTGGCCGTCTTCGTTGATGCCGGTGACGCTGACGCTTTCGTAGCCGGCGGGCGCGCCGACGTCGGTGACGGGCCCGTTGAGGGTTTTGGCGAAGCCGTCGTTGTTAACGCCGAGGTTGAAGAACGTGCCGACGACGGTGCCGTCATTGTTAATGGCACTGGCGACGCCGTTCGTGACGCCGTTGAGCGTGAGGTTCGTTTTCACGCCGCTCTTCCAGACGAACGGCCGGTTCTGGCCGCTGCTGGTGTCGACGCCGACGACGACGCCGTTGTTATTGATGTCGGTGGCGAAGCCGTCGAAGCCGAGGTCGGTGACGACGCCGGCCGACCAGAACGCGGCGTTGCCGTCATACTGCATAGCGACTTTGCCGTTATCGCTGATGCCGTACGCTTTACCGGTATGGGCGACGCCGCCGGTGTCGGGCGCGAGATCGGTGATGGTGTAGGCGACGGCGAACAGCCGGCGGCCTTCCAGGTTTTCGAACATGGAAAGTGTAGAACGACGGATAGACCGATTCTGTTGCATAGTGTCCTCTTCTTGAGATGGCCGGACGGGCGTCCGGCATGGATGTGAAAAAGCTCCCCCGCCGAAACATTAAATCGCACACGTTGGCTTTACAACCTATTTATGGGGCTTGATTCGATAATCTTGGGATAGGCCGGCCGCCCGTGGGGATTGTGTCACCGGCCGGGCCCGTGGAAGGACAGGCGTGATTCGGCCGGGGTCTTGCTCTATACTCCCGCACCCATGTCGCGCACGGCCACTCTCACCATCGACGGAAAGACGATCGACCTGCCCATCATCCAAGGCACGGAAGGCGAACTCGGCATCGACGTGACCAAGCTGCGGGACCAGACGGGCTATATCACGGTCGATCCCGGCTACCGAAACACCGGCAGCTGCACCAGCGAAATCACCTTTATTGACGCCGAAAAGGGCATCCTTCGCTACCGCGGCTACCCGATCGAAGAGTTGGCGGACAAGTCGACGTTCCTTGAAACCGCTTCGCTGCTGATCGAAGGCAAACTACCGACTCCGGGGGAACTGGACGGGTTCGTCAGCCGGATCGCCGAGCACACGCCGGTGAATCCGGCGTTGCTGACGATCCTGAAAGGCTTTCCCCAGGACGCCAGCCCGATGGCCATGCTGTCGGCCTGCATCAGCGGCCTGTGCGGGTACGACCCGGAAGTGATGGACCTGGACCTCGAAGCGCATTTCGACATCACCAGCGCCAAGCTGATCGCCAAAATCCGCACGCTGGCGGCCGCCATTTATCGTCACAGCGTCGGCAAGCCGGCGATTGCCCCGGCCGACATCCCCGGCCCGGCCAAGGCGGCGAACTATACGGCCAAGTTCCTGCAGATGATGTTCGGGGAAGCGCCCAAGCCCGAAGTGGCCCGGGCCCTTGATCTGATCTTCCTGCTCCACGCCGACCACGAGCAGAACTGCTCGGCCAGCACCTGCCGCATGGTCGGCAGCAGCCACGCCAATCTCTTCGCCAGCTGCGCCGCCGCGGTGTGCGCGCTCTGGGGCCCGCTGCACGGCGGGGCCAACGTGGAGATCATGAACCAGCTGGAACAGATCCACCGCGACAAGATCGACCCCGACGACTTCCTCGCCGGCGTGAAGGCCAAGAAATACCGCCTGTTCGGCTTCGGCCACCCGATTTACCGCAACTACGACCCGCGTGCCCGCATCCTCAGCCGGGCGGCCGAGAGCGTGCTGGCGTCGATGAAGATCGAAGACCCGCTCCTGAAAATCGCCCGTCGGCTAGAGGAAGTGGCCTTGGCGGACGATTACTTCGTCAGCCGCAAGCTCTACCCGAACGTCGACTTCTACAGCGGCATCATCATGCGGGCGATGGGCGTGCCGACGGACATGTTCACCGTCCTCTTCGCCGTCGGCCGCATGCCGGGGTGGATTGCGCAGTGGAAAGAAGTGCGCGACCAGAAGGGCAAAATCTACCGCCCCCGCCAGATTTACACCGGCCCGACCGGCAACCACTACGCCTGACGCGCCGCTTCCCGCGGGCGACCCAAGTACGGCCCCCTCCCACGACGGGGCATTTTCAGGCAGGCCCCGCTTCAGCGGGCCTGTGCGTGCGAATCGACCCGCCGAGTCATCCCTTTCCCCGGAGCATGCAACCATGAGCGACAGCAATCCCATCCGCATCACCACCACCACCCGCAATGGCCGCACGTACGCCAGCAGCGGCAGCAGCTGGGAGCCGAAGATGGGCTACAGCCGGGCCGTTCGGGCGGGGAACGTGATCGCCGTCACGGGAACGGTGGGCGTGAACAGCGACGGCTCATACGCCGCGGACGTCGGCGCGCAGGCCCGGCGGTCATTGGCGATCGTGCTCGAAGCGATCAAGACCCTTGGCGGTAAGCCCGAGGACGTCATCCGCACGCGCATGTTCGTCACCGACGTGTCGCAATGGGAAGCCGTGGCCGCGGTGCACGGCGATGTGTTCGCCGACATCCGCCCCGCCACCAGCATCGTGGAAGTGGCACGGCTGATCGACGCGGACGCGAAGATCGAAATCGAAGCCGACGCGATCGTGGGTTAAACGCCGATTCGACCAGACGCCCGCGTCGGAAGCCGTGGATGATTGCATTTTCTGCACCACTGAACGTCGTCAATAAGTTGCCCCGCGACCCGGTCCGCCGGTAGCTTACGCGGCTGTGTCGAAGCGCGTCGGCCCCGGCGGGCGGCGCGGAAGGAATCGTCCGGCGGACGGCTGAAGCATGACCATCTTGTTGAAGTGCATCAAAGGGATCCTGACGGGCCTGGTCGTTCTGGCGATCGCCTGGGCGTTCTTCGACTTCGGCCGGCGGTACGTGCAGCACCGCCGCGACCTGGCCGAGCGACCGGTCGAACTGACGGTGATGCACTGGGGCGACCCGGCCGAGGACAAAATCGTCGCCGATTTGTGCGCGAAGTTCACCGAGTTGAACAAGGACGTCCGCATCGTCCGCATCAATCCCGGCTCCGACGCGTACGCCAACAAGCTCAAGACGATGATGGCGGCGAATAATGCGCCGGACGTGTTTTAC
Source organism: Tepidisphaeraceae bacterium (assembly GCA_036388295.1). GTDB lineage: Bacteria > Planctomycetota > Phycisphaerae > Tepidisphaerales > Tepidisphaeraceae > RYN-431. The sequence continues at coordinate 1,423 of DASVSC010000040.1, read as the reverse complement.
CTGCGGCCGGACATGCTGCCGGAGCTGGCGGACAATGATCTGATCGCGCCGCTGGACGAGTACTTCGACAAAGAGCCCGAGGCACTGCGCCAGGACTTTTTCCCGATCCTGCTGAAGGCCTTCCGCTACGACACGGCCACGGGCTTGGTCGCCGGGGCGAACGGCCGGCTGTACGGCCTGCCGAAGGATTTCACGACCGCCTGCTTCTTCATCAACATCGACCTGTTCGAAAAGGCCGGCATCGACTGGCGCGACATCCAGAAGAACGGCTGGGACTGGCCGCGCTTCGAGGCCGAGGCCAAGAAGATTCGGGCCCTCAACGGCACGCCGGGCCTCGAAGGGCGCGAGATTTACGGCACGATGTTCGACCTCTGGCCGGACACGCTGCGCAACTTCCTGTGGACGTACGAAGGGGATTTCTTCACCAAAAACCCCGACGGCACGCCGAACTTCGCCAAGCTGGCGCTCCACGAGCCGGGCGCGCAGCAGGGCCTGGAGCTGATCCGCCGCATGCGCCTCGTCGACAAGACGGCCTACAACGCGACGGGCCTGGCCAAGAACGGCGGGCAGGAGTTCAAGAACGGCAACATCGGCAGCATCGGCCCGCTCGGGCAATGGCTGGTCACGCAGTACCGCGCGGTCACCGGCTTCAAGTGGGACATGGTCCCCGTCCCCTCGGGCACCGTCAAAGCCAGCCAGACGTTCTTCAACGGCTGGACGATGTCCACGCAGACGAAGAACCGCGCCCGGACGTACGAACTGATCAGCTTCCTCTGCGGCCGTGAGGGACAGGTGCAGCAGGCGCGGTCCGGTTTGTCGATTCCAGCCTTGCAGAGCGTGGCCCGGTCGGACGACTTCCTGCGTGCGCCTGGCGCCCCGCTTAAAAACGAGCAGGTGTTCCTCGACGCGATCGAATACGCCAAGCTGCCGCTGCTGCCCAAGCAGCCGGAGTTCGACGTGCTGATGCGCACGTTGCCCGACCGCGCCATCAGCGCCGGCCGTGTGTCGACGATGGAGTTGGCGCACATCATTCAGGACTACTGGTCGCGCGAACTGAACTCGCCGCTGCGCACGGGCCAGTGGTCGGCGATGCCCTGGAAGACGATCGTCGCGGGCCTGGCGGCCGTGGTCGCCGTCGCAGTGGCGGTATTGGTGATCCGCGCCCGCCGCGAGCCGCTCGGCCCGATCGACCGCGCCACCGAACGCTCCGGCTTCCGGTTCATCGCCCCGTGGCTGATCGGTTTCGCGGTCTTCACGCTCGGGCCGATGATCGTGTCGCTGTTGCTGGCCTTCAGCCAATGGAGCGGCATGGTCCCGCTCAGCCAGGCGAAGTTCGTCGGGCTGACGAACTTCAAACAGCTATTCACCTACGACCCGCTTTTTTTCCAGTCGATTAAGGTGACCGCGTACTTCGTGATCCTGG
>DASVSC010000039.1:0-9038 GCA_036388295.1 Tepidisphaeraceae bacterium | reverse complement strand
GTTCGGCTGAGCACGACGCGTATATTTACGCTTTACGATTCCGCTTTTTAGCGGTCGACCGCGAGGACGCGGCACAACACCGTCATCGCCGAGTTGCACGAGAATCGTTTGCAGCTTTGATAGCTCAGCCTCAAGGCGTTTGATTTCGGCGGATATTGCTTGACGGATTGAGGACATGGGTGAAGTCATGACAGGAAAGTATGCCGGCTGCTGTTTGTGTATGCAAATCGAAAGGAATGGTAACTATCAGGTGAGATACATAGCGACAGTCACCGGTTATTGACTTCGTGTCCATTCACCAGCCTCGTTGTAATTAAAGCTTCGAGCATAGCCAGCGGCATTCCACACGGCATCAAAGATAGGCCTCATCAGTTTCGCTATCACGACGTCATAGCTATCTGCAATCACGTCAGGCAATAGAAGAACGTCGCGATCAAATGAAGTGCTCTGGTCACTAGCGTATGCAAAGTCAACGAATATGTCTGCGTCTTTGACGCCTGTCATGCTCAACGTGATCACCAACGGGAGAGGTACTGAAAGCTCCGACAACACCTTCAAAATCCCTTTGAGGCTTGCGAGCGTGTATTGCTCGTATGCAACGCTCGCGATGAATCGGTTTCCATCTCGTTCTCGGACAACATCTCCCCAAACTGCTTCGATCGCTCCCGTCCTAAAAAGTTGCGTGTAGGACGCACATAACCCACCCTCCTGACGTTGGCCACCAAACGTCACGTATCCGTCAACGTTATGACGATGATCCCAGCCGCTCGTGCCGATCGGTCGAAGACCGAGTTGCATTGCACGCTGTAGGTCACCTTCAATGTATGCGTCGAGCGAAAACGACGATAGCGGCAGAACGTGAAGGACGAGTTTCGCAGTATCAATTTTTGTTGGGACGGGTGTTTCACCTGCAATGATCTTGGACAGCCGGTCGGTTCGGAATCGCTGCACCCGCTCACCAAGCGACTCTGAAAGAAGAAATGCAGAGCGTAGCTCCGTCACGTCCAACTGATGCTTGCCTGCGTTATTCCGCGTGAAAAAGCGTGACCACTGCTTGAATGTCACCATATGGGGCGATGCGAAGCTTCGACTTATTCGCAGGACAAGGATAGGGCCGCCAGCAAATCCGGTAACCGATTGCATCCTCACGTTTGGAATGCGGGGCGCGACACCGTTGCGCACGATGTCTTCAAGCCGGAGCTTCTCGGCATCAATGTTGGCTGCCCCAAGACCCGCCATCTCGATGATGACTCCATTTGCTTCTCTCGCCCCGTATACGATGTCACCACCTGAAGCATTAGCGAATGATGTCACGTCCGCCAGAAACTCGCGTTTTTCCTCATCGCTGTTGCCGGGCAGCGTGAGTTTGTAATCGAGTGTGCGACCTTCCATGACCGCATTCGACATGAGGGAGTCAATATCCGCCTTCGCTACCTGATTGATGGGTTTCGCAATCATGTCCGATATTTTACAACAATATTCGTTCGCGCGGGGCCGCGCGATGGATGTGGATAAATATCTCTTCGCGCCTGAGTGATTACGCGCTAACGTGAAGGGACTATGGACACGCTAAAATTCTTTCTCTACGCCCGCAAATCAACCGATGACATGTCGCGTCAGATTCGATCGATCGGCGATCAGCTTGCGGAGCTTCGCGAAGTGGCGGCTAAGGAGGGTTTGGCCGTTGTCAACGAATTCATTGAGAAGCAGACGGCTAAAGTGCCGGGTAGGCCGGTGTTCAATTCCATGCTTGAACGCATCGAACGCGGTGAGGCGACCGGCATCCTTGCGTGGCATCCGGATCGTCTCGCCCGCAATTCGCTCGACGCCGGGAGAATCATCTGGCTCATCGACAACGGTAAGATCGATGCCTTGAAGTTTCCAAACGTGCCGTTTGAGAACACGGCGTCGGGTAAGTTTATGCTCGGCATGATGTTTAGTCAGAGCAAGCACTACGTCGACAACCTGTCCGAGAACATCCGGCGTGGCCAGCGTCAGAAGGTCAAGAGCGGCATCTGGCCCAACATGACGCCGTTGGGATATTTAAATGACCGCGAGGCCCGCGTCATCGTTCCTGATCCTGTGCGGGCACCGCTCGTCCGCAAGGCGTTCGAGGTCTATGCCACAGGCAATTACACGCTCGATCAACTGACCGCCTTCATGAGCGAAGCTGGGCTCACTAACCGTGGCGATAAAAATCATTCTCCGTTGGCACTCTCGCGGGCGCAGTGGCATCGACTTCTCAGCAACCCAATTTTCACCGGGACGTTCCGCTACAGCGGCGAACTGTACGAAGGCAAGCACGAACCCATCGTCACCCAGAGGACATTCGAAGCCGTCCAGAAGGTGCTGTGCCGTCGCTCGAAACTCAAAGCTCCAAAACGCAAGCCATATCTCTACCGAGGAATGTTCCGTTGTGGTGAGTGCGGCTGCCAGATCACCACCGAGACGCAGAAGGGAAACAATTATCTGCGATGCACGAAACGGGTTAAGAAGGAATGCTCGCAGCCGTATGTGCGAGAAGAGAGCATGAGCAGTCAGATCGACGATGCCATTAACCGCTTAGCCGTGCCCGAAGCATGGACAATCGCAATGCTCGCTGACCTCATGACCGAGCGAACATCTGATGCCGAGGCGTATGAGCAGGAGCATGCTGTCCATGTCGAGCATCAGCGGCAGATCGATCAGAAGCTCGATCGCTTGCTGTCGGCTCGACTCGACGGCGACATCACGTCAGATGAATACCGCACCGCCAAGGATCGCATCGTCCTTGAAAAATGTTACGTAATAGAACAGGTTGCCACACTGGCCAAGAATCGGGAGAACCGGTTCGAACCGGTCATCCGGTTCGTTAAAGCCTTACAGGGAGCAACGTTGTTGGCGTCGGGCACCGACGCCGTCGCGAAACGCGACTTTCTGAAAAAGAACGGTTCGAACCAAACGGTTTCAACCCGTCGGCTCCACTGGGAGCCTCGCGAAGCGTGGAAAATCGTTCAGAATCATGGCCCATTTGCCCATCAACACGACGCACCGGCCAAAGCCGGTGCGTCGTGTGCTGGTGAAACTCGTCCCATGTTCTTAAAAGCGGAGAGACAGGGATTCGAACCCTGGAACGGGTTACCCCGTTACAGCATTTCCAGTGCTGCGCCTTCAACCGCTCGGCCACCTCTCCAGTGGGGCGGGAAACCTATCACAACCCGGCCGCCGGGGCTAGAGGGCCGGCTCTTCCAGCGGCACGGGGCAGACGTCACGCCGCTTGCACGTGCGGCAGGGTTGGCCTTCCCAGAGGCCGTTGAACTCGCCCATCACCCGATCAATCAGGTCCGGCTTTTCGGTCAGTACACCCAGTTCGAAGTTTCGCCGGCCGTCGGCCTTCGCGCCCAGGCCGGCACCCGTCAGGTTCGCCGAGCCGAGGTACAGACGGGCCGAATCAATAATCACCGCCTTGCTGTGCAGGCGCGGGCAGCGGCGGATGGTCAGCCGTTCGGGCAGCTCACGCTTCAGCTCGCGCAAGGCCGCCGACGACGGCACGCCCGCATGCAGCAACCGGATCTCCACGCCCCGCCCCGCCAGGCGGCGGAAGTGCTCCACAATCGACTTCGCCCGCCCGCTGCCCGTCGGCACCAGCATGGCCTTAAAATCGGCGGTCATGATGTCGACCGACACCCGCGCGGCGCAAATGCCCTCCACGACGACGCGGCGAAAATGGTCGGCATCGAACACCAGCTCCATGCCCCCATCATCGGCCCGGCGGACACGCGAGGGTGAGCTTGGTCCGGTTGACTTACCCGCCCCGACTTGTCACACTGTTCCGCCCGCTGACGCCCCGGCGTCCGCGATCGCCGGGAGTGTACCGAAGTGGCCAAACGGGGCAGACTGTAAATCTGCTGGCTCTGCCTTCACAGGTTCGAATCCTGTCGCTCCCATCCTGCCGGCCGCCTGGCGTTGCTCGCCCGGGTGGGTCGGGCGTCAGTCGCTAGTGGACGGGGCGTTTGTTATCATTCCGCTGTCCGCTAACACCGGAGCACGCGGATGCCTGACCCTGTCCAACTCCCGCCAACATGTTACCTGTTCGCTTCCTGCCGCGATGACGGCCACGACGGTCTACGTCTGGCCTACAGCACTGATGGCCTGACGTGGACGGCGCTGAACCAAGACCGCAGTTATCTCAAGCCGCTCGTCGGGACCGACAAGCTGATGCGAAACCCGTGCCTGGCGCGCGGGCCGGATGGCACGTTTCATATGGTCTGGACCGACAGCCGGGGCGGCCGCACTATTGGGTACGCGCAGTCCAGCGATCTGATCAACTGGTCGCCGCAACGGGCTCTGCCGGTGATGGAACACGAGCCGACGGCCCGCAACTGCTGGGCGCCCGAAGTCGTCTTCGACACTGACACCGGCCACTTTCTCATTCACTGGTCGACCACCCTTCCCGGCCGATTCGTGGAAACCGAACAGGCGATCCCGAACGCATTCAATCACCGCATCTACTGCACGACGACGCAAGACTTCGTCTCCTTCACGCCGACACGGCTGCTCTACGACGGCGGCTTTAGTGCGATCGACGCGACGATCTTGAAAGACACCGATCGATATCACCTTTTCGTCAAAGACGACACGCAAGGGCCGACGGCGAAGCAATGCTTGCACGTCGCACACGGCGACACGCTCGAAGGGCCGTACACCAACCTGTCCGCGCCGATCACCGGCAGCGGCATCGAAGGGCCGACGGCGCTGCGCGTGGGCGAATACGCGTACGTGTACTACGCCGACACGACGCGTCAGGCGCAGCGCGCGATTCGCACGAAGGACTTCAAATCCTGGGAAGACGTCACGCCCACCGTTCAGTTCTCGCCCGATGCGCGCCACGGCTCAGTCATTCCCGTGCCGGCGGCCATCGTGCGTGGCCTGCTGTCGGCCGAGGCGACGACCGCGCCGCAGCCGCTCTACCGCGACCCGGTCCACGACGGTGCGGCCGATCCGGTCGTGATTTGGAATCGCCAGCGTCGCCTGTGGTTCATGCTTTACACCAACCGCCGCGCGAACGTGCCGGACCTGGAAGGCGTCGCTTGGGTGCACGGCACACGCGTCGGCATCGCCTCTTCGCCTGATGGGCGGAACTGGACGTACGAAGGCACGGCCGACATCGATTACGGCGGCCCTGACGACGCGCACTGGGCCCCCGACGCCTTCTTCGACGACGGCCATTACCACATGTTCCTCAGCGTCGTGCCGGGCCTGCACACCGACTGGAACGCCGAGCGCCGCATCGTCTACCTGACCAGCCCGGACCTGCTGCACTGGGGAAATGCCAAGACTATCAATCTGTCGTCCGACCGCGTGCTCGACGCCTCGCTGCTGCGGACGCACGATGGCACCTGGCGCATGTGGTACAACGACGAACGCGACAACAAGTCGATCCACGTCGCGACCAGCGCCGACTTGTTGACATGGAAGCCGCTCGGCCGGCTGGAGGCGAACCTGCCCCCCGGCGAAGGGCCGAAGGCGTTCCGCTGGCGCGGGGCTTACTGGCTGATCGTCGACCATTGGAACGGCCTCGGCGTCGCGCGGTCGGACGACGGGATTCAGTGGACGCCGCAACCGCAACGGCTGCTGAGCGAGCCCGGTTTCGGAAAAGACGACGCTGTCGTCGGCCACCACGCCGACGTCGTCGTCAACGGCGACAAAGCTTATTTGTTCTACTTCACCCACCCCGGCCGTCGCGGCGCGGAGGCTACAAAAGACGGGTACGAGCAACGCCGCAGTTCGATTCAGGTCGTCGAATTGACCCTGAACGACGCCGGCCAACTGGTCGCCGACCGGGACCGCCCCACCGCCTTGCAACTGGTCGCGCCGACCGACGTCGTTCCCACTACAAACGTCGCCGCCACCGCGCCCGCGGCCGACCGGCCGTGGCCGAACCCGCTCGTGTATCAGCGGGCCGACCCGTGGGCCCTGCGCCACACCGACGGCTTGTACTATTTCACCGCCAGCGTGCCGGAGTATGACCGCATCGAGCTGCGCAGCACCGCACGCCTGGCCGACCTCGGCAAAGCGGAGCCGAAGGTGATCTGGCGCAAGCACGACCGGGGCGAAATGGGCAACCACATCTGGGCCCCGGAGCTGCACTGGATTGATGACCGCTGGTACATCTACTTCGCCGCCGGCCGCGCGGACCAGAAATGGGCCATTCGCATTTACGTGCTGGCGAACGAGTCGGCCGACCCACTCAAGGGCGAATGGAAAGAACTCGGGCAGCTTAAAACGCAGTGGGAGACGTTCTGCTTGGACGCCCACACGTTCGTCGTCGGCGGGCAACGCTACCTCGCCTGGGCCCAGACCACGCCAGAAAAACGCGGCACGGATTTGTATCTGTCGCGCATGAAGTCACCGACCGAACTCATCGGCCCGCAGGTAGCGATCAGCGCCCCCGACTTGCCATGGGAACGGCGTGGCCACCGCGTGAACGAAGGCCCTGCCGTCATCGAACGCGACGGACGCGTGTTCATGACGTATTCCGCCAGCGCCACCGACGCCAACTACTGCATGGGCCTGCTGACCGCCGACGTGAAGGCGGACCTGATGGACCCGAAATCGTGGGCAAAATCACCCCGGCCGGTCTTCACCAGCAACGCGAATAACAGCATTTATGGGCCCGGGCACAACAGCTTCACGAAAAGCGAAGACGGCGTCGATGACTTGCTCGTCTACCACGCCCGCAGCTACCGCGACATCATCGGCGAACCGCTGTACGACCCGAACCGCCACACGCGCGTGCAAAAAATGACGTGGGCGGCCGACGGCACGCCGGTGTTCGGAACGCCGGTAAAAGACGACTAGCGCAACGCGGCTTTGGTCGTAGCGACCTTTAGCAATGCGGGCGACATGTATGTCGCCCCTACAAAGACGCTACGTCGAATCCCACGTTGCTCTAAGCGACTCGAACAGGCTTTCAAGTCACGGCGGCCGGCTCATTCGCCGTTCGCCGGCGGTTTCCACTCCAGCACGTGCGCCGTCTGCGGGCCGACGTCTTCCAGACCTTCGCCGTCGCCCTGCCCGGCGGTTTGCACGTACAGGTTCAGCACGCCGTCGCGCTGCCAGCGGACGTGGTCGTACGACGGCTCCCAGTAGCGGACGCTGAAGTCGGTGAGATCGCGCGTCGTCCACGTCGGATTTGCCACGTCGTCACAGCCGGCCATCGAGACGCGGTTGTCGCGCTCGGTGTCACGGAACACAACCCACACGCCCGTCTTACCCTCAATCGTGCGGGCCAACACTTGTGGGCGCGAAACGGGAATGGCCTTGGAGCCACCGCCGCTCAGGCTGAATGGCGTTTTGCGCTGGGTCGTCTGGATCGTCTTCCAGGCGACGCCGTCATGGCGGACGATGAAGTACTGCACGATCGTCGCGCCGACGGGCCGGAAGTACGTGGCGATAATCGGGCGGCCGTCGGTGTCGGTGCACATCGACGTCTGGTTGATCAGTTCCTGCTTCTGCGGCACCGCGGCGGCGATCTCCGCCGTCGCGAGCGTGATGGGCAGCGCGTAGGCCGTCCCGTCGCTCCGCTTCCACGTCCGGCCGCCGTCGTCGGAGCGGGCGTAACACACGTCGTGATTCGAGGCGACGTCGCCCGATTCCCGCCAGACCCACGAGACGTGAATTGAACCCTTCGGATCGACGCACGCCTGCCAGTAGGCGTTGCGCTGGTTCTCGCCGCTGATCAGGTTCGCGTGCAACTGCGACCACGTTTTGGCCTTCGTGTCGTAGCGATTAATCACCAGATTGCCACGACCGCTTTCGCCGTCACGGAACATGAAAAGCAGGTCGCCGTTCGGCATCGTGAAGAACTGCGGGTACGTCACGTTCTTCTCGGTCTGGCCGGTCATGTCGGCCTTGGTGAACGTGATTGAGCCGGGGGCATTCGACCGGGCGTAACGCAGCGGGTGGCCGTGGTGGTCCCACGACAGGTGCAGGTAGCCGTCGCCGTCGGCAATCATCGAGATGACGTTGTGGGCGTCCGTGACGTCGCCGGCGAGGTCGGTGACGGTCGTCTTCCACGCCGTATCGCCGAGTTTCCGCTGCGCGATCACGACCCGGCCGTCGGCGTCGTAGTAGGAAACGAACTGCTGATCGCCCGCCGTGGTGATCGGGTCGTTGCGGAAGACGGCGACGTTCACGGAGTTTCGGGCCCACGCCTGGCCGACCGGCAGCAAGGTCACGTGCGCCACGGGCGATAAAGGAGCGGCCGCATACGCTGATCCGCCCGACGTCGCTGCGATGGAAAGGAGCGCAAGTCGGGCGAATCCGTTTTCGATCGATCGACGCAGACGCCTCATTCGATCCACCCGTCAGTTGGCCAATTCCGAACGATTCAATCCGCGAAACGCCACGATCGCGATGACGTAGCAGCACAAGCCCAGCACCATCGCCAGCGTGAAGCCGTCCACAACGCCGATGCACATCGCGCCGACCGACCCGAGCACGGAACAGATGGAGTTCAGCCCCAGCGCCCACGGCACGACGCGCTCGTCCACCTTCGACACCGCGGCCAATCCGCTCGGGAAAAACGTCCCCAGGCACGCGCCGAACGGCACCACCAGCACGATCACCACTGCCGCCCGCACGGGCATCGGCCAATACGCCAGCGACGGCAGCAGCCCTTCGCTGGCCCAGCGAATCGCGCCGGCCAGGACGATCAGAATCGGCAGCACCACCAGCAGCCGGTTCGACACCTGTCGTGGCGGCAGGTGCTTCCAGCGGCTGCTCAGCGCGCTCCCCAGCGACGTGCCCAGCAGCACGCCGAACAGCACCACCGCCAGCGCCGCCGCCGGCTGGCCGAGGAAGACCGTGAATGACTGGATGACCGGGATTTCCACGAACATGAAACCCAGGCCTAGCGCCGCGAAGTAAACGGCGAACGGCCATCGCCCGACGCCTTTCACGTTCAGGCCGTCGCGCGCCCGCCCCAGCAGCGGCACCACGACCGTTATGGCCGCCATCGCCGTCACGGTGACGGCCACCACCAGTAGCACCAGAAT
>DASVSC010000038.1:0-18766 GCA_036388295.1 Tepidisphaeraceae bacterium | reverse complement strand
CGCGGTACGAAAAGCGGGCCGACCACTACGCCACGATGCTCACGCTCGGCATGGCCGTCCTCTACCTGAGGGCACTGGCGTGACCCGTCAGACACAACCTAACCCTCTCCCGGCCATACCGGGAGAGGGGACCAGAGGCCGTTTGCGGAAGTAAACATGTCCAAAACCCCCGTCACCTTCGGTCCGCACGGCCAACTCGTTCCGCCGCCGCTTAAGCCTACGGTCAAGGCGTCGCCGGTCGCTATCGTCACCGGCGCGGGCCGGGGCATCGGGCGGGCGACGGCGGTTGAATTAGTGAAGCGCGGTTACGCCGTCGCCCTCGTGGCCCGAACGGAGTCGCAGTTGAACGAAACCGCCGGCTTATGCGGTGGGGCGACGCTGGTGCTGCCGCTGGACGTGCGCGATCCGGCCGCCATTGCGGCGGGCGTGAAGCGCGTCATTGGCCGCTTCGGGCGGATCGACGCGCTCGTCAACAACGCCGGCATCGCGCCGCTCGGCCCGTTCGGCGACACCGACGCGGCCGCCTACGACGACGTGCTGGCGACCAACCTCGGCGCGGCCGTCCATTTCAGCCGGGCCGTCTGGCCGACGATGACCGCGGCCCGGCGGGGCGTCATCGTCAGCGTGAGCAGCGAATCCGCCCGCGACCCGTTCCCCGGTTTCGCCCTATACGCCGCCGCCAAGGCCGCTATCAACGGGTTCACGAAGGCCCTGGCCAAAGAGGCGGAACCGCTGGGCGTCCGCGTCCACTGCGTCGCCCCGGCCGGCGTGGAGACGGCGATGCTGCGGAAGATCGCCACCGTCGAGCAGGTGCCGACCGAATCGACGCTGACGCCGGAGGCGGTGGCGCGGGTGATCGTGGCCTGCGTCACCGGCGATCTGGCGGCGACGAGCGGCGAAACGATTTACCTGCACCGGTGAAGAAGGCGTAAGGGGAGAGGCGTAAGGCGTAAGAAAGAAAAGAGACGAAGCCTTTCTTCCCTTACGCCTTACGCTTCTCCCCTTACGCCTCAATTGACGTAGCCCCTTGCTGCCCGATACTTTCCCAGACTCGTGAGCCGTGCCACCCCGGACCGTCCGATCCCGCCGCCGGTGCCGGCTGATGTGCCCACGGACCCGACGCCGGCCGATTTCGTCGCCGCGCCGCTCGGGCGTGCGACTGACGAAGACTTGATGCGCCGCACGCAGAACGGCGATAAGCAGGCGTTCGCCATCCTCTACGAACGCTACAACGGCGGCATTTTATCGTTCCTGTACCGCATGCTCGGCAACGTCGAAGACGTCGAGGCCATTGGGCAGGAAGTGTTCCTGCGGGCCTTCCGCTTCGCCCCGACCTATCGATACCCGGCCAAGTTCAGCACCTGGCTGTTCACGATCGCCCGCAATCTGGCCATCAACAACGCCCGGCGGAAGAAACGCAGTCCGGTGCGGAACCTGACCGAACTGAAGATCGAAAACGCCGACCAGACCGGCGACCCGAACACGATTGCCCGCAACGCCACCGACGACGTGCAGAAGCGCGAGGAAATCGTCCGCATGCTCAAAGCCATGGACGGCCTGCCGCCGGACCAGAAAGAAGTCATCATGCTGGGCATCTTCCAGGATCTCAGCTACGCAGAAATGGAACAGATCACGGGGGCGAAGGCCGTCACGTTGCGGTCGCGCATGTTCCACGGCCTGAAGAAGCTGGGGCGGATGCTGGGGGCGGAGGAGAAGGGGTGAGGGGAGAGGCGTAAGGCGTAAGAAGACATCGTCTCTTTTCCTGCTTACGCCTTACGCCTCTCCCCTTACGCCTCAATTCAATCCGGCTCGTTATGCGGCCCGGTATCGTCGTACGCCTCCGGCGCGACCGCCCGGCTGACCCGGCCGACCACCACGGCCGCCAGGAACAGGCCGGCGATGACCAATAGCAGCACGCCGACCCAAGTGGCGTCGGGCGAGAGGAACGCTTGCGTGGTGGCGTCGGGAGTCATGGGGTGAAGTCGAACCAGTCGAAAAGCGATGACAAGTCAATGTCCGGCCATTCCAGCCACGACAAACTGACATCGGGCAGCCAGAACGACGACGTGCCGGCCAAATCGGTCAGCACTTCGGTTTTCATGGCCGCATAGTCGCACGCGTCGCCGACGGCTTGGTGGATGAACTCGAAATCTTCGGGTGTCGTGAAAATGACCATCGCCCAGCATTCGATATCGAGTGGGTAGCCAGCCGACTGACGCGACTGGCGGACTTCGTCCGGCGGGTAATACTTCTGCTTGCCGTGCCGACGGACCAAGTCCTGACCGACGTCGCTAATGAACTGCTTTTTGTCGTCGGGCTTGAGTTCACAGGCCGGCATCGTCGTCACCTTTAGCCTTCGTACAGTTCCAGGTGCGGCAGCTTCGCCTTCACTTCCGCCGGGTTCAGGCTGGTTAGCACCACGTCGGCGGACGTGAACCGCTCCGGCGGGATGTGTCCGGCCAGGCCGACGCAGTAGAAGCCCAGCGGCTTCAGGCGGTCGAGCACCCGCGGGGCGTCTTCGAAGACCACGCAGCGCCGGGCGTCGAACGGCGAGTGAAACCGCTCGGTCAGCATCTCCAGCGCCCGCTGGTAGCACTGCGGGTCGGGCTTGCCGATTTTCACGTCCTCGGCGCTGACGATCACGCGGAAGCAGTCACGCAGCCGCACGGCGTCCAGCATCAGCTCGATTTCGGTGCTCCGGGCGCCGGAGCAGACGGCCAGCGGATAGTTCCGCCACAAGCCGCGGACCGTCGCCTCCACACCGCTGAGGGCTTCGTAATGCCGTTCATGGATCAGGCCGGCGGCGACCTTCTGCTTCTCCGCCAGCAACCGCAGCACGATGCTGGGCGTTGTCGGCTTGTGGTTGAGCGTCAGCAGCCGCAGCACGGCCCCCCGGTCGTCGAAGCCGAGCAGTTCGTTGTAGTAGAGTTCTTCGGTCAGCGTCAGGTGTTCGCGGTCGGCGACGGCCTTGAACGCCAGGAAGTGCAGCGGCTCGCTGTGGACGAGTACGCCATCGAAATCAAACAGCACCGCGTCAGGCCGCTCCGCCATGGACGGCCGACGATACAAACGGCCGGCGTTCATGGCAATCCATTGCCGTCCGATAAGTCCGACGAAGCGGACCGCCCGATAAGATCGCTCTCGCTAACTTTGAAATCAGCGATGAATTGTTAAAATGGATAATTTGGGTAGAATAAGTAGCTTCGAACCCGGCCGATTTGAGGTGCATTTCTTGCCTGCCGCGCATTAATTGCACTTCATAATACGCTAAGTCGAGTTAGACAAGATACTTACCGAAAACTAAAGCCGGTGATGATGTGTTCAAGAATTGCGTGTTGCCCCGACGATACTTCAATTGTTCACGGAGGAGGCCCCGCGATGACGCGAGGCCGCAAGTGAGTGGCCGATGGAACGGCCGCGACAGAGTCGGAAGCAATGCCAAGCCGTCAGAACCGGCGGCCTAGACTTCCCCAAGTAGCCGGAGTCCACATATGAACGTCAACCCCCTCCACAACGCCCAGTCGATCGCCCGCGCTTACGGCACCCAGTCGGCCGCCAAGCCCGCCGCCGCCGCCCCGACGGCACCCGCCCGCGGCGCCGACCGCCTCGAACTCGGCACGGTGGACCGCCTGATGACCCAACTCAAGACCAACGACGTCCGCTGGGACAAGGTCAACCTGATCAAGAGCCAGATCGAAGCCGGCACCTACGAGACCGAAGACAAGCTCGACGGCGCGGCCGACAAGCTGATCGACGAACTGTCGTAAGCAGAGGCTGGTAGCTGGTCGCTAGTGGCTGAAGACGCAAACGCTGTCTTCCGCTTGGCCACCAGCTACTAGCCCTAAGCCACCAGCCCCTTGAGCGTTTCCGCCGCAAACGTCACCTGCTCGTCGGTCAGTTCCGGATAGACCGGCAGCGCGAGCACTTCCTGGGTCGCCCGCTCCGTTTCCGGGAAATCGCCGGGGCGGTGGGCCAGGTACTTGAAGCAGTCCTGCAGGTGCAGACCGAGCGGGTAATAGACCGCCGAGCCAATTTTCTTCTCAGCCAGCTTGGCCTTGATCGCGTCGCGATTCTGGACGCGCACCACGTACTGGTTGTAAATGCTCTGATTGCACGCGGCGATCGGCGGCGTGACGACCGACGTGCCGGCCAACACGCGGTCGTAGATGGCCGCGTGGCGACGGCGGGCGTCGTGCCAGCCGTCCAAATATTTCAGCTTCACGTCCAGCACCGCCGCCTGGATGGCTGCCAGGCGGAACATGCCGCCGACGGTTTCGTGGAAGTACGTGTGCCCGCTGCCGTGCACGCGGATTTTCCGCAATTTCGTGGCCAATTCGTCGCTGTTCGTGCAAACCGCCCCGGCGTCACCGAACGCGCCGAGGTTCTTCGTCGGGTAGAAGCTCAGGCACCCCATCGCCGCCTGCGAACAGGCGGGGCGGCCGTTGCGCTTCGCGCCGATCGCCTGGGCGGCGTCTTCGATCGTGTACAGGCCGTGCGCGCAGGCGATTTCGTTGATCGCTTCGATATCCGCCACCTGACCGAACAAATCGACGGGGATGATCGCCTTGGTCTTCTCCGTGATCGCCGCTTTGACCTGGCTGACGTCGATGTTGAACGTCTTCGGATCGATGTCGACGAACACCGGCGTCGCCCCGACGCGCGCCACGCAGCCGGCGGTGGCGAAGAACGTAAACGCCGGCACGATCACTTCGTCGCCGGCCTTGATGTCCAGCGCCATCAGCGACGCCAGCAGCGCGTCGGTGCCGCTGCTCACGCCGATCGCGTGCTTCGTGCCGCAATACGCGGCCAGGTTTTTCTCGAAGCCTTCGACGTGCGGACCCAGGATCAGTGCCTGGGCGTCACACACGCGGTCGATGGCCGAGCGAATCTCTTCCTTGAGCGAACCGGCGTACTGCTGACGCAGGTCCAATAACGGCACTTCCATGGCAAACACGATAGCGGCGACCCGCGGCGTCGGCGAGTCATGGCCGGCGTAAGTGGCGAAAGAGGCGTCGATCTTGTTTCGGCCATTCGCAAACGCGCAGCGCGACGTAAACGCAGGGCCGGCCACAGAATCGGCCCGAAAACAGGGGTCCGCCGGCCGTACGGCCCTTGCCCAGACCGCCACGCGACTTAGGGCCTTCGAACGCCGCTCGCCGCGGGCGTTCGGTCCACGCTTTCGACGCGCCAAGGCCGTCATCATCCGCGGCGAGCGCAGCGAACGTGTCGGATGCGACAACCCCTCTGCCGTAGGGCGGGCACTGCCCGCCGTGTACTGCCCGCCGTGTACTGCCCGCCGTGTTCCGCCCGGCGGCGGGCAGTGCCCGCCCTACGCCGCGAATCGCAACAACGTGTATCGCACCCGCCGCCGGCGTTCGGTTCCCTCTCCCGGTACGCCGGGAGAGGGTTAGCCAGAGGGGCGAACGGCAAGTCGTCCCCGTTTTCAAAAGACGGCATCCTATGGGCCACTCTCGTGCGCATCTTGGCCTCCATCGCCTGCAGAACGCCGTGGAGGACAAGCGTCCTTTCATAAAGGGACCACTCTGGGTGCCACGGTTTGTACTCAAGCCGTGTCTTCCGACGAAGCAGACACGGCTTGAGTACAAACCGTGGCACCCCGACCACCCATCAAACGAAACCGAACGCTTCACGCGCCCTACGGCGGGTGGCAAGGTTTGAATACAAACCTTGCCACCCGAACGCGACGACACAACCCACCCGACGAATCACCTTCCACGCGTCGCAGGCATTCGGTTCCCTCTCCCGTGCACCGAGGAGAAGGAACCAAACGGACGGCCCGGCGTGCTCGGCGTCGCCGGCCCGGTCAGTTGTACCGTTCCGCGGCCGTTTGTCGGCCAAAATCCGGACGATTGTGCGGATTCGCTCGCCCTTATGCCGCCGACCGCGTCGGGTCATCGAACACCGCCGTCGCCGGGTCGGCCCGCGTCGGCCAGCCGGCGGCGCAGTGCGGGCAGGCGTCGCGGTCGACGGGCCGCGGCTTCCCGCACGCCGAACAGCGTTCGCGGGCCGGCCGCGGGGACAAGCACAGCAACATCAGCGGGGCGGCCGGGCCGAATACGACGGTCAGCAGCGACCAGATGACCGCTGTCACCCGCCCGAGCCCCGCCCGCCGCACGATCGCCAGCACGCCGGCCACGCCCGTTAGCGTCGTCAGCAACACCGCCGGCCACAGGTAGGGCGGCGGCCGGACCTCGCGGAAGTATTCTGCCGAATCCCGCCGCGCCTGCGTCAGGGCCAAAGCGGGCGGACTGACCACAGCCGTTGCCAGTTCGGCGAGATGACCACCCGTGGCGACGGCCGGCACCGGCGGCAGTGAGATACGGCTGATTTCCCGGCCGTCATACAGCGTGATCAGGGTCGGGATCAGTGTCGGGTTCAGCGGTGCGACCGTGAGGGCGAACAGTTGGCCGTACCGGTCCATTGAAATCATCAGGCTTGCGTCCCAAGGCAGCGGGTCGATCGGCACTGACACCGCTCGCACCTCCGCATTCGTCTCGCCCGACGTGGTCCCGCTGACCGGCACCAGGTGAAAGCGCCCAGGGGTCATGGCAACGGCCCAAACCTGTTGGCCCAAGTCGTCGAGTGAGCGTGCGTTGGACATTTGCCGGACGCCCGCGGGAACGACCAGTTCCGTCGACAACACGCGGGCGTGATCCGGCGCGGTGAAAATCGACCGGACGTTGCGCGTCCCGAACTCCGCCAGCACTGCCCGGTCGCCCGTCAGAATCAACAGCGACCGCCCCGCAAGATAGGACGAGTCGATTTGCACGTCCGGCGGAAACGGCTCGGCCGGCTCGGCGGCGCCGCGAAAGCCGCTCAAGCCGATGCTGCCGATCCGTTCACCGCTCAGGCCACTATGGCCTTCGATCGTCCGCTGGGCGTGGACGTAATACCAACGGGCGTCGTTGTCGTCGCTTGATTTAATCTCCAGATACGCCTCTGGCCGTAAGAAGCTTTCGAAATACCGCCTCCACGACCGCGGCGGTGTCTGTTCATTCCGGTCCGTGCCACTCAGATAAATGAAAGCGGCCGCGTGCACCGATAGCCAGGCATCGTCGGCAGAATTGATGCGGTCGCCCTTCACGTCAAAGCGGGCAGTAGATTCAGTTGTTCGAAGCTCCAGATATGGCCGGCCGCGTTCGTCGAGGATGTACCGATTTCCGTTGATCAG
This sequence comes from Tepidisphaeraceae bacterium, assembly GCA_036388295.1. GTDB lineage: Bacteria > Planctomycetota > Phycisphaerae > Tepidisphaerales > Tepidisphaeraceae > RYN-431. The sequence continues at coordinate 11,574 of DASVSC010000038.1, read as the reverse complement.
GTCCGGTCTGACGAACATGAACATTAACCCGATGCTGCTCACGATCGTGCCGAGCAGCATCAGAATGGCCAAGACGCCGACGCCGACGGCCATCGCCTTGAACGGCCGTGCGGGGCGTGGTTGCTGTGCGTCGTCGCCGTTATGCGCGAACGCCGCGGCGCCCGCCGCGAGCATGACGAGGAGGACCGCCAGATCGGCCAGTGCCGCTTCGTAAAAGTGAATCGCCCATTCGTCTACGACTGAGGCGACCAGAGCGACGCCGATCGCCGGGAATGTTCGGCTGCCGATCCAGCGCGCTTGCCGCAAACCGACCAGCATCCCCGCCGACAGCCACATCAGGCCGGCCAGGGCGTAGTAGACCGTCGGCAGGAGCATCTCCGTCGCGAACGGCGCTTTCACGACCCGCGGCAGGCTGGCCAGCAGCGCCGCGGTGGCGACGGCGATTAGGGCAGCCGGCGTGTAGAGCGCGACGCCCGCGAGCACCTTAGCGGCGAAAAGCTTCCACCGCGGCACCGGCCGGTGAACGGCGAAGCCCCAGTGCCCGCGCCGCCGGTCGGACAATACGAGCGCTAGCCCCAATCCCAACCCGACGACCGCGAAACCGATCTTCGTCCCGGTTAGATAGGTGTCGCCGACAAGCGAAAGTGGCTGATAACTGCCGTTCGTGCGCGGGCCGTTGTACAGCAGGTAGGCCAGCAAACCGCTCAACAGCAGCGCGGCGAGCAGGCCCCAGCGGGCGTTCTCTTTGACGTCTTTGACGAAATAGGCCCACATCATGCCACCTCCGCGCTCGGGCGCGTGCGGTCGAACAGCGACACCTGGTGCTTGGTGTCGCCGAGGTAGCCGACGACGCTGTCCTCCAGCGTCAGCGGCACTTCTTCCAGTTGCCCGGCCGACGCGGTGCGCAGTTGGCGCAATACGTCCTCGTCGGCGTTAGCGATCGTCAGCAGCAGCGTCGGCCCTTCGCGGCGCGACTGCAGCAAACCGGGCAGGACCAGCAGCGGGGCGGCCGCGTCGGGCGCGACGCTCAAGGCGAACCGTTTCACACAGCTGCGCAGCGTCTCCATCGTGCAACTGACGCGCAGCACGCTGCGGTCCAGAATGGCAATGTGGTCTGCGGCGCGCTCCACGTCGTCGAGCAGATGAGAAGTGAAGAACACCGTCGTGCCCCGCTGACGCGTCGTCAGCAGCATCGCTTCCAGCAACGTGCGCCGGGCGACCGGGTCCAGGCCGAGGCTCGGGTCGTCCATCACCAGCAGTTCGGGCCGCGGGGCCATCACCAGCGCCATCGCCAGCCCGGCCCGCTGGCCGCGCGAGAGGTGGCCGATCTTTTGCGCCGGCGAAAGGCCGAAGTGGTCGAGCACGGTGGCGAACAGCGCGTCGTCCCAGGTGCGGTAATAGCTGCGCTGAAAGGCATGGACGTCGCTGACTTTCAGCGACGCGGGCAGCGGGTGGTTCTCGGGCGCGTAGCCAACGCGGGCGAGCGTGGCGGGCGACAGCCGTCGGCTGTCTTCGCCGAAGACGCTGGACGTGCCGCGCGTCGGCGTGAGCAGGTTGAGCAGGATCTGGATGAGCGTGCTCTTGCCCGACCCGTTGCGCCCGAGCAGAGCGAAGACGCTGCCGCGCGGGACGCGCAGTGAGACGCCGTCGAGCGCGCAGTGGCGGCCGAAATAGCGCGTCAGGGCGTGTGTTTCGATGACGACGTCGCTCATGGAACCCGTTCCTTTTTCGGCCGCAGCTCGGCCGCTTTAACGGTGACGCTTTCGATCAGCTCTTCGAGCGAAAAGCCCAGCAGCAGGCCCTCGGTGACAAGGGCGTCGACGTGCGGCTTCAGCCGGCGCAGGCGTTCAGCTTTGGTGTACACCTGCCGTCGCCGCCCGACGAACACGCCGCGGCCGGGCTGGGTTTCGATGGTGCCGTCGCCGGCCAGTTCGGTGTACGCCTTGGCGACCGTGTTCGGGTTCACCAGCAGCTTTTCCGCCATCGCCCGCACGCTGGGCAGTGGGTCGCCCTCGCTGAGCCGTCCGGCGGCCAGGGCCAGGCGCACTTGGTCGACGATCTGCTTAAAGATCGGCGACGCGCTACCGGGCGAGATGGAAAGGTCGAACGACATGATCTGTACTAGCCATGATAGTACGGTTGGGGAAAATGGCAAGTCGCGTGCGTGTTCGTCTCGGTCGGACGCATTACGCGGTGCGTCGGAGCCGGTATAAAGGGCCGTGTGCATGTCGTTCGCGTTTCCATTGACATTGCGGCCCCGCCGGAGCGCTGCTTCGATCTCGCGCGTGACGTCGAGGCGCATGTCCGGTCCGCCGGGCCGACGCGTGAGCGTGTCGTCGCCGGCCGCACGACGGGTCTGCTGGAACTCGGCGACGCCATCACGTTCGAGGCGCGTCACCTGGGCCTGCGTCGCCGGCTCAGCGCGGTCGTCACCAGCTACGACCGGCCACGTTTCTTTCAGGACCGCATGACCCGCGGCGCGTTCAGGTTTCTGGAGCACAATCACCACTTCTATCGCAACGCCGACGGCGGCACGCACCTGGTCGACAAGCTGCGCTTCGAAGTGCCGTACGGCCCGCTCGGCTGGCTGATCGGCCGGTACGTCGTCGGGCCGCACCTGCGCCGGTTTCTGCTGCGACGCGCGCAGTGGCTGAAGGCGGAAGCGGAGACGAAGGCCGGTTCTGAATCGGCTTGACGTCGTGACGCATTTTGCTGCGGGCGCGTGGGCTGAAACGGTATAGTGACGCCATGAGTCCCTCCGAACTGGCCGACCTGTTCGAGAAAAATCCGACGCAGCCGTACCGTTTGATTTTGGACAGCGGCGACCGCGTGATTGTGGCGGACCCGCGCAAAACGCTCGTCTCACAAATTACGCTTTTCCTTCGCGCATCCGAAGACGTCGAGAAGCAACTCGGCAAAGTGAGCATGGTCGCGATTCCGAACATCACCATGATCGAGCCGATCGACCGGCCACAACTGCCGACCCGGTCGCGGCGACGCAAATGATCCATCGCCGTCGCCTAATAGAGGATTCAAGTTGCCTGATCGGCCCGTAACTTCAGCGGGTGCCGTCCGGTCAGCCTACGCCGTGCTCGGCATCGTCGGCGGCACGGCGCTGTTGGTGCAACTGTCGATCTGGCTCGCCGGTTCGGGCGGGACGGTCGCCGGCGTGCTTCGGACGCTGGTCGCGTTCTTCAGCTTCTTCACGAACATGGTGAACGCAGCCGTTGCGGTCGCGGCGGTGCGGCTGGCGTGGCGGTTCGACGGACCGTTCGCACGGCCGCGGTTGGCGACGGCGCTGGCGGTGTACGCGACGGTCGTGTGCGGGGTTTACGAGATCGTGCTGCGCCGGCTATGGAACCCGCGCGGGCTGACGCTGGTGCTCGACACGGTGTTTCATGACCTCGTCCCGCTGGCTTATGTCGTGCTGTGGGCTGTGTGCATTCCGAAGGGGACGCTGCGCTGGCGCGACGCACTGCCGTGGCTGATCGGGCCGGCGGTGTACGGGGCGTGGATCGCGGTGCTGGGCGTGGCCGGCGGCGGGTCGCCGTACCCGTTCCTGAATGTCGCTTCGCTCGGCCTCGGACGGGTTGCCGCAGTCGTGATCGGCCTGCTCGGCCTCTTCTGGGTCGTCGGGCTAGGATTCATCGCATTTGACCGGTCGTGGCACGGACGGCAGCACGGCGTGAGGTGAGGCAGCAACTTCATCTGAACGTAAAACCCGATTCACCAAGGGTTCAGCGAACCCTTAGGCCGACTAGCGTAATCTCTTAGTGTCGAGACCAACGGAGATGACCATGGCGAAGATCAACACCCTGCACGAGTTTCTTGTCGAACAACTTCGTGACCTGTACAGCGCCGAAACCCAGATCCTGGCCAACCTGCCGACTATGGCTAAGCAGACCAGCCACCCGGACCTGCGCATGGCATTCGAGGCGCACGTGCGGGAGACCGAACAGCAGAAGGAACGCCTGGAGCGCATTGCCACCCAAATGAACTTCTCGCCCGGCGGCCATACGTGTGCGGCCATGCAGGGCATTGCCAAAGAGGCCCAACAGTGGCTCGCCGAAGCGGGCACCGACGACGTGCGCGATGCCGGCCTGATCGCCAACGCCCAGCGCGTCGAGCACTACGAAATCGCCGGCTACGGCACGGCCCGCGCCATCGCCGAACGCCTCGGCCTGGCCCCGGTGGTGGCGCTGCTGGAACAGACGCTGCAGGAAGAAAAAGCGACCGACCAGAAGCTCACGCGCCTGGCCTTGTCGAGCATCAATGAGGACGCCGCGACCAATCGCTCGCGATAAGCCGATACCGGCCATTCAATTAGTTTTGACGCCGCTGCGGCGAGCCCGACGTGCTCGCCGTGGCGGCTTTTTTGTTGGCCTCTCACGCGTGTCACGGCTATCTCCTGCCGGTCCGCCGCGCCGCCCGTGCGGCGAACGGACTGGGCCATCGTGCCGAAACCGCGTGTTCGCGACGTGACCGGTCGATCCCGATGCCCATTTAAAGTAAGGGTGGGGCACGCTCGTGTTGAGTCCGAAGCGTTGGCACGTCGTGGCCGGGTGCCACGGTCTTGTACGCAAGGCCGTGCTGCCGCCATGACCCGTACGGCCTAGGAAAGCAAAACGGGGACTGTCCCCTTTTCCGTTCCTAAGGGTTTCATTCTTCAACGGTGTTGTCGCCTTCACCGGGCGACAGGTCTCGGCCCCGCCTGAACCTTGTGCCGCGGACGTCGATCACGTCGTCGTTACCCCGCGTGTCGATGGTCGTGAAGCGCCCGAAGCGGGAATTGTTGATCGTGATCCGGTCGATCGAGTTGCCGGTCGCGATGGTCGTTTCCCGTTTCACGAAGAGCCCCGTCGCGGAGACGGTGAGCGGGCCTTGCCGGTCCCGGATGAGCAGTTTGCCCTCGATCAACGTCTCAGCCGGTGAGGCGAACAAAACTTGGTCACGCCCCGCCCCGGGGAACAGGTCGACGTTTCCCGTGGAAACGACGCCGCCCCGGATGATGATTCGGTCGTCGTGATCGCCCCCGTCCACTGTGAGTGAATCGAAGGTGGCGTAGGAGTCGAAGAAGTCGTTCCCGGGGCCCATGGCGATGGTCGTCTCACCGAACGTCGGGCGAGACCCAGTGATTAAACGGTCTTCGCCCGAACCGAGATCGATGAATAGCGGTCTACCCTCGGGCGCGATCACGCCGGAAACCGAACGCACGTCGCCGTTGATGATAAGCCTCGTGTTCACTTCAGGCACGACGAAGAACGCCGGGGAAGAATTTTCGCGTCCGTCGGCTGCTTCAAGTCGGACCAGATTGCCCGCCCGATCACCGGTCATGCGAATGCTCTCATCGTCGATGGTGACGCGGACGGTGCCGTTGAAGAACGTGCGGTTTTCCAGAGTGTCGAACATGGTTGGCCTCGGTTTGCAAGTAAGACATGACGGCGTGCGGCGTGCACGCCGGGTTAACTCACGCGCGATTGTAGCGTCCATCGAGTGGGGATGATCTCCCATTGCCGAGAACATCACTCCAGCCAATAGTCATCCGAGTCGTAGCTCAGGCGATAATCCGTGCCGTCCTCGCCATAGACGCGATCGATCGAGCCGTCGCCGCCGAAGTAGAATCTGTCGTCGCCCAAACCACCACGCATGAGGTCCGCCCCGGAACCACCTGTGATAGTGTCGCTGTCCCATTCGCCGCGGAGTTCATCATCCCCGCTGTCGCCGTTGATGATGTCAGTGCCGTAGCCGCCAAACACGCTGTCGTTCCCGCCAGCACCGTTGATCGTGTCGCGGCCGTTGCCGCCGACGATGTAATCGGCGCCTACGCCGCCGTCGATGCGGACCGGTTTGCTGGTCGAGACTCGGATGTCGTCGTTACCATCATACCCGTTGACGTCGAAGGAACTCAGATTGACCGTGTCCGTGTAATCGGGCGGCACGCCGATGGCGGAACTGTCGTTGAGGGAGATCGTGTTGTTGCCAGTCGTTCCGCCTCGGACAAGGATTCCGGTGTGGCTCTTGTATAAGTCGCGGTACTCGAACGTCGGCGGGGCATAGTTCGGGTTACGTATCGGAGTACCGGAGGTTGTCGACACGCCGTTCAGGATCGCCTTGAACTCGTCCTGCAGTCCAATGCGCAAACGAATCATCGCTGGCGACAACGGCGGCATCGACTACTTCTACATCGTAGGCGATGGCGGGAACAACGACGCTTACGGCCAGGAGGAGGACGACGAACTCGTCGGCGGAAAAGATTCGGGCGACTTCTGGGAGGAAGGACCGCTGGTATGAAGACCAACGCGAAAAGAAGTCGATCACCTACTCGATGACGTCGTCGTCGCCCTCGCCCGGCCAGATGAAACGCTCCCGTCGGAACCTCGATCCGGTGAAGGTGATCACGTCGTTGCCGCCCCGCGTGTCGATGTACACGTTTCGCCCGAACCGCGCGTTCGTGAGCGTGATGCGGTCAATGGAGTTGCCGGTGGAGATGGTCGTCTCGCGGCCGACCGACAGGCCTGAGCCGGTCACGCTCAATGGGCCTTGGCGGTCCACGATCAGCAGCTTGCCGTCGATGCTATTGGTGCTGAACGCACCAAAATCGATCCGGTCGCGGCCTGGTCCCGGCAGGAGAGAGACGTTGCCGGTCGAAATCACGCCATCGAAGAACGTCATCCGGTCTTCGCCGTCCCCGCCTTCGATCGTGTGCCGCTCGAACCGACCGCTCGTGCGGACGGCGTCGTCGCCCGGGCCGAGGTCGATGTGCGTGCTGGCGAACAAGGCTGCGTTCCCGACCGGGAGGCGATCCTAACCCGGCCCCATACTGATGTCCGTGCGGCCGAACATGACTTCAGAGGCGATGTTGAGTTCGTCCTCACCCTCGCCCAAGTCGATCGTGATGGGCCGGCCGTCCGTTTCGGAAATGACGATAAAGCTGGAAGTGTTCTTGCCGTCGATGATCAGCCTCGTCCCGCTCACCCCGTCCGTCCGGATCGCCAGACCTGGCGCACGACCGTCGCCGTCGTCTGGCGGCTCAAGGATCAATCGATTGCTGGCTCGGTCGCCGACGATGCGGATGGTCTCCTCGTCGGTGAAGACGCGAATCGTCCCGTTCAGGTGCGTGCGGCGTTCAAGCGCTTCGATCATCGGCGTCCTCTCGACTTTGACGATTAACATAGAACGATTAAGCGAGAGCGTCTATCGTCCTATGAAGTCCCAGACACAGGTGTGAGACGTCATACAGGGACATCACGTTCTCATCCTCCTACGCCGGTTTGACCCGTGCTCTTGCAGTCCGCCCGCGGCCGCGGACAATTCAACGCCTCCTATGGCCACCGCAATCCTCCCCGACGGCAGCAAACGCGAACTCCCCGACGGCAGCACCGTTTACCAACTGGCCGAAAGCATTGGCCGCGGCCTGGCCAAGGCGGCCATCGTCGGCCGCGTCGACGGCAAGCTCGTCGACCTGTCGCACCCGCTGACGGGCGAACACAGCGTCAGCATCGTGACCGAAAAAGACCCGGAAGGACTGGCCGTCCTGCGCCACAGCACGGCGCACGTGCTGGCGCAGGCGCTGCGCCGCCTGTACGGCGACGGGTTGCAGTACACCATCGGCCCGGTCATCGACAACGGCTTTTTCTACGACTTCGAGTTCCCCGCCGGCGTGAAGGTGACGCAGGACGACTTGCCGAAGATCGAAAAGGAGATGGAGGCGATTATCGCCGCCGACTTCAAGTTCGGCCGCGAAGACGTGCAGCCGGAAGACGCGCGCCAGCGCCTCGCCGGCCGCAATCAGCGGTTCAAGAAAGAGCTGATCGATGATCTGGAAAAAAGCGGCGAAACCAGCGTCAGCCTGTACGAGCAGGGCGATTTCCTCGACCTCTGCCGCGGCCCGCACATCCCAAGCACCGGCAAGATCAAAGCGTTCAAGCTGATGAGCATCGCCGGCGCGTACTGGCGGGGCGATCAGGCCCGCGAACAGCTCACCCGCATCTACGGCACCGCGTTCTTCGACAAGAAGCAGCTCGACCAGCACCAGAAAATGCTCGACGAGGCCAAGAAGCGCGACCACCGCGTCATCGGCCCGGCGATGGGCCTCTACACCATCGACGATCAGGTCGGCCAAGGCCTGGTGCTCTGGAAGCCCAAGGGGGCGATCGTCCGTCAGGAACTGCAGAACTTCATCGGCCATCACCTGAAGCGCCAAGGCTATAGCCAGGTCTTCACGCCCCACATCAGCCGGCTGGATTTGTACAAGACCAGCGGCCACTTCCCGTACTACCGCGAGAGCCAGTTCCCGCCCCTGGTGGACCGTGATTTTGTTGCCAAGCTGGCCGAGGAAAAATGCACTTGCGGCGATTTGTCGAACCTGATGGAAAAGGGCGACATCGACGGCTACCTGCTCAAGCCGATGAACTGCCCGATGCACATCCGCATCTACGCCAGCGAGCAGCGCAGCTACCGCGACTTGCCCATCCGCTACGCCGAGTTCGGCACGGTGTACCGCTGGGAAAAAAGCGGTGAACTCGGCGGCATGACCCGCGTGCGCGGCTTCACGCAGGACGACGCGCACCTGTTCTGTACGCCCGAACAAGTGGCCGCGGAAGTGAGCGGCTGCCTGGAACTGGTCAAGATCGTGCTCAGCACGCTCGGCATGAACGATTACCGCGTGCGCGTCGGCTTGCGCGACCCTGATTCGAATAAGTTCGTCGGCGACGCCAGCCAATGGGATGCCGCCGAAGCCGCCTGCATTGCCGCCGCGGAAACACTCGGCGTGCCGTTCACCAAAGAGCCCGGCGAGGCCGCGTTTTACGGGCCGAAGATCGACTTCGTCGTCCGCGACGTCATCGGCCGCGAATGGCAGCTCGGCACGGTGCAGGTCGATTACCAGCTGCCGCAGCGGTTCGATTTGCACTACGTCGGCGCGGACAACCACCCGCACCGCCCGGTGATGATCCACCGCGCGCCGTTCGGCAGCATGGAACGCTTCATCGGCGTGCTGACCGAACACTTCGCCGGCGCGTTCCCGCTCTGGCTGGCCCCGGTGCAAGTCGCTGTTTTAACGGTCAGCGAAAAGGCAGACGAGTACGCCGCGAAGGTCACGCAGCAGTTGAAGGACGCGAACTTGCGTGTCGAACTCCACAACAGCGGCGACAAAATCGGCAGCAAAATCCGCACCGCCCTGATGGCCAAAACGCCGCTGTTGCTGACGGTGGGCGAAAAGGAAATTGAAACCGGTACGGTGAGCGTACGGCCGTACTTCGACGCAGCCGATGCGCTCAAGGGGACGCTGACGATCGCTGACTTCGTCGCCGCGGCGGTGGCGAAAGTCGAAGCCAAGTGGCACCCGACGCAAACGGCATCAGCCTAGGTTATGCCGCAGAAGGCGACCCACACGACTTCGGCAGGCACCATCGCCGAACATCACGCGGCGGCGTTGTCGGCGGCGGACTGTGCGGAACGCGTACTTCCGCACTTCGAATCGGCGCATCCCGGTGATCGGCGACCACGGCAAGCGATCGATGCGGCTCGGGCGTGGGTCCGTGGTGAAATCAGAATGACCGAAGCGCGTCAGGCCGCCTTCGCGGCCCACGCGGCTGCCCGGGAAGCGGGTTGTCCCGCAGCTTGCGCGGCAGCGCGTGCTGCCGGCCATGCGGCGGCCACGGCGCACGTCGCAAGTCATGCGCGACACGCATCGGCTTACGCACGCAAAGCCCAGAATACTTTACCGCCACAGCCTGCGGCATAACCACGCGCGGCCGTGGACCGGTCCCGGCGTCGGGGCACCTCAGGCCGGAGCGTCTTCCGGCCGATCAACGGCGTTGCGTTAAGCGCGGATCACGTTGGCCCTCGTGCTGAGGGTTATATGAATCGTCCTCTGCGGCGATTTGTGCCGTTAAATCGCTACGGCTTCGAAAACGCGTCCGACCGTGCGTAACCAAGCCACGTCACCTTCCGACGCGTGCCTGGCCACTTCGTGCAGGAACTTGGCCGTCTTGGGTTCGATGCACGCTTGTTCGGGCGCGTCGGCTGGGAAGACGACTTCGACGTCGACTTCCACCGCATAGCGGCCACGTTGGACCCAGCGTTTTCGGGTTTCGCGTTTGGTCATGCGTCGTCCGGCGTTTCAAAGTATACCGTCACCAGCAGGGCTTTGCTTTCGATCGGCAGCCATGCCCAAATGGCGAAGACGGCTTCGCCGCTCGCCAACGCTTGTCGCAGGATCACGGACGCGTGTGGCTGGCTGCTCGGCCGTTCCCGCCAAAGTTCAGCGGCTTCGACTTCCGCAGCAAGCTGCCACGAACTCATGCCGCGTTCTTCACAGCGTTCATCCGCGTGAAAGCTGATGAGATATCGTTCTTCGACGATCGCATCCCGGATGGCTTGCCAAAGACGGCTCACGAACTCGGATTATACCGAATTGACACGCCACTACTGCGCTCGGCATACGAACTGGGTCATTGACGACCTGCCGCGCATGACGCGGCTGTGTCGGCAACTTCAGCGGACGATCGTTCGTATGGCCGGGTGACGGGCGAGCAAGCCGTTGATCGGCGGCCCCGGCCTCAGGGCCATGCGGTGTCAGACGGGGCGAACTGACGGGGTCGGCACGGTCGCCGGCTTTGTTCGGCGGGGCGGCCGTCGTGAGGTGCGACTTTTCTTATCAGACGAACAGCCCGCCGGGCCTGGCGCGGGCATAATGGCAGTCGGTGCGGCCGGAATCCTGGACATCCCTTTCGAACGCGACGGTATTGGTCACCGGCGCGAGCGGCTTCATCGGCCGGCACGTCTGCCGGATGCTGGCCGAGGCCGACGCGATCGTACACGGCGTCTCCCGCCGCGCGACGCCGTTCGGCCCGTTCGTTCGTCAATGGCACCAGGCGAACCTCGCCGACCCCGCAGCGGTCGACGCGCTGCTGGTCGCCGCTCGACCCGACTATTTGCTGCACCTGGCCGGTCACGTGATGGGGTCACGCGATCTGGCACACGTGGGGCCGGCGTTCGATAACAACCTGCACGCGACCGTGAACCTGTTGCGCGCCGTCACCGGGACGGCCTGCCGGCGGATCGTGATGACCGGGTCGCTCGAAGAGCCGGCGACCGCGGACGAAGCGCCGTCGTCGCCCTACGCGGCATCGAAGGCGGCGGCGTCGCTGTACGCGAAAATGTTCTATCGCCTGTACGGAACGCCGGTGACGATGACGCGCGTGTTCATGGTCTACGGGCCCGGCCAAAGCGACACACGCAAGCTCGTGCCGTACGTCACGCTGTCGCTGCTGGGCGGTCAGCCGCCGGCGCTGAGCAGTGGCGTGCGGCCGGTGGACTGGGTGCACGTCGCGGACGTCGCGGCGGCGCTGATCGGCTGCTGTGTCACGCCGGGACTCGAAGGGCAGACCGTGGACATCGGCACCGGCCGGCTGACGACGGTGCGCCGCGTCGCCGAACAGATCGGCCGGCTGATCGGCGGCCGCGGGCCGGTCTTCGGATCGGTCGAAGACCGCCCGCTGGAACAGGTGCGCGTCGCCGACCCGACGCAGGCCCAGGCCATCCTCGGCCGGTCGTTCGTCGACCTAGACG
>DASVSC010000037.1:0-32896 GCA_036388295.1 Tepidisphaeraceae bacterium | reverse complement strand
CCAACTCTCCACTCTCCCATGAAGTTCAACCGCAACAACCGAGTCCACTACGACAGCGGCCCCGACATGACGCCGCTGGTGGACGTCGTAATGGTGCTGCTGATCTTCCTGATGATGGTCGGCAAGTTCGGCGGCGCCGACCGGTACCTGGCGTCGAACCTGCCGATCACGTCGGGCGGCGTGTCCGATACCACCGTCGATCCGAACCTCGTGCCCAAAGACCCGGTGACGATCAGCGTCAGTCCACTGCCGCCGAGCGGTTTCCGCGCCTTCGTCGGCCGCACCAGCGCCAGCAGTGACACACAACTGACGGCCCAGCTGACGACACTGCTGGAAGGCCTGAAAAATGCCGGCCGTAAAACCGAAGACATCCAAGTCTTCATCAAGCCCGCGCGCAATCTGCGGTACGACAACGTGGTGACGGTGTACACCAGCGTGCTGCAGGCGGGCTTTACGAAGATCGGGTTCCAGGCGGCTGAGTGAAAAAGAGGAAACAGCCGCAGATAAACGCGGATGAACGCAGATGAAAAGAAAGAGCCATTCTATTTCCTCTTATCTGCGTTCATCCGCGTTCATCTGCGGCTACTTCTTGGCAGCCGCTGCGGTCGCACAGCCGGTCGGACTCGACGCCATTGGCGACGAAAAGCTGTTCAACGAGCTGGCCAATCGCGACCTCGGCGTCCTGCTCGACCGCGCGTTCGATGTGGCCAAGACGCCGGCGGACCAGAAGCGCGTCATGCTCGGCCGGATGACGCTGCTGCGGCTGAAGGACAACCCGCCGGGCGATTTATTGGAGACGCGTCGCCTAGTGGCCACGTATGTGGAAGCCCTGCCGCAGATCCTGCCGACGATGAACGACCCGACGGCCCTGATCGGCGACGCGAACCTGCTGATCGACCACGGCGTGGCCGCCGACCAGAGCGTGCTGGAATACTTCGGCCCCAGCCCCGGCGCGGCCAGCCGCCTGCGGCCCGTCGCCGGCGCGGTCCGGCAACTGCTGGCCAAAGCCGCCGAACGGGCCGACAGCGTCTGCCGCGCCGCGGTCAACAATTGGCCGGCAATGGAGAAGGCGTGGGACGTCGCCGACGAGCAGAAAACGATCGCGAACTACACGCACGCGATCGTCGCCTACCCGCTGGCCCTGGCGACCGGCCGGGCCGACGCGTCGCGCGAGCCGATGCTGAATGAGGCCGTCAGCGCCCTCGCGCCGTTCGATTCCGACGACAACCCCGACCGCGCGTCCGTGAAGTTTTTCATCGCCAAGCTGAACCTGGCCCGCGGTACGCCCGACGCCCTGACGGCCGCCGCCGAGGGCTTCGCCTTCGCCATCACCCATGGCCGGCCCGACGACGTGCGCCAGCAGTTCGACGCCCGCCTGCTCACGGTCTCCGTGCGGCTGGCGCAGAAGCAGCTCAGCGCCGCCGACACGGCCATGGAGGAGTTCTTGCGCTGGTCGCGCGGCGCGGGACTGGACGCAGGCGTTATCGACGTGGCCGTCAGCGGCGTGCGCTTCCGCCAGGCGCTGGCCGCCGGCAAGTCCGACGCCGCGGACGACGAACTGGACCGTTTGCAGCAGGCGCGGCCCCAGATGCGCGGGCTGATTCTGGAACTGATCGCCACGCGCCTCAGCAACGACACGCCGGCCGCGAAGCTGAACGCGCTGGGCTTGCAGGCACGCCTCGCCCGTGCGGAAACCGAAACGCTCCGGCCCACCGGCCAGACATTCGACCGGCCGGCGATCGAGCGCGGTATCGAGGCGGCCACGGAACTGCAGCGCCGTCAGAATATTTCGGCCGCCGTGCTCGACAGCACGCGGTACGTGCTGCCGTTTTTCCTGCAGAAATTGAACCGCAACGCCGAGGCGGCGACGGCGTTTCTCGATTACGTGGACGCCATCAAATCCACAGGCAAAAGCGATCGGCTGACGACCGCATTCGATCAGGCCATTTCAATTGTCGGCGCGATGTTCCGCGCCGCGCCGGACGACCCGGCGGTGACGAAGCTGTACGACCGCGCGTTACGCACGGCCGTCGCGCCGCCGCTGGCGCGGCTTGAGTTCGCTTACGAATACGCCCGTCGATTGCAGGCGAGTGGCCGCGCCGATGACGCCGTCGCCGCTTTCCGCACCGTACCTGCCGCCGACCGCAACTTTGCCGAAAGCCGCTATTACCTGATGGTTGCCCTGCGGCAGCGCCTCGACACCCTGCCGCCGACCGACCCGAAGCGGCCGGCATCGCTGAATGAACTGGCCGAATTAGCGGACGTCGTGAGCAAGAGCATCGCCGAGCGGTTGCAAAACGCCCCGACGCCCGCGGCCGCCACGCTGGACCGAACGCGTCTGGCCCAAACCCGCTTGCTGTCGGCCGACATCGCTTTGCGTGAACAAAAAGACCCGGCGCGGGCGGCCGGGGCGCTGGATGATTTCGAGGGCGTCGCCCGGGGATTAGGAAACGAGCCCGACCTGCTCGGCGAAGCGTTGCTGATCCGCGTGCAGGCGTACGTGCAGCTCGGCGACGTCGGCCGGGCGACGGATCAACTGGTCACGCTCGCAAAGCAAAACCCCGCCAACGCCGGCCAGGTGGTTTACAACCTGCTGGAAAAGCTCGAAGGGCAAGTGACCGGCGCGGAAGCCGCCGGCCGGGCCGACGAAGTAGCCCGCCTGGAGCGCGACCGCGCGATGCTGACGCCGTTCCTGGTCACCTGGGCACAGGACCACGCCGACGGGCGCATCCGCCGGCTGACGTACACGTACCGCGTGTTCGACGCCGACACGCAACGCCGCGCCGCCGAAGCCACGTCCGACCCGGCCGAGCGGAAGCGATTGCTGGACGCCTCGCTTCAGCGGTTCCAAGCGCTGGACACGAAGCCGAACGTCACCGCCTATCTGGACGCCCTGCCGCCCGAACGCCGTGCCCGGGCCAGATACGACCCGCAGGTGAAGCTGGGCTTGGCCCGCACGTATTTCGCACAAGAGGATTGGACGGCCGCCCGCCTGCAACTGGCGACGCTGTTCGGCGACAACGTGCTCGGCAGCGGCTACGTCACCACCCCCGACGCCGCCGGCAACTTCGAAAGCCGCGAGAATCCGGCTTATTGGGAAGCGCTGCTCAAGCTGATTCGAAGTAACCTAAGACTCGGCGAAAACGCGGACGCCATGCGGAACCTTCTGGTGGAACAACGCCTCATCTACGGCGACGGCCTAGGCGGGAAGCGGTGGCAGGCGGAGTTCAATCAACTGATCGGCGACTTGAAACTGCCGGCCACCGGACCGGCGCCGCAATGATTCGCAGAGTTGGCCGCTCATTCGGGTCGTGATTCATACCAAGGGCCAGCGGCAACGACGTCTTACGCCTGAGGCAGCAGATCATCGAACACCCGCTGCGGCCAGCCGGCCGCGTCGTAAGCACTGGCGAGCGTCCGGGAACGGGTGCCCCAAGTCGGTGCGTCCACCATTGACACGCGTGTCAGCGCCCGCGCCAAAGCCGCGGCGTCGCCGGTGCCGAAGACGTAGCCGTTGTAGCCTTCGCGCAAGACTTCCGCGACCGCGCCGCACGCGTCGGAACAGACCAGCGGCAAACCCGAAGCGGCCCCCTCGGCAATGGCGACGCCCCAGGGTTCGTACGAACTGGCCATCACGAACGCGCCGGCGTCAGTGAACACCTCGGCCTGTCGGTCCGGTGGAACGAAACCCATGTCAATAATGCCCGGCGCTTTGAGGCGATGTCCCTCCGGCCCGGTGCCGCAACAGACCAGTTCCCAGGCGTCCGCCCCTGCCGCGGCGCGGTAACGCGCGTAAGCGTCCACCAGCACGTCGAGCGCCTTCTCCGGCGCGTACCGGCCGACGAACAAAAACTTCCGCGGCCACGGCCCCTGCAGACGGCGCTCCAGCAGCGGCCCGAAGATGCCGAAGTCGAGCCCGCAGAAGCCGAGTTTGATCTGTGAGCCCTTGAACCCGAAGTAGCGTGCCGCCTGCGCCGCCCGCTCGCCCGATACCACCACCCGGTCGATGCGCCTGAGGAACGGCCGCATCGCCCGGCGGCCGATCATCTGGCGAAAATTAAACCGCAACTGCGTGTCCATGGTCATCAGTTTCGGTACGCCGGCGTGCACGGGGTCGGCCACCACGGCGCGGTAAGCCGGGTGCGCCCAGCCTGTAACCATGATCGCGTCGGGCGCTTCGGCGCGTACCAAGTCGCGCACGAACGGCACGTCGAGGCGCTGACGCGCGTCGAGCAAACGGTGCGGGATCTTGCCCAGCACGTCACTGCTGAACGGCGCGCTCGCGTCCGACTGAAACGCCAGGACAAAGACCGACACGCCCGGCACTGCCGCCAAGGCGCGCCACGAAGCCCCCATGTAGCCGGAAATGTACGACCAGAGGATGACCACTTTCATAGATGCGCGGGACTTTATCACAAAGAATGAGCAGTCGTTATGATTCGCACGCATGCGTGTGGCACATGTGGTTTCCGGGTTGGATCGTCGCACCGGCGGCGTGGCCGCGACCGTCATCGGTCTGGCCGCCGCACAAGCGCGGGCGGGACTGAACGTCACGGTCCTGACCAGTTTCATGGCCGGCGAAGATCTTTCGGCAGTGGATGAGCTGAATGCCGCGGGCGTGCCGACTCGTTCGATTGGCCCGTCCACCCGGCTAGCAGGATGGCATCGCGAGAATCGTGCCGCGACGGACGCCGCCGTCGCCGCGGCCGACGTCCTGCATGTCCACGGCATCTGGGAAGACATCCAACACCAGGCCATGCGGGCGGCGCAGCGCCGGCGGGTGCCCTACGTCGTGCTGCCCCAGGGCATGCTCGCGACGTGGTCCCTGCAGCAAAAGTCGCTCAAGAAACGGCTTTACCTGGCGCTGCGGTTGCGGCGTAACCTAAACCGCGCGTCGGCTATCCAATTCACGACAGACGAAGAAGCCCGCCAAGCCAAGCCGTTAGCGCTGAAGGCGCCGGTACTGATTGAATCGCTCGGCATTGACTTACGCGAGTTCGAAACTTTGCCCGAGGCCGGGGCATTCCGGAATCGCTTCCCCGAACTGGTCGGCCGGCCACTGGTGCTGTTTTTGAGCCGGTTGCATCCCAAAAAGGGACTCGATTTGTTGATCGCCGCTTTCGCCAAGGCGAATGTCGGTGAGGCAAGATTGGTACTCGCCGGGCCGGCGAACGACAGTTACGGGGCCACGGTCGAAAACCTCGTCCGCGAGCACAACCTGACCGACAAGGTGCTGTTCACCGGCATGCTCAAGGGCCGCGACCGCATCGCGGCCTTGGCGGACGCCAACTTGTTCGTGCTCGCCAGCTACCAGGAAAACTTCGGTATCGTCGTCCCGGAAGCCCTCGCGGCGGGCACCGCGACCATCCTGTCCGATCAAGTCAACTTCAGCGAGCACCTCGCCGGCCAGTCGTTCGCGCAAGTCATTCCGTGCGACGTCGATGCTTTGGCCAAGGCCCTCGGTGAATGGCTGGGTGACGCCGACCGCCGCGCGCGGGCGGGCGAGGCGGCGCGGCCATGGACGATGCGGCGGTTCGACTGGGCCGCCATCGCCGAACGCTGGAAAACGCATTACGCCGCCCTGATCGCCGGCGGGCCCGTTCGATAACGCGATGCACGCGCGCGACGGGCCGGCTACACTGTCTGTCCCATGCAACGCCAGCAACTCACCGAGCGCCTGCCCAACGTCGTCCATACGCTGGTGGCCGACATCACCGCCCTGCCGTCCACACGCCGCCTCGGCAACGTGCTGTTGCCGAGCCGCAACAAGGTCGTCGCCATTCTCGATCGCCTGCAGCAGCTGATGTTCCCCGGCTATTTCGGCATGCAAGGCGTCACCGCCGACACGCTGCCGTTCCGCGTGGGCGAACTGGTGCTGGAGCTGACGGACCTGCTGTACGACCAAATCCGCTGCTGCCTGCGTTACCGCGAGGGGAAAGCCCCCGACGAAGATTCGGACCCGACGTGCGCCGAATGCGACCACGAGGCCGGCCGCATCGTCGCGGCGTTTTTTGACCAGCTGCCCCACGTGCGCGGCATTCTGGCGAGCGACGTCAAGGCCGCCTTCGACGGCGACCCGGCCGCCACCAGTCCGGACGAAACGATTTTCTGCTACCCCGGCTTGTACACGATTATGGTGCAGCGCCTCGCGCACGAACTGCTGAAGCTGGGCGTGCCGCTCTTGCCGCGCATGATGACCGAGCAGGCCCACTCGCAGACGGGCATTGAGATTCATCCCGGCGCGGTCCTGGGCCGCAGCTTCATGATCGACCACGGCACCGGCGTCGTGATCGGCGAAACGTGCGTCATCGGCGACAACGTCAAGATCTACCAGGGCGTCACCCTCGGCGCGCTCGCCCCCGCGTACGGCCAAGCGCTGCGCGGCCAGAAGCGACACCCGACGATTGAGGACGACGTCGTCATCTACGCCGGTGCGACCATCCTCGGCGGCGAAACCGTGATCGGCGCGGGCAGCGTGATCGGCGGCAACGTATTCATCACCGCCAGCGTGCCGCCGAAGAACCAGGTGGTCGCCGAGCCGCCGAAGTTGAAGTACCGCGACCGCCGGCCGCGCGCCGAGCGGGCGGAGACGATCGATTTTCAGATCTAACCTATGAGCACTGACGCCATTCGCCTTCAGCAAACGATGCGCTGGTTCGGCTCGCGCGACGCGGTCACCCTGGCCCATATCCGCCAGAGTGGCGCGACGGGCGTGGTAACGGCGCTGCACGAAGTGCCTTGCGGCGACGTCTGGACGAACGACGCCGTCGAAGGACGAAAGGCCTTGATCGAAGCCGCAGGCCTGACGTGGTCGGTGGTTGAAAGCGTGCCGGTTCACGAAGCGATCAAACAGCGCAGCGGTGACTGCGACCGTTACTTGGCTAATTACGAAGCGTCACTTCGCGCCGTCGCGGCCGCCGGGGTGAAAGTCGTTTGCTACAACTTCATGGCCGTCACCGACTGGACGCGTACCCACCTGGCCATGCCGATGCCCGGCGGGGCCGAGGCGCTGCGGTTCGACGCCATCGACGCCGCGGTGTTCGATCTGCTGATCCTGAAGCGCGACGGCGCGACCGGCGATTATGCCGACAGCACCGTCGCCGCCGCCGAGGTGCGTTTCGCCGGCATGCCGCCTGAGGCGCGCGAGACGCTGACCCGAACGGTGCTGCTGGGACTGCCCGGGACCGTCAAAGACCTGACGCTGGAAGAGTTCCGCGTACGGCTGAATGAATACCGCGAGATTAATTCCGACGTGCTGCGCGCCAATCACCGCTCGTTCCTCGAACGGATTGTGCCGGTGGCCGAGGAGGTCGGGCTGGTGCTGGCGATTCACCCGGACGACCCGCCGTTCCCGATGTTCGGCCTGCCGCGCATTGCGTGCGACGAGCGCGGGCTGACGCGCATCATCGAAGCCGTGGATTCGCCGGCCAACGGCATCACGTTCTGCACCGGGTCGCTCGGCGCGCTCGAATCGAACGATTTGCCCGGCATGCTGAAACGCCTCGGCCATCGCGTGCATTTCCTGCACCTGCGCAACATCAAACGAGAGCCAGACGGCAGCTTCTTCGAAGACGACCACCTCGCCGGCGACGTCGATATGCCCGCCGTGATGAGCGAGGCGCTGGCCCTGATGGACCGCACCGGCCGTTCTTTGCCGATGCGGCCGGACCACGGGCACCGCATGCTCGATGACTTGCACAACGACCACTTCTACCCCGGCTACTCCGCCATCGGCCGCCTGCGCGGCCTCGCGGAACTGCGCGGCCTGGAAATCGGCCTGCGACGAAAGTGATGGGCGACGGGTGAACAACGGATGAATGCCGCAGGCCGGTAAATCGGCCCTTATTTGCCCGCCGCACTTTCGACGCAATCCGTGTACTGGCGTATACTTGGCCCTTCACCGCCGCGTGCGACCGCTTCCGGCCTGTGCCGGGCCCGTATCCGTAACGCCCTCGGCCGTGGCGCGATAGGAGTCCCAGTGGCCGACCCACGGCAATCGAACATCGGCGAAGTAGTTAAGACCCATCAGCGCGATTTGCTCACCGATTGGCTGCGCGCGCAGATGTCGGCCGAAACGCGGCGCGACGACCTGATCAAAGACGCGGACCTCCGCTCACAGTCGACGGAGTTTCTGTCCGTTTTCAGCGACGCACTGGCGTCGGCGGACGGGGCCAACGTGCAGGCCGAGGCGTGGAACCCGGTGCGCGAAACACTGCGCCGCTTGTCCTCGGCGTGGACGCAGCAAGGGTTCACGCCCACGGAAGTGGCCACGTTCGTGTTGTCACTGAAGCAGCCACTGCTCGAGCGGCTGCGCAAAGAGCGGTCGGCCGACACGGCTGTTCTTACGGCCGAAACCTGGGCCGTCTCCAATGCGCTTGACCAGCTCG
This sequence comes from Tepidisphaeraceae bacterium, assembly GCA_036388295.1. Lineage (GTDB taxonomy): Bacteria > Planctomycetota > Phycisphaerae > Tepidisphaerales > Tepidisphaeraceae > RYN-431. The sequence continues at coordinate 24,509 of DASVSC010000037.1, read as the reverse complement.
CTTTGTACACGGTCGAGGTCTATCAAAAGACGCGCGAGGACGTCATCGCCCGCCAGCAGGACGAAATGCTGGAACTGTCCACGCCAGTGGTGAAGCTCTGGGACGGCATTCTGGCCCTGCCGATGATCGGCACGCTCGACAGCAGCCGCACCCAGGTCGTGATGGAAAGTCTGCTCGACCGGATCGTCGAAACCGGCGCGGAGATCGCCATCCTCGACATCACCGGCGTGCCGACCGTCGACACACTGGTGGCCCAGCACCTGATCAAGACCGTCACCGCCGCCCGGCTGATGGGCGCCGACTGCATTATCAGCGGCATTCGCCCGCAGATCGCGCAGACGATCGTCCACCTGGGCGTGGACCTCAAAGACGTTATCACCAAGGCCAGTCTTGCCGACGCCTTCGCCTTGGCGCTGCAGCGCCTCGGCATGCGCGTCGTGAGGCAGTTGCCGGCGAACCAGCCCAGGGCTTAAGGAGCACCGCGTGGATCGGATCCCGATTTTGCGGATGGGCGATTTGCTGCTCGTCACCATTCAGGTCGACATGCACGACCGCCTCGCGCTGACGCTGCAGGACGACCTGACCGAGGCCATCGCCAAGAGCGGCGCGCGCGGCGTATTGATCGACATCTCATCGCTCGACGTGGTCGACTCGTTCATCGGCCGAATGTTGGCCAATATCGCGCTGATGTCGCGCGTGCTGGACGCGCAGACGGTCGTGACCGGCATGCGGCCGGCGGTGGCGATCACGCTGGTGGAACTGGGCATGACCCTGGCCGGCGTGCGCACCGCACTGAACATCGAGCGCGGCATGGCGATGCTGCAACAATCGCTCCGGACGGCAGCGCGGGCGGTCGTGGACGAGTCAGACGAGGACGCAACCAACGGGGGCGCGGGCAACGGGGGCGCGGGCAATGGCCACCACGCCGACTGACCCAATTCCGATTCGTGCGTCCGTCGACGTCGTCCAGGTCCGTCAGGCCGTGCGCGCCCTCGCGGCGTCGCTGGGGCTAACCCTGATCGACCAGACCAAGATCGTCACCGCCGCCAGCGAACTGGCCCGCAACACCCTCGAACACGGCGGCGGCGGGACGGCGCGCGTGGAAGTGATCACGCGTGGCGGCAAGACCGGGCTGCGCGCGATCTTCGAAGACAACGGCCCCGGCATCCCTGACGTCAACGCCGCCCTGAGCGACGGCTTCACCACCGGCGGCGGCCTGGGCCTGGGCTTGGGCGGGTCGAAACGACTCGTTCATGATTTCGATTTGAAGACGAATGTAGGTGAAGGCACCTGCATCACGATCACGCGGTGGAAATAAGAACGTGTTTACCCGCGACCCGATTACCGTCGCCGTCACCGAGCCCACGCAAGTGGGCGAGGCCCGCCGCTTGGCCGCGGTGATGAGCGAGGCGCTCGGCTTCGACTCGACCGTGCGCGGCGCTATCGCCATTGTGGTGACCGAAATCGCCACCAACCTGGTGCGGCACGCGTCGGCGGGAGAAATCGTCCTGCGCTCGCTGCCGCCTGTGAATTGCTGCGGCCTGGAAATCCTCGGCCTCGACCGCGGCCCCGGCATTGCCAGCATGGCCGACGCGATGCGCGACGGTTTTTCCACGGCCCTGTCGCCCGGCAACGGCATGGGGGCGATGCACCGGCTTTCGACCGTGTTCGACGTCTACTCCGCGCCCGGCCACGGCACGGCCGTCGTCGCGCAATTCCGCGTCGGCGACAGCGCGGATGACATGCACGCCCGCGTCGGCTGCGTCTGCCTGCCCAAGCACGGCGAGGAGGCGTGCGGCGACAGCGTCGGCATGGCCGACCTTGGCGGCGGACGCACCGTGGTGATGATCGCCGACGGACTCGGCCACGGCCTGCAGGCGGCCGTGGCGTCGCGTAAGGCCGTCCAACTGTTCCGAGACAATCCTTCGCTCGACGGCCCGAGCCTGATGAACGTGCTGCACAACGGACTGAAGAGCACGCGCGGGGCGGCCATTTCCATCGCCGACTTGCGGCGCGGGCAGGGAGAACTGCGTTTCACCGGCGTGGGCAACGTCGCCGGCCGAATCGTCCACGCGACTGCGGCGCGCGGCTTGGTCTCGCAAAACGGCACCGTCGGCGCGGCCATGCGGCAGGTGCAGGAGTTCGTCTACCCGTGGACCGCGGGGGCCGTTCTGGTCATGCACACCGACGGCCTCGGGTCGCACTGGCAGATGAGCCAGTACGCCGGACTGACCGCACGACACCCGAGCCTGATTGCCGGCGTCCTTTACCGCGACGGCCGGCGTGAACGTGACGACGTCACGGTGCTGGCCCTGACCGATCGGGGGCGCGCATGAGCGCCGCCCGCCTCCTGACGGTAGACGTCCGCTTCGAGCAAGACGTCGTCCAAGTCCGCCAGCGCACGCGGCAGATCGCGGCGCTAGTCGGGCTTTCCACTCAAGACCAGACGGGCTTCGCGACGGCGGTGTCAGAAATCGTCCGCAACGCGTTTCGCTATGCCGGCGGCGGACGGGTGGAGTTCCTGCTTCATCTCGACGCATCGCCGCAGGTGTTGACCCTCCGCGTGGTCGACCGGGGGCCGGGCATTGCCGACCTGAATGCGGTGCTGAGCGGCCAATACGCTTCGACCAGTGGCGCGGGCATGGGCATCGTCGGGTCGCAGCGCTTGTGCGACGCGTTCGATATTGACTCAGCGCCCGGCCGGGGGACAACGGTCACGCTTTCCAAACGCCTGCCGCGCCGGTCGGGGCCGCTGACGAGGGAATCGCTGTCAGGCATTTCGGCAGAACTCGCCCGGCGCGGGCCGCAGGGGCCGCTGGAGGAAGTGCAGGCGCAAAACAAGGAACTGTTGCACGCGATGGAGGAACTGCGCGCCCGGCAATCGGAAGTCGAACGCCTGAACGCCGAACTGGCCGAGACGAACCGCGGCGTGGTCGCGCTGTATGCCGAACTGGACGACCGAGCCGAGGCGATGCGCAAGGCGTCGGAATACAAAAGCCGTTTCCTCTCGGACATGACGCACGAACTGCGTACGCCGCTCAATGCCGTGATCAGCCTGGCGCGGCTGCTGATCGACCGCGCGGACGGCGACCTGCTGCCGGAACAGGAAAAGCAGGTGCGATTGATCCATCGCTCGGCGGTCTCGCTGGGCGACATGATCGACGACCTGCTCGACCTGGCCAAGATCGAGGCGGGCAAGACAGACGTGTACGCCGCATCATTCAACCTGTCCGACACACTGGCGGCGCTGCGCGGCATTTTCCGCCCGCTGCTGCGCGACGGCGTGCAACTGAACGTCGCCGAACCGGTCGGCCTCACGGAGCTGCGTACCGACGAACGCAAGCTGTCGCAGATCCTGCGCAACCTCGTTTCCAACGCGCTTAAGTTTACGGAAAGCGGCTGCGTCGACGTCTCGACCGAGACGGGGCCGGACGGCACCGTAATCTTCCGGGTGACGGACACCGGCATCGGCATCGCGGCGGAAAATCTGGAACGCATTTTTGACGACTTCACCCAGATCGACAGCGGCGTACAACGCCGCCTGCGCGGCACAGGCCTCGGCCTGCCGTTGACGCGCAAGCTGGCCCGGCTGCTGGGCGGCGACGTCGTGGTGCGAAGCAACGTCGGCGTCGGCACGATCTTCACCGTCACGCTGCCGGCCGAATTGTCGGACTGCGGCAACGGCCCGGCGACGCAGCACGCATACGATGCAGGAACAAGGGTGAGAGGCGAGCAGTGATGGACGAGCACAAACCCAAAATCCTGCACGTCGATGACGACGAGGCCAATCGGTATGCCGTGACGCGGTCCCTGCTGCGCGCGGGTTTTGAAGTAATCGAGGCCGCCACCGGAACCGAAGCCTTGGCCCGGGCGGCAGAGAAGCCGGACTTAGTCATCCTGGACGTGCGCTTGCCCGACATCGACGGCTTCGAGGTCTGCAGGCGCATCAAGCGCGACCCACAGACGGCCGCGATTCCCGTGCTGCACCTGTCGGCCAGCCGCGTCACCAGCGAAGACAAAGCCTTCGGCCTGGACGGCGGCGCGGAAGGATATCTGATCCGCCCGGTCGAGCCGGTCGAACTCGTGGCCACCGTCAACGCGCTGCTGCGGGCCCGGCGCAGCGAAGAAGCGCTGCAGGAACGCGACCAGCAGTTCAAGGCCCTGCTCGACGGCGTGCGCGACTACGCGATCTTCGCCGTCGACATTCACGGCCACATCGCTTCCTGGCACGAGGGGGCGGCGCGTATGACGGGCTACCCCGCCTCCGAGGCAGTCGGCATGCATTTCGCCCGGCTGTTCACGCCCGAGGACCAGGCCGCCGGGCTCGCGCGGCGCGAAGTGGAGGTCGCGGCGACCACTGGCGAGTTTAAAGCCGAAGGCACGCGCTTGCGGCGCGACGGGTCGCGTTTTGACGCCGCCTGCGTGCTGACCGCCACCCGTTCGGCCACTGGCGAGTTGATCGGCTTTCTGAAGTTGATGCACGACATTTCGCAGCGGCGTGCGTCGGAGTTGTTGCGCGAAGCGATGCTCGCGCGCGAACAGGCCGCCCGCCTGGAGGCCGAGCGCGTCGGGAGGATGAAGGACGAGTTCCTCGCCACCCTCAGCCACGAAATCCGTACACCGCTCAACGCCATTCTCGGCTGGTCGCAGGTGATGAAGCGAGCCGACGTCGACTCCGATGACATCGCACAAGGCCTCGACGTCATTGAGCGCAACGCGCGGGCGCAGGCGCAAATCATCGAAGACCTGCTCGACATGAGTCGCATCATCAGCGGAAAAGTGCACCTGGAGATGCGGCCGGTGGAATTGTCCGGGCTGGTGCGCGCGGCGCTCGACAGCGTTGCCCCGGCCGCGGAAGCCAAAGGCATTCGAATACTGTTCGAGCAAGACAACGGTCCCGCGCTCGTCAGCGCTGACGCGGGGCGGTTGCAGCAGGTGTATTGGAACCTGCTCAGCAACGCGATCAAGTTCACACCCAAAGGCGGCGCGGTGACGGTTCGCCTGAGCCAAAATCATTCGTCGCTGCGCGTGAGCGTGGTCGATACCGGCGAAGGCATTGATGACACCTTCCTGCCGCACGTGTTCGACCGCTTTCGCCAATTCGACGCCAGCACCACGCGCCGCCACGGCGGGCTGGGCATCGGTTTGTCGATCGTGAAGCAACTGGTCGACTTGCACGGCGGCCAGATTTCAGTGGCCAGCGACGGCCTGGGGTGCGGATCGACGTTCACCGTCGACCTGCCCGTCGCCGCCGTCCGAGAGTCGACCGGCAGTGCAGTCGCGAACGCCGCGGGCGACACATCCAAAACATTGGTGGCCGACGGCGAGGCGGGGTGGCCATCAATTGCTGGGGTGCGCGTGCTGGTCGTGGACGACGAACCCGACGCGCGGGCACTCGTCCGGCGATTGTTGGAACACAGCGGCGCGACGGTCACCGCCGCCGGATCGGCCGATGTGGCGTTGAATGAATTGCGCGCGAAAACCTTCGACGTGATCGTCAGCGACATCGGCATGCCAAAAGTCGACGGATATTCGTTGATGCGGGACGTGCGCGCCTTGGCCCCCGATGCCCCGGGCCGGGACGTGCCGGCCATCGCGCTGACGGCGTACGCCCGTTCCGAAGACCGCGACAAAACCGCCGCCGCCGGGTTCCAAGCCCACGTGGCCAAGCCGGTGGAGATCGCGGAATTGGTCCGGCAGATCGCACGCGTGATCCGTACGCGATAAGCCCACGCCCTACCGCGGCGGCAGCAGTGCTTCCATCGACGGCGGCATAATCGCGTCCAGCAGCCACCGCCCGGCTGTCGGCAGGCGGCCGGCCTCTTCGAACACGCGGGCCGACAGCATTACGCCCTGCAACGTCGAGTAGATGATCCGGGCGGCGGCGGCGGGCGAGCCGTCAAAATCAAAGCTGCCCTGCCGTCGCCCGTCGCCGAGCACGCGGGCGAGCCAGGTTTCGTTGTCTTCGAAAAACGCGCGCACTTCCGTTCGCATCGGGTCGCTGAGGGTGGTGATTTCGGTCCCGAGCATGCCGCACAGGCACATGCGGTGGTCGGGCTTCAGGGTGGCCTGGAACAGCAGCACGTAACGTTCGAGCTTCTTGCGCGGCGACGTCACCTGTTCGTCAATGCTGTTGAGCGACGCGTGCAGGCGCGTGCGGTACCGCCGCATCAGCGCGACGCCGAGGTCGGCCTTGGTGGGGAAGTGGTAATGCACCGCCGCGGCCCGCACGCCGATGCGCTCGGCGATGTCGCCGAAGCTGAAGGCGTTGTATCCGCGCAACTGAATCAACTCTTGGGCGACGTCCAGAATCTGGGCTTGTCGCACGTTATGAAGCGTCGGCATCGTCGGGAACTTACTTGCAAGTAAGTGTTTTTCAAAAGCATTTCCCCTCTTGCCGAGTATTTTTGCACAACACTGCGAAATAACTGATGTCTGACTAAGGAGCCGGCGTGCGACAATAAGTGGCGACATCTCGCCTTTAGCCGTTTTTTGTGCAATCCAGCGGCACGACACGCGGAGAGAGATCAGCAACTCCCATGGTCGCAGTGACACAATCTTTTCTGATTAGTCATACGAAATCGGCAGAAAGTGCGGGCCAACCGGAGTGCAGTCGGCGGACGCGCCGCTTCGGCACCGATGTTGCCTGATACACGTCGTCTGGAAACCGGCCGGTCGGCCGGAACCCGTTCGGTCCAAACTTCCTACCGGAGCCCCGCATGCCCACTGTCGAAAAACCCGCACACAAGAAGGGCGATTTCTTCGTCGACTACGAGAACAAGGTGTTCGAAGACATCAAGGCCGAGAAAGGCGAGAAGGCGTTTATCACCTTTCACACGGTGGCCTTCGAAGGCTCCATCGGCCTGGTCAACCTGCTGCAGGCCACGCGGCTGCAGCGTAAGGGGTACGAAACCACCGTCCTGCTGTACGGCCCGGGCGTGACGCTCGGCATCCAGCGCGGGTTCCCCACCCTCGGCGACGAGGCCTTTCCCGGCCACCTGAACATGAACAAGCAGCTCGTGAAGTTCATGGAAGAAGGGGGCAAGGTCTACGCCTGCCGCTTCGCCCTGCAGGCCCTGTACGGCCACGGCGAGCCGTCGCTGATCCCCGGCATCACGCCGATCAGCCCGCTCGACGTGTTGGACTTGTGCCTGATGCACCACAAGGCCGGTTCGTTCACGATCAATACCTGGACGGTGTAAACCGTGTCTGCCTCCTCCGTCATCCGCGCCGCCGCCGTCCAGATCGCGCCCGTTCTGCACAGTCAGAGCGGGACGATGGAGAAGGTGCTCGCGGCAATCGAAACCGCTGCCGCCGACGGCGTGCGGATGATCGTCTTTCCGGAGACGTTCGTCCCGTACTACCCGTACTTCTCGTTCGTGCTGCCGCCGGTGCTGATGGGGGCGGAGCACATGCGGCTGTACGACGAGGCCGTTCCCGTTCCCGGGGCGGCCACGGACGCGGTGGCGGCGGTTGCGAGGAAATTGGGCGTCGTGGTCGCGCTCGGCGTGAACGAACGCGACCACGGGTCGCTCTATAACGCCCAACTCCTATTCGACGCCGACGGCACGATCGTGCTGAATCGACGCAAAATTACGCCGACGTTTCATGAACGAATGGTCTGGGGCCAAGGCGACGGCTCCGGGTTAAAGGTCGTCGACACCGCCGTCGGCCGCGTCGGGGCGCTGGCGTGCTGGGAACACTACAACCCACTGGCGCGCTACGCGCTGATGGCCCAGCACGAGCAGATTCACGTCAGCCAGTTTCCCGGCTCGATGGTGGGTCAGATCTTCGCCGACCAGATGGAGGTGACGATCCGGCACCACGCGCTGGAAAGCGGCTGCTTCGTCGTTAACGCCACCGGCTGGCTGACCGAGCAGCAGATGGCCGAGATCACGCCCGACGCCAAGCTGCAAAAGGCGCTGCGCGGCGGCTGTTGCACCGCAATCATCTCGCCCGAGGGCGTGGTGCTGGCCAAACACACGGAAGGCGAAGGCATGGCCGTCGCCGACCTGGATTTCACGCTCATCACCAAACGCAAACGCATGATGGACTCGGTCGGGCATTACGCCCGGCCCGAACTGTTGAGGTTACTCATGGACAACGACCCGAAAAAGACGACCCAGGACGCCGCCGAAAAGCAGGCCCCCAACATCCAGCCGCCGGCCAAGCCGAAAGAGACCGCCGAGAAGTCGATCACGCCGGCCAAGCCGAACGAAGATTTGGCCAAGAAGCCGATTTCCTGACCGCGTGTCCCTTACTCGCAACAGGCTAAACATGGAGCATTTCCCAGTCATTGTCATCGGCGGCGGCCAGAGCGGGCTGTCGGTCAGCTATTGCCTGAAGCAGGCGGGCATCCGACACGTCGTGCTCGAGCGCAGCAGCGTCGCGCACGCGTGGCAGACGCAGCGGTGGGACACCTTCTGCTTGGTGACGCCCAACTGGCAGTGCAAGCTGCCGGGATTCGATTACCGCGGCGCAGACCCGAACGGCTTTATGGTCAAGGACGAGATCGTCCGCTACGTGCGGGACTACGCCGCGTCGTTCGACGCGCCCGTCCGCGAAGGCGTCGGCGTGACGAAGCTGACCCGCAACGAAGACGGCTATGTCCTGGAAACGACCGCCGGCCCCCTGATGGCCGACCAGGTCGTCGTCGCCGTCGGCGGTTACCACCGGCCCATATTCCCGCCGGTCGCGGAGAAGCTGCCGGCGGATGTCGTTCAGATTCATTCGTCGCAGTACCGCAACCCCGGCCAGTTGCCCGCCGGCGACGTGCTGGTGATCGGCACCGGCCAGTCGGGCTGTCAGATCGCCGAAGACCTTCACCTGGCGGGCCGACGGGTGCATTTGTGCGTGGGCGGCGCGCCGCGCGTGGCGCGCCGGTACCGCGGGCGCGACGTGGTCGATTGGCTGGCCGACATGGGCTACTACGATCTGCCCGTCGACAAGCACCCGCTCAAAGGAGGCGTGCGCCAGCGGGCTAATCATTACGTCACCGGCCGCGACGGCGGACGCGACATCGATCTGCGGCAGCGGGCGCTCGAAGGAATGAAACTCTATGGCCGACTCGATTCGATCGACGGCCCGACGCTCCGCTTCAAGCCTGACCTGGCCGCCAATCTGGACAAGGCCGACGAGGTCTCCGAAAGCATCAAGACGTCGATCGACAAACACATCGCCGCCAGTGGCGCAAGCGCGCCCGAAGAAGCCCGTTACCGACCCGTCTGGACGCCCGGCGAAGAAACAACGCATCTCGATTTGACGGCAACCGGCGTGAGCGCGGTCGTCTGGTGCGTGGGCTTCAAAAGCGACTTTTCATGGATCGACGTCCCCGTCTTCGACGGCCGCGGCTATCCCGGCCACACGCGCGGCGTGACCGGCGCGCCGGGCCTTTACTTCGTCGGCCTGCCGTGGCTGTACACCTGGGGCTCCGGCCGGTTCAGCGGCATCGGGCGCGACGCGTCATTTGTGGTCGAACATTTGTCCGCCCTGCGCCGTCCTACAACGGTGGCTTCCTGGACGGACGGCCGCGCGTTCAGCGAATTGGCCTTCGGCACCTGAGACACAGACATGAAACTCGACGTTCTCACGACCCGCACAAACCGCATCACCGACTGGAATGACGGCGCGAACCTGCTGCCGGAGCAGGAGCTGATCACAGAACTGCAGCACCTCGGCATGCGCATCGACGACGACAGTGTCGGCGTCGGCAGTCGAAAAGGTGGCGCGGGGCCGAGCGATCACAAGGCCGTGACGGTCAACGGGCGCACGGTGATGGTGCCGGTGCACACGCACGCGTCGCACCACTCGCCGTACGTCGCACGCACCCACGCCGATGCCACTGCGGCGACGCTGGAGCGCGACGGCTTGCCCGTCGGCGTCGTCACCTTTCCGAAGCCGCCGAAGTTTTATGGTCTGCAGACGGACGAAGGCGTGCCCTACTGGAAGATCGCCGTGCTGCACAGCCATGACGTGCTGGCGACCACGGTGCTGCAGAACTGCATTCGTTATCAGAACCGTGACACCACCTGCCAGTTCTGCGCGATCGGCCAGAGCCTGGCGGCGGGCAAAACCGTTGCCCGCAAGACGCCGCAGCAACTGGGCGAAGTGGCCCGCGCGGCCGTTGAACTCGACGGCGTGAAGCACATGGTCCTGACCACTGGCACGCCGAACCTGACCGACCGTGGCGCGCGGGTGCTGGCCGAAAGCGCGATCGGCATCAAAAGCAGCGTCGACCTGCCGATCCAGGGCCAGTGCGAGCCGCCGGATGACTTCGGCTGGTTCCGGCGCATGCGCGACAGCGGCATCGACACGCTCGGCATGCACCTGGAAGCCGTCGAGCCCGCCACCCGCGCCCGCATCATGCCGGGCAAGGCCGGCGTGTCGCTGGGCGTCTACATGGACGCGTTCGCCAGCGCGGTCGAAGTGTTCGGCTACGGGCAAGTCAGCACGTACATCCTGGCCGGGCTGGGCGATACGCCGGAGGCAATTCTGGCGATGAGCCGTCGGCTGATCGATCTGGGCGTTTACCCGTTCGTCGTGCCGTTCGTGCCGATTTCGGGAACGCCGCTGGAACACCACAACGCCCCCACCGCCGACTTCATGCGGCCGTTGCTGACGACGCTGGGCGCGTGGCTGCACGACGCCGGCATGACCGCCGACACCATCAAGGCCGGCTGCGGAAAATGCGGGGCCTGTTCGTCGCTCGCCGGGTACGAGAAAACAGCATGCTGACCGCTCGCCGCAACATTCTCACCGACGCCGCCGACTTGCCGCCCGCGGCCGGCGTGCAGGCGTACCGGGTGCGGCTGGCGACCGAGGCATGGGAACTGCGTGGCTATGCCGAGCTGCGCCGCCGCACCTTCTGCGACGAGCAAGGCCTGTTCATTGGCAGCGACCACGACGCGCACGACGTGGTCGCCACGCCGATCGTCGCCGTATCGTCGGCCGCGGTGTGTGACGACGAAGTCATCGGCTGCGTCCGCATTTATCCGACTGAAGCGGACAGCGTCTGGTACGGCAGCCGCCTAGGCGTCACGCCCGAATGGCGCGGCAGCGCACCGCTGGCGGCCAACCTGATCCGCTTGGCCGTCACGACCGCACACGCACGCGGCTGCACGCGGTTCCTCGCCACGGTGCAGCGGCAGAACGTGCCGCTGTTTCGGCGATTGCACTGGCGCGGCATCGAAGACATGAACATCCGCGGTCGGCCGCACGTGCTAATGACGGCCGATCTCGCGCACTACCCGCCGACGCGCGGCGAGGCGCTGTGACGCTCGACGAACTGGCCGAACGGCTGCGCGCGGCGGCCGGCGTGCGGCACAAGCTCGACATCCAACAGGCCCGCGCGAACCTTCCGCCGACATCCGTTCCCGTCGGCGACGACTGCGCCGCCATTCCCGATAGCGACGGCTACGCGCTGCTCGCGATCGAAGGCCTCGTTGATTCGTTCGTCGAGGCCGAGCCGTGGTTCGCGGGGTATTGCGCGGTCATGGTGAACCTCAGTGACATCGCCGCGATGGGCGGCCGGGCGACGGCCGTCGTTGACGCGATCTGGACGCGCGACGCCACACGCGCCGGCCCTGTCTGGAACGGCATGATGGCGGCATCGCGGCAGTACGGCGTGCCGATCGTCGGCGGCCACACCAACGCCCGCGCGCCAGGCGATCATCTGGCCGTCGCCGTGCTCGGCCGGGCGCGGAACCTCATCAGCAGCTTCGACGCCCGGCCCGGCGACGTGCTGATTCATGCGACCGACCTTCGCGGCGAATGGTTCGGCGACTATCCCTACTGGAACGCCAGCACCACCGCGCCGGCGGACCGTTTGCGCGGCGATATGAGCGTGCTGCCGGAACTGGCCGAGGCGGGGCTTTGCCGGGCGGGCAAGGACGTGAGCATGAGTGGCATCGTCGGCACCGCGACGATGCTGGCCGAGGCGTCCGGTGTCGGCTTCACGCTCGACGTGACTATCGTGCCGACGCCGCCGGGCGTGGCAGCGGAAAAGTGGCTCACCGCCTTTCCCAGCTACGGCTACCTGCTGGCGGCGAAGCCCGAAGATGCCACGGCCGTCTGCAATCGCTTTACCAGCCGCGGGATCGACGCGGCAGTCGTCGGCACCTTCAACGACACCCGCCGTTGCGTGCTTTCCGAACCGGGCGGCGGTCGTGCGTTGTTCTGGGACCTCGCCCGCGAATCCTTCACCGGCTTCGGCCCGGCATGAGCACTATTCCGCGCATCGCCCTGCTCTGTCACTCGACGAATCCGCGCGGCGGTGTCGCACACGCACTGGCCGTCGGCGAAGCCTTATGCCGTGCCGGTTACTTGGCTACGGTCGTGGCCCCGGACGCACTCGGCCACGGCTTCCCGCGAAAGGCCGGCTGTCCGACAGTCGCGTTTGCGGCCGCGCGCGTCGAGGGCGGGCTGGCTGAACTGGTGCGTGTTCGGGCGGCGGAATACTGTAATTGGATTAACGCGGCATCCGGACAGTTCGACTTGTTTCACGCTCACGATGCCCTGAGTGGCAGCGTGCTTGCCGACGCGATTGCAGGAGGATTGACGCGGCCGTTCGTGCGTACGGTGCACCATCTGGACGATTTTGCCGACCCGCAGCTCGCCGCCCGCCAAGCCCAAAGCGTGACGGCCGCCGATGCGGTGCTGTGCGTCAGCCACACTGTCGCCGCGGACGTCGCCCGACGTTACGGCCGCAAGGCTGTCGTCGTGGGCAATGGCGTGGACGGCGCACGCTTCGGACCGGACGCGGGGCCGCGCGACGCATTTTGGAAACGCCGGCTTGGCGCGGGTGGGCCGCTGGTGCTGAGTGTCGGTGGAATCGAGTCGCGCAAAAATACGGTGCGCCTGCTGCAGGCGTTTGACCTCGTGCGCGGCCGGCACCCAGGCGCGCGTCTGGCGATCGTTGGCGGCGCGAGCTTGCTGAACCACACGACTTACGCGCGCACGTTCGACGACGCGCTCGCTGCGGGCGGGCCGGGGTTGGCCGGGGCCGTGACTCGCGTAGGCGTGGTTGACGATGCGGACATGCCCAGTTTGTATCGTGCGGCTGACGTGCTGGCGTTCCCGTCCGTGCACGAAGGCTTCGGCTTAGCCGTCCTGGAAGCAATGGCCTGCGGCACGCCGGTGGCGGTGTCGTGGGTCGCGCCGTTTACGGAATACTTGAACGAAGCCGACGCGAGCGGCTGTGATTCTTTGGATGTCGATTCGATTGCGACAGCCTTGTTGCGTGCGATCGACCCGGCACAGGCGCAGCAATATCGTCGTCGCGGCTTTGTGGTGGCCGGCCGCCACAGTTGGACCGCAGTCGCCGACGCGCATGTCGGTTGTTACCGGAGCGTTTTACAAGGAGCTTTGTTGTGCCAGAGATGACCTTTCGCGTGCGTTGGCCGGACGATTCGGTCAGCGACTGTTATTCGCCGTCGCTGGTGATCAAAGACTTTTTCGAAGTCGGCCATCACTACCCGCTGGCGGACTTCGTCGGCCGCAGCCGTGAGGCGCTGACGATCGCCGGCGAACGCGTAAAGGCGAAGTTCGGCTTCTACTGCACCGGCGCGAGTGGCCAGCTGGCCGAGATCGAACGCCGGGCGGCGGCGTACCGTACGAACGTCGATGCGCAGGTGCTGATTGAGCGGTTCGACGAATAGGTGACGAGTCGCACCCGCCCGGCAATGGCGTTTTCGGCGGGAAATGGTCTTTCATTCCAAGTGGGCGAAGCGGATTTCATCAAAGATTCGCGGGAAGCGAGGTGAAGCAGCGATATAAGGTTGAAGCTCTGGTGAGTCCGAGAGGGTGTCGCTTCCGGGCGACAGAGGGTAACCGCTATGCACGTACGCATTCAGTCCGCCGCCCTGCTGCTGGTCGCTCTGGTGCTGAACGCACTGGACCTCGACTTGTCGATCCAAGACAGCTACGGCCTGCCGGACAACGAAGGCTGATGACGTGCCCGTCAGACGCGGTCGCACAACCTACCGCGGCCCGCGGATGACCCATTTCGGGAAAAAACACGCACAGCCTTCGCCGGCAGTGATGACACCGCACGGGGATCAGCAGCGCCAACAACATCAGACGATCAACGATTTAAAGCCGGGACCGTCGGAAAGTGTAAACAATGCACTGCGGACAACGGTACCGGCCGATCGTTGCGCGGCGTCTGTACCCCTCATCCTTTGTTAACCGTACACGCGCTCACGCCCCCTAGGCGAGCATTTGTGGGCGTCGCTACCTGCGAATCAGCCACACCGGCCAAAACACGTAATTCCGGCGCGCGCAGCGGTGACACCGGGCGGGGGCGAACAAGGCCAGCATCATCGGGAGATCAGTTAAGCGGAACCGCGACCGTCGCAGCGGCTCGTCCAGACAGCGGGGGCATTTGTACATCCGTGTTCCAGTTCCCCCCGCGCCGGAAGTTTACGGTCGGCGCTAGAACCTTGCCAGTTAAGTTTGTTTGAACGATCGGCTCTGGTGGCTCCCGCGACCGGGGTCCTATCATTGCCTGATGGGCAACTCGCTCCTGGTCATTCGTCCCTACTGGTCGTCGGGCACGTGGGTCTTTGACGACCCGGCGACCGGCCTCGTGCGCGAGCCGTTCGTTTGCGGCATCCCGCAGATGATCGACCGCCTGATCCAAACGGCGGGCGTCGTGGACGCCCGGCGCGGGTTTCGGCTGCTGTTCGCCGCCACGCCTTTTCCTGGCTACCAAGCCGCCTTCACCCGGCTGCGGGCCGAGCACGGGGGCACGTGGTACCGCGACGCCGCCAACGGGGCCGAGGGCTGGCTGTGTCCGGCTTTGTTTAAGGATTTCGACGTCTCCCCCGAGACGCTGTACGCCCGGGCCGAAGCGATCGACGCGGCCCCTGAATGAGGCGCGACGCGCTGCGTTCGCGCCGCCACCAACGACAGAACCCTCGTCCGCGATGGACGAGGGTTCTGCTTTCCAGGTTGTCGCCCCGTTCGCCGGGGCAGGGTTCGGCTTACCGGGTGGTGGCGTTGACCACCAGGCTCGGGGCCGAGTCGCCGGCGAGGCTGACGGCGATCAGGCGGTAGAAGTACCGCGTCGCGCTCGCCAGGCCGGTGTTACTGAACGTGACCGCCGTGCCGGCCGGGGTGCCGACCGTGGTCCAGCCGCTGGTGCCGTTAGGCGAGCGTTGTACCTTGAAGCTCAGGCGGTTGTAGTTCGTGTTCGCCGTCCAGGCCAGGTTGACGGACGTCGAGCCGACGCTGCTCACCTTCAGGCCCAGCGGCGCCGCCAGGGTGGTGGTGGCCCGCACGGTTTGCGACGTCGGCGAGACGATTGTGCCCGTGCCGGTGGCGGTGATGCGGTAGTAGTAGTTCGTACCCGCAGCCAGGCCGGTGTTGCTGAAGAACGTCGCGGTGCCCGCCAGCGCGGTCGGCTGAGTGACGACCGCCCAGGTGTTGGCGTCCGTCGACCGTTCGATCTTGTACCCCGTCGCGCCCGAGGGGGCGGTCCAGGAAAGGTTGACCGCGGTCGCCGACGCCGTCGCGGCCGCCAGGCCGGTCGGGGCCGCCAACAGGGTCGAGACGATGATCGGCACGCTGCTGCTGCCGGTGCCCGCGCTGTTGAGGGCGGTGACACGGTAGCTGTAGTTGCGGGCCGCCTGCACGCCTGAGTCGCTGAAGCTGATGCCGGTCGGCGAGGCGATGGTCGTCCAGGTCGCCCCGGCGTTGGCGGAGCGTTCGACGCGGTAGCCGGTCGCGGTCGCCGAGGCGGTCCACGTCAGGCTGATCACGGTCGTCGCGGTCGCCGTGCCGGTCACGGTCGGGGCGGCCGGCATCGTCACGCCGCTGACGACTGACGAGTTGGCCGAGCGGCCGGCGGCGTTGCTGGCCGAGAGGCGGTACTGGTAGGTCGTGCCGCCGGTCAGGCCGACGTCTTCGTAGCTGCTGTCGTCACCGATCAGGTCCGGGCTCGGGACGACGGTGACCCACGTGGTCCCGCTGTTGGCCGAACGCTCCAGCGTGTAGCTGGTGGCATTCTCCGACCCGTTCCAGACCAGCGTCACGCTGGTGCTGCCGGTGTCGAGCACCGTCAGGCCGGTCGGGGCGTTCAGGCGGGTGCGGGTGGCGATCACGTTGCTCACCACGCTAGCGCCCGAGGCGTTGACGCTCGAGACGCGGAAGCTGTAGGCGCTGTCGGCGTTCAGGCCGGTGGCGTTGTAGCTGTTGCTGCTCGGCGTGGCGGCGGTCGACCAGGTCGTGCCGGCGTCGTCCGACAGTTCGACCTTGTAAGTCGTCGCACTGGCGACGGCCGGCCACGTCAGGTTGATCTGCGTGGTCGATTGCGTCGCGGTCGTGAGAACGGGGGCGACGGCCTTGGTGATCACAGACAGTTCGCTCGACACGGCCGAGGTGCCCAGGGCGTTGGTCGCGCTGATGCGGTACTTGTAGACCGTGCCAGGGAGGAGCGTGGTGTTGTTGAACGTCGCGCTGCTGCCGGTGAACGGCGTGGTCGGCGTGACGACGGCGAACGCGCCGGTGCCGATGGCCCGTTCCAGCTTGTAGCCGGTGGCCGCGGTCACGGTGTTCCAGCTCAGGCGGATTTCATTGGCCGAAACCAGCGTGGTGGCCAGGCCGGTCGGGGCGGCGATCAGGGTCCGCAGCGGCAGGCTGTTGCTGGCCGCGCTGTTGCCGCTGCTGTTGACCGCGTAGACGCGGAACAGGTACGCGGTGTTGGCCGTCAGGCCGGTAACGGCCTGGGTGTTGGCGGTCGGCGTGCCGCTGGCGGTCCAGGTGGAGCCGGCGTCGCTGGAACGCTGCACCAGGTAGCTGGCCGCGCCCGGGACGACGGCCCAGTTCAGGGTGACCTGCGTGCCCGACACGATCGTGCCGGTGACAACAGCGGCATTCGTGCGGGTGGAGACGGTGGCCACAGAGGTGGCCGCGCCGGTGCCGACGGTGCTGATCGCGCTGACGCGGTACTTGTAGCTCGTCGCCGCGATCAGGCCGTTGTCGGTGTAGCCGGTGGCCGAGCCGGTCAGGACCGGGCTCGGGACTACGGTGACCCAGGTCGTGCCGCCGTTGGCGGAGCGTTCGACCAGATAGCCGGTCGCGCCCGCCGGGGCCGTCCAGCCCAGGGTGACGCTGGTGTTGTTGCTTGCGGCGGCGGTAAAGCTGCCGGGGACGGCCGGCAGGGTGCGGCCGGTGACGGAATCGCCCGCCACGCCCGAACCGAGCGAACCGATCGCCGTGATGCGGTACTGATACGACGTGTTAGCCGTCAGGCCGCTGTTGCTGTAGGTCAGACCGGCCTGCGTGGCCAGTTCGGTCCAGGTCGAGCCGCTGTCGGTGGAGGTCTCGATCTTGTAGGTGGTCGCGCCGGGCACGGCGATCCAGGTCAGATTGATGGCCGTGGCGCTGGCGGCGGCGGCGGTGAGGGTGGCCGTCACGCCGACGCGGGTGGTCACGTTCAGGGCCGACGTCGGGGCCGACGTGCCGTTGGCGTTGACCGCACTGAGGCGGTACTGGTACGCCGTATGACCCGCCAGGCCGGTGTCGGTGTACGTCACGTCACTGCCGACGAGCGCGGTGCCGGGAACGACCGTCGTCCAGGTGGACCCGGCGTTGGCCGAGCGTTCGATCTTGTAGCCGGTGGCGTCGGTCGAGACGTCCCAGGTCAGGACGATCGACGTGCCGTTCGGCGTGGTGCCGGCCAGGTTGACCGGGACGTCCAGGATCGTGGTCATGTCCGTCTGAACCGAGTATTCCGAAGCGCCTGTCGCGTTGGCCGCGAGCACCTGATACGAATAATCGGTGTTCGCCGTGCGGCCGGTGTGCGAATACGTCGTGTTGGGTCCGGTGTAGACGGTGGCCCAGGTCGTGCCGGCGTCGTCGGAGGCCTGCAGCGTGTAGCCGGTGGCGGTGGGGCTGGTGGTCCAGCTCAGGCCGACGGCGGTCGCCGAGGTGGCGGCCGCGGTCAGAGTCGGAACGGCCGGTTCGCTCAGCACCGTGACGATCCCGCTGACGACGCTGGTGCCGTCGGCGTTGGTGGCGCTGATGCGGTAGCGGTAGCTGGTGTCGGGTGTGATCGTGTCGTCGTCCGAGTAGGCCGCGTCCGTGCCGACGAGCGGCGTACCGGGCGTAAGGGCCGCCCAGGCGCCGTTGTCGACGGAACGCTCGATCACATAAGAATCGGCCTCGGTGACGGCCGTCCAGGTCAGATCGATTTCATTGTTCGTGTCGTCGAACGCCCCGGCCAGACCGGCCGGGGTGGCCGGGGCGGTGGTGATCGTGGCGACGGAACTGGTGGCACTGTTGCCGGTGGCGTTCGTCGCTTTGACGCGGTACTCCACCGTAACGTTGGTGGCCAGGCCGGTGTCGACAATGCTCGTGCCGGTGGGCGTGCCGACGCTGGTCCAGGTCGTGCCGCTGTCGACCGATTTTTCGACCGTGTAACCGGTGGCGGTGGCGACGGCCGTCCAGGCGACCGTGACCGAGCTCTGCGTGGTGGCCGTCAGGGTGACGCCCGTCGGGGTGGCCGGACGGATCAGGACGGTGGCCGTCACACTGGCCGCGCCGAAGCCGGCGGCGTTTTCGCCGAGAACGCGGTAGTAGTACGTGGTGCCCGCGGCGACAGTGGTGTCGTCGAAGGTGTCGTCGGTGCCGGTGAGCGAGGTGCTCAGGGCCGACCAGGTCGTACCGTCCGTGGAGCGGTCGATGCGGTAGCTGGTGGCGTTGGCGACAATCGTCCAGTCGAGCGTGACGCTGTTGGCGGTGGCCGACGCGGCGGCGGTGAAGCCGGTGACGGTGGCCAGCTTGGTGGTCACGGTGGCGTCGGCCGAGGCGTCGCCCGTGCCGCCGGCGTTCGTGCCGCTGACGCGATAAACGTATTCGGTGTCCGGCGTCACGCCGTCATCGATATAGCTGGCGGCCGACGTGGTGGCGATCGTGGCCCAGGTGGTGCCCGAATCGTCCGAACGCTCGACCACGTATTCGAACGCAGTGGGCAGCGCGGTCCACGTCAGGCTGACGCGGGTGCCGCTTTCGGGCGTCGCGGTCAGAGTCGTGGCGGCGGTACGGCTGGTGGCGGCGACCAGGTCCGACGCGGCGCTGCTGCGCACGCCGTTGATCGTCGTAATGCGGTAATAGTACGTCGTGCCGGCGGCGGCGGTGTTATCGGTATAGCTGACGCTCGCGCCGGTCAGCGGCGTGCCGGGCGTCAGGACCGTCCAGGTCGTGCCGTTGACCGAACGCTCGATGCGGTAATCGGTGGCGTTGGCGACGGCCGTCCACGCCAAAGCGATTTCGGTGTCGCTGCTCGTCGTGGCGCTCAGGCCGTTAGGGGCGACCGGGCTGGTCAGGCCCGAGACGGCCGAGCTGGCGACGCTGGTGTCCGAGGCGGCGATGGCCGAGCTGCGGTACTGGTATTCGGTGTCCGCGGTGAGGCCGACATCGATGAAGCGCGTGCCGGTGGAATAGACGATCGTCGCCCACGTCGTGCCGCTGTCGGCCGAGCGTTCGATCTTGTACGCCATCGCGCCGGTGACCGCGTTCCAGTTGACGGCCAATTCGCTGGAGCTGCGGGTCGTGACCGTCAGCGTCGGCGGCGGCGTGGTGTTGAGCTGCGGGAAGCCCGGCGTGGTGGCGGGCATCAGGGCCTCAACGCTCACCGGGCGGTACGACACGCCCATGTCGAGCATCTGCTGCGAGAAGTTCCGCTGCGCACGGCGGATCTGGCGGCGGAAGTCCATGTCCTCGGCGCGGTCGACGTTCGCGGCCACCAGTTCCGTCTGCTGGGCGCGGAACGCCTCGACCATGTTGACGATCTTCTCGGCGCGGTGGGCCGCGTGGGCCAGGGCCGCGTTCGGGCGGACGGAGACGATCTCGCTGGCGGTTTCACGGCCTTCGGCATCAATGGCGACGACGTGGTAGCGGTACAGGCGGTTGCCGCGCAGCTTGTAGCTGGTGGCGGTGGTCTTGGAGGTCTGGCCGATGTCGCGCCATTCACGGTTCGTGCCGATGAAGCGCTCGATGCGGTACGAGGTCGCGCCATCGACGGCCGTCCACTTCAGCCGTACCTGGTCGGGCGACAGCGCCCGGGCCGTCAGCTGCGGGGCGGCCAGCTGCGACTCCGACTTCATCATCGGACTACGCAGCGCGGCATCATATTCGCCGGCCGGGGCGGCCTCGTGCTGTGCGGGGTGCGCCGCCATCATCGAACGCTTCTCGAGCTGTTCGAACAGAGCCGCCGCGATCGGGGCCTTGGAGAACGGAGTGGACATGGCATTCGGCTTTGAATCACGAGACATGGAAAACACCCTTGTTACTTTCTACTTTTGTCGCCGACCGTGATGACCTCCGCCTAACTCAGGCCAGAGACGTCGTCATAGGCTGTATCGGGAGGCGGAATGGGGGACATCAACGAAATGGCGGATTGGGCAACGTGTGCGACGCGTGCCGGAAGGTGGGATGATGCGTGTCGTGCGGCCGGCGTGTGCGGCGTTATCAGCAACGACGCGAAAGCCGTAACCGGGCTCTATTCGGCTGATCGGCGGGCTCTTATCGGCAACGGCCGTGCTGAGGCGACCCGAAACCGTCAGGTTCGCACCGAAGGTCGTGCGGCGGGTGAAACAGTTCGCAATGTGCCGACCAGAAACATTATCGGCGTGCCCGTTTTCGGATTCGGCGACCTAAAAGTCGAGATTTCATTTGACGCCGCACCGGTGGCAGGCCCTTCGGCACAGGAGGAGGACCTACATGTCGCCCCTACACGCAACACGCGTCCCTTCTGGACAGACGTGTGCTACTCCTGATCCTGCCCCACTGTACGGCGGCCCGACATCGCGATCAGCGCCCCGCCGAGGACGCCGGAGAGAATGGACGCGACCAGGATTCCCACCTTCGCCGCAGACAGCGTGGCGGTGTCGCCCGGGAACGCGAGGTTGGCGACGAACAGTGACATCGTAAAGCCGATGCCGCACAGCGCGCCCACGCCGATGATCTGTAGTCGCGACGCCCCAAGCGGCATCGCGCCGAGGCCGGAACGGATGGCCAGCCACGATGCCAGCAGAATGCCGACCGGCTTCCCGACCAGCAGTCCGCCCAGGACGCCCCACATCACCGGGCTGTTCACCGCCGGCCCGACGCCGCTGCGCACGTCGACGCCCGCATTCGCCAGCGCGAACAGCGGGACGATCAGGAAATTAGTCGGCCGGAGCAGCGCGTGTTCGACGCGGGCGAGCGGCGTCTGCACCGCCTGCGACGCCTCTTCCATGGCTTTAATCGCGTGGCTCTGGCTGTGCGTGATTTTATCGGGCATGGCCGTGCTGTCGCGCTCGAACCGGCTGAGCATGTTGCGGATGTATGCGACGTACGGTTGCTCCTCGATCTGCCGGCTGGCAGGAATCGTGAATGCCAACAGCACGCCGGCGATGGTGGCGTGGACGCCGCTGGCGAGCGTCGCCGCCCACAGCCCCAGCCCCAGCAATATGTACGGCAGCGGCCGGTGGACGCGCAGGACGTTCAGCATCACCAGCCCGACCCCAAAGACGCCGGCGACGCCCAGCGCGCCCAGTGAGACCTGGCTCGTATAAAACACGGCGATGACGACGATCGCCCCCAGGTCGTCCACGATCGCGATGGCCAGCAGGAACACTTTCACCGACGTCGGCACTCGGCGGCCGACCAGCGCCAGGACGCCGACGGCAAAGGCGATGTCGGTCGCCATCGGCACGCCCCAGCCTGCCGCCCCCGCCCCGCCGTGATTAATGCCGGCATAAATCAGCGCCGGCACGATCATGCCGCCGAGCGCCGCCGCCACCGGCAGGGTGGCCTGCCGCACCGATGCCAGTTCGCCCAGCAGCAGCTCGCGTTTGATTTCCAGGCCGACGAGCAGGAAGAAGACGACCATCAGCCCGTCGTTGACCCAGTGCTCCAGCGAC
Source organism: Tepidisphaeraceae bacterium (assembly GCA_036388295.1). Taxonomy (GTDB): domain Bacteria; phylum Planctomycetota; class Phycisphaerae; order Tepidisphaerales; family Tepidisphaeraceae; genus RYN-431. The sequence continues at coordinate 2,604 of DASVSC010000037.1, read as the reverse complement.
ATCGCGTGGCCATAGGGCCCGGCGGAGAAAGACACCTTCGTGTGCCAGAAGGCGGCGTACGTGTCGCCCCAAGGCGAGTTGGCCCAGACCAAAGCCACGACGGCCGACACCAGCAGCACCACGCCGCCGGCGGACTCGACCGACAGGAACGCGTGTACCGGCCGCAGCAGCGGGTCGACGCGCGATCGCCGAATCGGAAGCAACACGGATTCAGAAGGAGAATCGTTAGAGGTCGGATGGGCCATGGGGCGCGGTCTTTCATCCGGATTCGCAGCACTGGCGTTTCCGGTCATGAAGAGGTGATGGCCCGACCACCTCGCGTTCCTGCGGACCGCCGTGGGTCCGCACCCGCAGGCATCTTAGTCGTTCGGGACGATCGCTCAACCCAAGGCGTCCCAGAACCCCGGCTTCTCATGTTTACTTCATCCGCGAAAGGAATAATCACCAAGAATGAACGCCGTCGGCCGAAGCCGAAGGAAGTGAGCGTCGATCGCGTTCATGTTTATAGGTAAGCAGGTTTCCTGCAACGTCTGCTTACTACGTCGACGCCCCCGGTGCTGTTAGGCCGGGGGCGTTTTTATTGGACGAATGGGGCCATACGTGTGGCGTTTGCGTTGCGGCGACGGAACGCTTACTTCGCGGCGTCTTCGGCCTTTTTGCGGTCGCGGACGTCGCCGCCGACGCCCGTGCCTGAAGGCATCGGCTCCAGGGTCGCGCCGCTGGTCGGGCCGGTGGCGGAGGCCTTGTTCAGTTCCGCCGCGTACACGTCGCTGGCCAAGCGGTCGGTCAGATTCGGGGCCATGCGTCGCGAGAACGACGCCAGGCCGACTTTGTAGCCGACTTCTACCTCCTTCCTCGGCCGCTTGGCGGTGTCTACGATCGCCTGCACGACCTTGTCCGGCTCGTCCATCAGCGCGTTACGCGGCTTGCGGCCGCTGTAGTTGGCGGAGTGTTCCCAGAACGGCGTGTCGACGGCCCAGGGCATGATCGTCGAGACGTGAATGTTCTTTTCGCCGGCTAGCCGCAGCTCTTCGTGAAGCGTGTTGGTCAGTCCCAAAACGCCGTGCTTGGTCGCGTTGTACGTCGCCATGTAGGTCAACGGCACCCGGCTGTTGACCGAGCCGACGTTGATCAGCGTGCCCGCGTGCTGACGGCGGAACTGCCGCATCGCGTGGTAGCTGCCGTAGATCACGCCGTTCAGGTTCGTCTCGACGACACGCACTTGTTCTTTCAGCGGAATCTCATCGAACGGCCCGATCGCGCCGACGCCGGCGTTGTTGATCCAGACGTCGATCCGGCCGAAGCGGTCGATGGCGGCCTTGGCGAGTTTGGCCACGTCCTCCTCCCGGCTGACGTCGGTCGTCACGACGACGGCCGCCACGCCGCGGGCTTCGCAGTCGCGGGCGACTTGTTCCAACAATTCGGTCCGCCGCGCCGCCAGCACGACCTGTGCCCCTTCGTCGGCCATTTTCAGCGCCACGCCACGGCCGAAGCCGCTGGACGCGCCGGTGACGACCACGACTTTCCCCTTCAGGTCCTGCTTCGCGGCACAGCCGCTGAATAAGGCTAAGCCGATCAGCACGGAAAGCAGCCGGGGTATGGTCATGGTTCGAGTCGACATCGGTCCTCCTGAGTTCGTCCGACGACAAGGCCCGAAGCGGTTCAGGCACGCCTGATCGTAGCGCGGGGCTTCTGAGGAAAGGACAGTCGAAAACCCTTAGCGCAAGAGGCAAAGCGTTCCTCGGCCACGGGCGGCTCATAAACGCCTTCACAAATCGCGGATGAACTGCCGGTTGATTAAGTCGCGCGGCTGCCGTGTCGATGAGAAGGATGTGAACCAATCCCACGCCCGGTCGAAGCCGTATGCCGCGCGAAATCGTGGGTTCAGTCTGATCGAGATGGTCATCGTGATCGTGATCATCGCGATCGTGGCTGCCATCGCGATACCCCGGATGAGCCGCGGCGCGGCGGGCGCGAATGACTCGGCCACGCGCCAGAACCTCTCGCAAATTCGGGCCGCCATCGATTTGTTCGTCGCCGAACACGGGGGCCTTTACCCGAGCGACGACCCGGCCACCTTCATCGCCCAGATGACGACCTACACCGACGCCACCGGCGCGACGGCCGCGGCGAAGGACACGACGCACATCTTCGGGCCGTACCTGAAATCGCTGCCGGTGCTGGGCGTGGGCACGAACAAAGGGCAATCGAACCTCACCACGACCGGCCCCGCCGGCACGGGCAGCTTCGCCTGGTATTACGACGGTTCCCTGGTCTGGGCGAACAACCCGGCCACTGACGTGGACGGCAACGGCGTGGCGTACAACACGTATTAGGGCGTCGCGTTTTTGCTTAGCGTCGCCTGTTCCCTCTCCCGGTACGGCCGGGAGAGGGTTAGGGTGAGGGCCGGGCGACGGCAGACCTTATCGAAGCGAACGCCGGCCGACGTTCGTACCCGCCCTGTCGCGGCCCTCACCCCAGCCCTCTCCCGGCAATACCGGGAGAGGGAGCCGCAGGCCGTTTCGCAACAAGGCTTCTTGCTTTGAACTCTGCGGCGACGTCTGCTACACGATTGATTCCACTTCGGGTTCCGGCAGGTGCTCG
>DASVSC010000036.1:0-11309 GCA_036388295.1 Tepidisphaeraceae bacterium | reverse complement strand
AAACGCGGTGTGGAGGTCTGGCTCTGCGTCCACGAACGCTGCCGAAAGGAACTGACCGAGCTGCTCGGCCCCGACATCGACCGCGTCACCTTCGCGCCCGACACCTGGAAGCACCGCCTGCTCTGGAAAATCGGCAAGCCGATGCCGGAGCAATTGCGGATCAGCACAACGGGCGCGCTCAGCCAGCTGATCACACAGCGGTGGCAGAAGCACATCATGAAGCTGCTGGTGCCGCGGAACATGATCGACGTGGTGCACCAGCCGATCCCGATCAGCCCGAAACAGCCGACGGCGATTGACCGCGTCGGCGTGCCGGTGGTGATCGGCCCGCTCAACGGGGACATCAACTACCCACCGGCGTTCCGCCACATGGAAAGTGCATCGGTCCGCCTGACCGTCGCCTTCGGGCGCGGTTTGGGGGCGATCGCCAACTGGCTGATTCCCGGCAAGCTGAACGCGAAGGTGATTCTCGTCAGCAACGAACGCACGGCCAAGGCGCTGCCCAAGGGCATCAAGGGCCGCGTCGTTCACTTGGTCGCGAACGCTGTCGACTTGAATACGTGGGACGCCGCCCCGGCCCGCGACCCGAATGCCGCGCCGCGGTTCGCGTTCCTGGGCCGCCTGGTCGATTTTAAGATGATCGACTTGCTGCTGGAGGCGTTCGCGCCGATCGCGCGGGAGTTCAACGCGCGCCTCGACATCATCGGCGAAGGGGACCAGCGGCCGAAGCTGGAGAAGATCGCCGCCGACTTGAAGATCACGCCGAACGTCCATTTCGCCGGCTGGATGAAATACAAAGAGGCGGCCGCCTTGATGGCGCACGCCGACGCGATGGTCTTCCCCAGTTTGCGCGAGTGCGGCGGCGCGGTGGTGATGGAAGCGATGGCCACCGGCCTGCCGGTCATCGCCGCCGACTGGGGCGGCCCCGCCGACTACGTCGGCACCGAAGCCGACGGCGCGGGCATGCTGATCCAGCCGGACACAAAGGAAAGCTTCATCACCGGCCTGACCGCGGCGATGCGTCGTTTGGCCGAATCGTCGGAGCTTCGCCGGCAGATGAGCGAGAACGCTCGTAAGCGGGCCGTGGATCATTTCCAGTGGGATTCGCGCGTGGACGCGCTGCTGGACGTGTACCGCAGCGTGGTTACGTGATCTCCACGCGCGCTTCCCGCCGCATAGCCTTCGTCGTGTCGCTGCTGCTATTCGCCGGCTTCGTCGCGGCGTGGGCATTTTTGCCGACGGGTGAGCGGCTCGGACTTCAAGCGCGGGGCGTACGGCAAGGCGTCGAAGCGGCCGTGATCGGCCGCTACGGGTGGACCGCAGTGGTTGCGACGGAATGGCGACCGACGAGGTCCGGCCATGGGCACATCGCCGCATACCTACCCGGCCGGTCGATTCCCGATAACCATGCGCCGTTCTTCGACGGCACGGTAATGGGGTCGGGGTATGACCCGATGCACGCCGCGGATTTCATTTGGTTTAATTTTCGGTACGTCCATTATGCAAACACGGGTGTGTCGGTACACCTGATTTTGGTGCCACACTGGTTCGTCACCGCCGTAGGCGGCCTGCTGCTCGGTTGGTCCGTGGTCGCCTGCATCCGGCGCCCGTCGACACTCAACCAATGTAACGTGTGCGGCTATGACTTGAGAGCCACGCCGCATCGCTGTCCTGAGTGTGGCACGCCTGTCGCGGGTGCGGCTAGGCCGTTGGTATAAAGTCGCCTGTGAAAACGGGCGGACCGCGATCGAGCGGCTGGCTCTTGCAGGCTACACGCTGCACGATCCGGAGTAGGGTCGCAAAACGCTTGGTCAATCGCCCGGCGGTCGCTGAAGGTGCCGAAGATGTTCGCCGAGCAGTGCGTCCAACGCCCGCACCGGGACTCGGAAGTTCGTGCGTTTTAATTGCTCGAAGACTGCTGCGAGGTCTTTGATCAATCCGACGTCCGCCGCCTGCTTCATCACGGCAGCAGTGCGAGCCGTTTGCAAGTGTCGTTCGATCGCCGCGGCACGCCCCTTCATTTCGTCTATCAACAGCAGGTCCGCGCGGAGTTCCTTAGCCAGACTGATAGCCGCCCGCTCACCCGCATCTAGATCGGGAATACGTTCGACGCTCGTCGCGGCTCGAACGATCAACCACGTCGGCGGAGCGGTGGCGAACATCTGCACCTCAAACGCCTGCGTCGGTTTGAGCAATTCGCCGTGCACTTCAGGCGGAATGACGACGGAACCGAACAAGTCTGGCAGGATATCGATGCACCCGACTTTGATGAGCCCGACGAACGGGGATGCGTCGGCAACGACCAGCATCAACGCGCGCGGTTCAGCAAGTGGGCCAATTTCCGGGCGTCGTCTAGATATTCGTCCGGCGTGCCAAGGTCTTCAGTCACGTTGTGCTTGTGTAGAATTGCTTCGACCTCAGGGCGGTCTGCATTGAGCGCCAGTGACAGTTCGACCTGTGAGAGCTTGTGCTGCCGGTACATCGATACCAGCAGGGCTTCTTTCGCCGCGGAAGCGAGATCCGGCGTCGAGGCACGCAGTTGCTGTTCGACTTCCGCGGGAAGATCAACGGTAAGCGTCAATGCCATAGATGCCTCGGCCACAGCGTACCACATCGCACTCAAACCCGCTGCCGCCCCGCCATCGCGTCGGCCAGCATGTTCTTGTTCGCGAACTCGATGCTGCTGCCGGTCGGCAGCCCGCGGGCCAGGCGGGTGATTTGGACCTTCGGGAAACGGCTTTGGGTCACGTTCTGGATGTGCAGGCTCGTGGTGTCGCCTTCCATCGTCGGGTTGGTGGCCAGGATCAGCTCGTTGATCGTGCCTTCACTGAGGCGGCGGAACAGCGTGTCGAGCGTGAGGTCGCCGGGGCCGATCCCTTCGAGGGGCGTAAGGCGGCCGAGCAGGACGTGGTAGACGCCCCGGTACATGCCGGCCGCTTCGATCGAGAGCAGGTCCTTCGGCTGTTCGACCACGCAGACGATGGACGCGTCCCGCCGCGGGTCGGTGCAGATGGGGCACGGGTCGGCCTCGGTCAGGTTGTAGCAGACCGAGCAGTGGCGGATTTTCAGCTTGATGTCGCGAATGGCGTCGGCTAGGTCGAGGGCGTCTTCTTCTGACGATTTCAGCAGGTGGTACGTGATGCGTTCGGCCGAGCGCATGCCGAGGCCGGGCAGCTTCGACAGCAGCCGCATCAGGGTCTGGACGGGGACGTTTTGGTTGGACATGAGCAGCCCTATTTTAGCCGCAGATGAACGCAGATGGACGCAGATGTAAGAAGAATTTTAGGTATTCTTGGCTACCCCTTCGCCGTTTCTGATCTGCGTCTATCTGCGTTCATCTGCGGCCACTCAACCGAAGTAAATGCTCTGCCCCGGCTCGATTTTCTCCACTTGCAGCGGCTTGGTTTTGAGCTCTTCCGCGCTGCTGGCGAACAGCGGGCTGATCTCCAGGACGCAGTCCGGCTCGCCGTCGGCTTTGCGCGGAACGCTCACGCCGGCGGCCTCCAGCCAGCGGGCGAACAGACGAATCTGGTCGCGCCGGCACGTGGCGGGCGAGTCCTGGCCTTCGGCGTTTTTCACCGGGCTGAACTCGTCCTCGCGCCGCGTCGTGTAAATCAGCGGGTTGGCGGCCAGCGGGATGGCGTCGAACACGAACTGCTCCAACTTCACCGCGTTCGGCTCGGTCGGCTTCACCAGCTCGCCCTGCTCATTGACGAACGGCACCTTTTTGTCGGCCCGGTGCCAGATCAGTTTCAAATCGCTGCCGGGCGCGGTCAGGCGGTCGATGAAGCTGACGCGCAGGGCGTGGATGGCGATGCTGCCGGCGTCGAACGTGCGCTGGCCGTTGGCGTCGGTCTGCTGGGCCAGGCTTTCGGGCAAGTCGCTGTATTCGATGACCTGGGTTTTGCCGTCGCCGATGCAGAAGTTGCCGACCTTTTCCAGCGGGCCGGCCTTGTTGATGGTTTTGCTGCTCATTTCGCTGCCGGTCAGGTCGTGCAAACCGAGGAACAGCGGGTCGATGACTTTGACGATGGGGTTGTCGACCTGGAAGTAGCTGAGGTGTTCGACGCCGCGGGCCTTCATGTCGTCCAGTGCGCCGCTGTTGCGCAGGGCCCGGAAGCTGCCGCCGTGGCCGTCGGCGCTGAGGGCCAGCGAGTCCTTCGCCGCCAGCAGCAGGTCGCCGCCTTTGTCGAAGGCGGGCATCATGCCTTGTTCGAAGAAGCGGACGAACGACCGGTCGAGGCCGAAGTAATTGTGCTTGTCGAAGAACGCGCGGGTGGCGGCGTCATTCGTGTCACTGGTCATGACGTACCACGGGATCGGCCGGCCGGCGGTCCGGCCGGCGGCCGTCAGCTGTTCGGCGAACACCTGAAACAGCGGCTTGTTCTTCACCGGCGTAACGGGGTATTCGCCTTTGGGCCCTTCGTAACCCAACCGCGTCCCCTGCCCGCCGGCGACCAGAAACGCGGCCACTTTGCCGGCCTTCAGCAGGTCCAGGCCGCGGTTGCGGGCCTGGGTGTACAAATCGTCGTCGGACGTCGTCGGGTACGCCTTGACCGGCTGAATGTCCTTGGGCAGTTCGACCGTCGGCTTGTTCTTCACGTAGCCGTCGACAAGGGCCGGCAAGGCGTCCAGATCGAGGGCCGACAGCTGTGCGTCGAGCTTGGCGCGGCCGGCTTCTTCGAGCGCGTCATAAAAACGAAAAACGCCGGATTGGCCGATGGCGGCCAGACGATCGGTAAGGGCAGCGTGGCTCATGGGCAGACTGTACGAAGGGCGGGCATAAGGGGAAAGGGGAGAGGCGTCCCGCGTGAGGAAGAAACCGCGTTCTGTTTCCTTGCGCCTAACGCCTCTCCCCTTACGCCTCCTCTTTCCGATAGAATCTGACCATGCGACGCACGCTTACCACGGCCGCCTTTCTCGCCCTGCTCGGTTCCGGCGCTTTGGCGCAGACGCCCGCCCCCGCCAGTCAGCCGGCGGCGGCGAAGGACGTTTTGGACGAGATGCTCAAACCTGCCGCCGGCGGCCGGGCCAAGCCGCTGCAGCCGGTGACGGGCGCGCCGGTGCAGGACAAGACGACGCTGAACCCGGTCGCCCCCGGTGCCCGGCCGTTGCCGCTGAAGCGCGAAGGCGGCTACGTCGTCGACCGCACCGGCCGGGTGACGAAAGCTGCCGACAGCAAATCGGTCGAGTTCAACTTCGAGGCCGACGCCAACAGCATGCAGGACCCGCCGATGGTGCTGCTGCCGAATCTGGCGCTGATGATGATGCAGGACCAGTTGCGCCTCAGCGGCCGCGACTTGCGCTTCCGCGTCACGGGCATGGTCACCGAATACATGGGGCGGAATTATCTGCTGCTGCAGAAGGTCGTGGTGGTCGGCGAGTGAATGAGTGGGCAGTGGGCAGTGAAGATATTGAGCGTGGTTGATTGACCAATGGTTACTGCCGATTGCCGACTGCCAACTGCCCACTTGTTTGCTTCTCCCGCCCCCCGCTTTTAGACTGCCGCGCGACTGATGCCGCGGCCGACTTCACCGAAGCAACTTCGCGTTCTCCTGGCCGCCGTCGCGGCCGTGTCGTGCATGGCGTCCGCCGTTCGCGCGGATGACACGCCGGTCGATTTCCTGCAGATCAACGCCCCACACGCCCAGACCTTCGTCGACGGCGAGGCCACGATCGTCGTGCTCGACCGCCCGCTGACAATCGAAACCGATCGTGCCACGATGTCGGCCAAGTCCGCCGTCATCTGGTTCTCGCCCGTGCCCGGCGCGGCCCTGGGCCGACAGCGGGCGGAGATCGCACTCATCGGCGCGGCGGAACTGACGCAGGGCGACGTCGTCCGCTCGGGCGAACGCCTGTTCGTCAGCACCGTGGTCGGCGGCCCGGTGCGCCTCAGCGTGCAGAACCGCGAGAACGTCGATTTGCGCGGCAGCGAGCTTTACCGCATCGGCAGCGACATGCGGCCCGTCCTGATGACCGGCGCGGACCTTAAAGACAACGTGCTGGTGGCCCAGCCGTCTGATGGCGACCCGCCCGCCGGCCCGACGACCGCGCCGACGACGATGCCGACCGCCAAGGCCCCCGTCTTTTTCAACGGCGGCAGCGTGCAGACCACACGCAACACGCCTAACGGCAATATCGCCGTCGTGCTGCGCGGCAACGTGCTGCTCACCCAGCGCATGGCCAACGGCGACTTCGTCGAACTGCAGGCCGACCAGGCCGTGCTCTACACGACGCTGGCGAACTTCACCGACGTCACCGGCCAGATGGAAACGATCCAGCAGGCGATCGAATCCGCTTACCTGGAAGGCGACGTCCGCATCGCCTTCACCGCCGCGACGCAGATCGGCCGCCAGGCGGGCGAGCAGCGCTTGCGCGCCAAGCAGGCGTATTACGAGTTCGGCAGCAACCGCGCCGTGCTGACCGACGTCGTGCTGCAAAGCACCGACCCGCGCCTGCCCTTCCCGATCACCATGCGGGCGAACGTGGCCAAGCAGTTGTCGATGGGCGAGTACAAGGCCGAGAAGGTCACGCTCACCACCAGCCAGTTCGCCACGCCCAGCTATTCGGTCAACGCCACGAAGGCGTACGTGCGGCAGTACCAGGACCCGAACCCCGCCGTCGGCCCGCGCACCGCGTTCGAGGCGCAGAACGCCACGTTTCGCACCTTCGGCTTCCCGATTTTCTACTGGCCCTACGCCGCTGGCGACATGGCGACGAACGCCTTCGCCCTGCGCGGCGCGAGCATCGGCAGCAGCCGGGGCATGGGCTTCGGCGTCGAAACCACATGGGGCCTGTTCGAAACCCTCGGCCGTTTGCCGCCGCCTGGTTTCGACGCCCAGTTCCACGCCGACTACTACTCCGACCGCGGCCCCGGCACCGGCCTTGACGCCAAGTACAAGGGCGGCGAACTGGCCCAGACCACCAAAGGCGGCTGGAACTTCGAAGGCAACTTCACCGCCTACGGCGTTTTCGACAACGGTGCTGATAACCTCGGCCGCGACCGCGCCGGCGTCGATCAGGACGGCGACTTCCGCGGCCGACTGCTTTGGGAACACCAGCACCTGCTCTCCGACAACTGGCAGGCCCAGTTCCGCGTCGGCCTGACCAGCGACCCGACGTTCCTCGAAGAATGGTACAAGCGCCCCTTCGACGAAGGCCTGCCGCACAATTTGTCGGCCTACTTCAAGCACCAGGAAGACAACGAAGCCGTCACGATCCTGTTCGAATACCAGCCGAACGACGTGGTGACGACGTCGGACGCGTACGCCAACCGTTTTGTCGGCGACCGCGATGCACAAGTCTTCGACCGAAACGGCAACGGCTCCGACATCGGCTCCCTAGCCGACCGTCCGTTCGAAGTCGACCGTCTGCCAGAGTTCGGGTACTTCCGCCTCGGCGAATCACTGAACCAAGACACATTCACGTTTTTCAGTGAGAACCGCGTCGGCGGCTATCGCATGAACGAAGGCGGCGCCACGCTCGGTTCGACGGCCAGCCTCGGCGAAACCGACCAGAACAACTACGGCTTCCGCGCCAGTCCTGCCAATGCCAATCGCGGCGACCGTTTCGCCTTGCCGGGCATTCCCAGCCGCGGCTACACCGGCACGAGCGAGGACTACGTCCTGCGCGGCGACTTCCGTCAGGAAATCGACTACCCGATCGACGCCGGCCGGTTCAAAGTCGTGCCGTACGTCCTCGGCCGCTACACCGGCTACAGCGACGGCCCGCAGGACGAGCCGGAGAACCGTCTGCTCGGCGGCGTCGGCACGCGCATTAACACCAGCTTCTGGAAGATCGACGACGCGGCCGAGAGCGATTTCTTCGACGTCCACCGTGTCCGTCACGTCGTCGAACCCGAACTGAACCTGTTCGCCTCTGCCGCCAGCATCGAGCGCAACGACGTTTACATTTACGACGAAACGATCGACGGCATCAACGACGTCTCGGCCGTCAGCTTCTTCGTGCGGCAACGCTGGCAGACCAAGCGTGGCGCGCCGGGCCTGTTCCGCAGCGTCGATTTTCTGACGCTGAACCTCGGCGTGATCGGTTTTGCCAACAAGCCGAGCGAGCCGCAGAACCCCGACCGTGCCTACGCCCGCGGCCTAGGCAGCGGCGGGCTGTTCGACAACGAAGACGAACTCGGCCCGACCAGCGCTAAAGGCTTCCGCGGCCTGTTCTTCCAGAGCACGCCCGAGGCCAGCATTCCGCGCAGCAGCATTCAAGGCGACGCCAGCTGGCGCATCGCCGACACCACCCTGCTGCTCGGCGACGGCAGCTGGAATATCGAAGAGCAGCAGCTCAGCACCGCCGCCGTCGGCCTGCTCGTCGGCCGCGGCGACCGCGTGACGTACTTCACCGGCCTGCGCTACATCGGCGAGTTAGAAAGCACCATCGCCAGCTTCAGCGCCACGTACCAGATTACCGCCAAGTACACCCTGAACTTCGGCGCGGCCGTCGACCTCGCCCGCGACACCCGCGGCGGCACCGCCAGCATCGTCCGCCGCTTCGACCGCTTCTTCATCGGCGTCGGCGGGTACTACGACCAGACGGATAACGAAAGCGGCGTCACCGTCGCGTTCTACCCCGAAGGCTTGGCCGGCGGGGTGAGCAGCGGGCAGTTGCAGCAGTTTCAGCGGTAGGCAGGCGACGGGCGGCCGTCCAATGTATCGTAATGGCCGTCCGGTTCCCTCTCCCGGTATGGCCGGGAGAGGGTTAGGGTGAGGGCTTCGTCCGTTGCAAAATCCACGCGAAAACAGTTCGAAGCTCGGGGCGCGAGCAAAGGCGATGCGCAAGCAGCCTTCCGACGCGGAACATAAGCTGTGGCAGGCACTACGTGACCGCCAACTCGACGGCTTGAAGTTTCGGCGTCAGCGGCCGATCGGGAACTACATCGCGGATTTCGCCTGTGAAGAATGTCGGCTGATCGTTGAAGTGGATGGCGATCAACACGACAGTGTGGTGGCGTACGACGAGAAGCGAACTTTGGCACTAAACGACATCGGCTGGCGAGTGATCCGATTCTCTGCCCGCGAAGTGGTGCAGGAGTTGATTGTAGTCCTTGAAACGATCCTGCTGTCGGCAAAGCCCTCACCCTAACCCTCTCCCGGCCATACCGGGAGAGGGAACCAGACGGCCGGCGCTTCGGCCGATTTCCGCCTGTCACAAACTCTTGAGCAGCACCTTCACGATCTTGTTCAACCCGCTCTTGGCGTTGCCAATGAACGTCTGGAAGATCTTGTTCGTCAGGCCCATGAACTCTTCCATGCTGTCGAGGCGTTCGCGCGTGGCGATCACGGCCGGCTCATTCGCGGCCTTGCCGAGGACGGCTTCGTCCAGGTCCCGCCGACACTGCTTGATCGTTTCCAACACCGGGTCCATCTCGCGGCGCTTGCGCTCGGCGGCGATGATGCTGAACATCTCCCACACGTCGCTCAGGCTTTCGAAATACTCCCGGCGCTCGCCGCGGCGGTGCTGGCGGCGGATGATGCCCCAGTCGCACAGGGCGCGCAGGCTCATGCTGGCGTTGCCGCGGCTGATGTGCAGGCGTTCCATGACGTCGTCCGTGCACTGCGGCGTGGCCGTGACGTAGAGCAGCGCGTGGATCTCCGCCATCGTGCGGTTAATGCCCCAGACCTGCCCCATTTCGCCCCATTTGCGGATAAAATCGTCCTGCACCTTTCGCAGGTTAGAAGGCACTCCATTCACACCCCGAACCACCGCCGCCCCGTCGTCAGTCGTCGCAGTCATTAGACTTAGCCTTTCATTCGCTACTGAAATGATAGCCGTCGCGTTTCTTGGCCCAATGTTTCATTCAGATTGAAAACCGTAAAAACCGGCCGAAGAAAACAGGCGTAGGAATAGTCATGGCCGCAACGTCTCTGCATGTGGCGTTGAAATGCGGTCATGCCGTACCTTGAAGGGTTGTACGATGAGCCAAGCCCCACGAATTGAAAATCTTGAAACCCGCCGTCTGTTTGCGGCGGTGACGGTGAATGACCCGCAGTTCAAAGCCCAGCCCGATTTGCAGTCGATCGACATCGGCCGCGCATGGAGTAAGTCAACGGGCAGCCTGAACGTCGTCGTGGCCAGCATCGACAGCGGGCTCGACTACACCCATCCCGACTTGTACGCCAACGTCTGGATCAATCAGGACGAACTCCCCGGTTACTACCGCAAGCACCTGAAGGACGTTGATAAAGATGGCCGGATCAGCTTTTACGATCTGGACAGCCGTAAGAACCGTCGCTGGATGACGGATTTCAACGACAACGGCGTGATCGACCCGTACGACGTGCTGCAGAACACGCGGCGCGGCGGCTGGGGCGACGACGACGACGCCGACGCCAACGGCTACACCGACGACATCATCGGCTGGGACTTCGCCGACGGGGACAACAACCCGTACGACTACGTCGGCCACGGCACGCACACGGCCGGCACCATCGCCGCCCAGGCGGACAACGACAAGAACATCGCCGGCGTCGCGCAGACGTCGCTGATGGTCGTCAAAATCTTCGGCGACGACGGCGACGGCGCGACCGAACAGCAGATCGCCGATGCCATCCGCTATTCGGCCGACGAAGGGGCACGCGTCAGCAACAACAGCTGGGGCTTCACCCAGCCCACGTTCGGTGGCGGGTTCCCGTTCTTCGCCTTCGATGAGGCCGACTATTCCGGCGACCTGATTTACCAAGCCATCGAATACGCCGGCGAAAAGGGCCAGATTTTCGTCGCCGCGGCCGGCAATGACACGGAAGACAACGACTTTTCCTTCAACGGCAGCTATCCCGCCAGTTACGATTTGCCCAACATCGTCAGCGTCGCCGCCGTCAGCGACGACGGCGAACTCAGCTACTTCAGCAACTACGGCGAAAGCAGCGTCGATCTGGCCGCCCCCGGCGAACGCGTGCTAAGCACCTGGACCGGCGGCGGCACCCGCGTCGCCAGCGGCACCAGCATGGCCACGCCGCACGTCACCGGCACGATCGCCCTGATGCTGGCGCGGTACCCGAAGCTGAAAATCGTGCAGGTCAAGAACGACCTGCTGGCCAGCGTGGACGTGAACATGTCGGTCTATTCCGACCTCGTCAGTGGCGGCACCCTGAACGCCGGTGAAGCCGTCTACCGGGCGGCCGTGCGGCGGTCTTTGGCGCTGGGCAACGACGCGGGCACGACGCTGGCGGCACTGGCCAGCCGTGCAAAGGCGCAGACGGCGGCGTTATTCTCCACGCAACCGATCACTGCTGACGTTCTGGACGAGCAGACGGCGTAATGCCGGCTAGTTTTCGCGAAACTGTAGGTGAGAG
>DASVSC010000035.1:0-21771 GCA_036388295.1 Tepidisphaeraceae bacterium | reverse complement strand
CATTAGTCGGCTTTTTCGTTATAAATCTGGTCCAAATTCCGGGCGAAGTGAGACCCATCGCCGAGCCCGGTGAAGTCCGGCGGCGGCAGATCAGGCGTAGGCAGTGCCGGGGACGCTTGGCGGGGGCGAAAAGCCCAGCCTGCCGTGCTAGCGAGGGCGGCCACCGCGACGTAAGTAGTGATCAGTGCTCTATTTCCGGCCCGGCTCGCGGTTGCGGCGGCCACCGTCGCGTGAATAACGAGGACCATCGCCGCCAGGAACCCGACGCGCCGCCACGTCCGCCGTCGCTCCGCCGCCCGACGTTCGGCGATCACGGCCCGCACCCGCAGGGCGTTCAGCCGGCCGTCATCCGCGGGCGGAAAGTCATCGACTCGAAGCTCGTCGAATGGATTCACGCGTCCTGTTGGGCCTGCGGGTCGATTCCAATAGACCGGCACCACTCGGCATACGCCGCCGGGGCGATCTCGCTCGGCTTGATCTCACTGCGGCCGCCCCAGAAGACGTTCGTGTAGCCGACCGGCACGCCGGCTTCTTCTAAATGTTGATCAATTGCGGCTTTATGGGCCAGCACCAGTGCCTTGTCCGTGCCGTGGGCGACGCCCATGACGTTGACGTCGCCGAACTCTGGGCCGCCTTCGCGCCAGTAGGCGTGGGTCATGATGTGGTGCCGTCCGACCTCGCGGCCGGCCTCCATTTCGCGTCCTGCGGGCACGCGCCAGTGGAACAGGGCGTTGAACTTCGTCACACGTTCGCCGCTCGTGTTCGGCTTGACGTGTTCGAGGAACGTGCTGAACCGCCCGACGACGCCGCGGGCGGCCAGACTTCGGGCGACGGCCAGAAAGTCATTCAACGCCAACCCGGCTTCGGCGGCCCGCCGGGCCCAAAGGTCGCGCACCAACTCGTCTTCGGCGAACTCGCGTTTGAGGGCCATCAGCACGCGCCAATCGGCGTCAGTCATCGGCACCAGCTGTGTGTCGTGCACTTCCGCCGCCACCTCTGCCCGGCTGCCCGGCTCCATGCCGCGCCGCCGCACGTGGCCGACGCCGAGGGCAAACAGCTTCCTCGCCGGCATCGCCTTGAACGAAAGGGCCCCGGTCTTCTCCATCAGCAGCCGGCAATGCCGTTCCATCGAGTAACCGACGGGCACCTTCAGCGTCGTCCAGAGCCGGTATTTAGACCCAGTGATGGCCGCATCGGTGCTGCGGATAACGACGTGGCCGCTGAACGGGTCGTTTTTGAACATCCAGTCGAACGCCGTTTGCAGCTTGTCTTCCGGCACCTGCCATGCGACCAGCGCGCCGGGCGCCAGGTTCACGCTCATCAGCGTCTGCCGCACCCGCCGGATCGTGCCGGCGGTCAGCATGGCGCGAATGCGTTCGATGACGGTCTCAACGTCCACTTCGCTGAGCCGGGCGATCTCGCCGAGCGGGTCGGGGTGAAAGCCCTGAACCTTGTCCTCGGAGACGCTGAGGATCTTCGCATTAATCGGGTCGGCGGTGCTGACAGAGACTTCGGCGAGCATCGTGCCATTGTAGGAGACAGGCGGCGGAGGGGAAGGAGCCGCAGATGGACGCGGATGAACGCAGATAAAAAGAGCAAAGGCTTTGGCCAAAGCTCCTCTCTTATCTGCGTTCATCCGCGTCCATCTGCGGCTAGTTTTCTTTCCCCGGTCTCCGCTAAGATGCCCCGATGCCAATCAAGATCGCGATGGTCGGGGCCGGTTCGATCGGTTTCACCCGGCGGCTGATGCGGGACGTGCTGACGGTGCCGGAATTGGCCGACACGACATTCGCGTTTACGGACATCAACGCCCACAACCTAGACATGGTCACGCAACTGTGCCAGCGCGAGATCGATCATCATGGCGTGCCGGCGAAACTGGAATCGACGACCGACCGCCGCCGCGCGTTCGACGGGGCCGACTTCGTGCTCTGTCTGGTGCGCCAAGGCGGGCTGGAGGCGTTCGCCACTGACATTGACATCCCGCTGAAGTACGGCGTCGACCAGTGCGTCGGCGACACGCTGTGCGCGGGCGGCCTGATGTACGCGCAGCGTACCATCCCGGCTATGCTCGACTTCTGCCGCGACATCCGCGAAGTGGCCAAGCCGAACGCGCTGCTGCTCAACTACAGCAACCCGATGGCCATGAACACGTGGGCCTGCAACCAATACGGCGGCGTCAAAACGGTCGGTTTATGCCACGGCGTGCAGGGCGCGCACTGGCAGATCGCCAGCTGCATCGAACACTGGGCCAAGCACGAAGGCATTCTTGATTCGACGAACGGCCAAGTCGTCGGCCGCGACTACGGCAGCGGGCACGAGAACAAGATGCACCGCAACGAAGTCGACGCCGTCTTTGCCGGCATTAATCACCAGACGTGGGCCGTCGACGTGAAGTGGAAAAACATCGACTTCATCAAGGACGTCGGCAAGACCGTCACCGTCAACGGCAAGTCGGTCCGCGTGCCGTCGCTGCTAGAACTGTTCCTGGCGCACCCGAAGTTCCCGCAGACCGAAAAAGTGCGCATCGATGTGCTCAAACGCTTCGGCTACTACAGCACCGAAAGCAACGGTCATCTCAGCGAGTACCTGCCGTGGTACCGCAAGCGGCCGGAAGAGATCAACGACTGGATCGATCTGTCCTTCTGGATCAACGGCGAAACCGGCGGCTACCTGCGGGTCTGCACCGAAGGCCGTAACTGGTTCGAAACGGATTTCCCGAACTGGCTGGCGGAAACGCCCAAGCCGCTGTCCGCATCCGACCGCTCCGAAGAGCACGGCAGCTACATCATTGAAAGCCTGGTCACCGGCCGGCCGTATCGCGGGCATTTCAACGTGGTCAATCAGGGCCACATCACGAACCTGCCGAACGGCTGCGTGATCGAAGTGCCCGGCTACGTCGACCGCACCGGCATCAATATCCCTGTCGTCGGCGATTTGCCGCTGGCGTGCGCGGCCACCTGTTCGGCCAGCGTGCGCGTGCAGCAGATGGGCGTCGAAGCGGCCGTCCACGGCAACGTCACGCTGCTGAAGCAGGCCATGATGCATGACCCGCTCGTCGGCGCGGTCTGCAATCCCGAAGAGATCTGGCAGATGACCGACGAAATGCTGGTCGCCCAGGCTCAGTGGCTGCCGCAGTACGGCGCCGCGATCGAAGGGGCCAAAGACCGGCTGACCGCGCACGACCAGGCCGGCACACGTGTGCGACTGCACAAAACGCGCGGCGCGGCCCGGCTGGAAACCAAGTCCGTCGAACAAATGGCCCAGCAAAAAGAGGCGTCCCGCGCCAGCGCCCAGGCGGCCGATAAGGGACAAATGACGGCCAACGCGTAAGATGCCCGGTCATGCCGACAGCCGAGTGTGTTCGCCTCGAACAAGACAACAATCGCCAGCAGAACTGGAAGCGGTGGGGCCCGTACCTGGCCGAGCGCCAGTGGGCCACCGTGCGCGAGGACTATTCCACGTACGGCGACGCCTGGGGCAGCTTCCCGCACGAACACGCCCGAAGCCGCGCTTACCGCTGGGGCGAAGACGGCTTGCTGGGCATCTGCGACCGCGAATGCCGTCTCTGCTTCAGCTTGGCCTTGTGGAACGGTAAAGATTCGATTCTGAAAGAGCGCCTGTTCGGCCTGACCAATCCACAGGGAAATCACGGCGAAGACGTCAAGGAACTGTACTACTACCTGGAATGCTCGCCCACGCATTCGTGGATGAAGGCGCTCTACAAGTACCCGCAGGCCGCGTATCCGTACGAGCAACTCGTCAAGGCCAACGCCGACGCCAACGGCAAGCCCGACGAAGTCGAAATCACCGACCTCGGCCTGTTCGCCGAGAACCGTTATTTCGACGTCCAGATCGAATACGCCAAGGCCGGCCCGAACGACCTGCTCGCCCGCATCACCGTCACCAACTGCGGCCCGGACGCCGCGTCGCTGCACGTGTTGCCGCAATTGTGGTTCAGGAATACCTGGTCGTGGGGCAGTCCGGACGATGGAAATGAGTCGAAGCCGTGCATGCGGCCGCTACGCGGCGGCGGCGTGGAAGCCGTGCATGTCACGCTCGGCCGCTTCCTTTGGCACGTCGACGAGGCGTCCGAACACCTGTTCACCGACAACGAAACGAACTTCCCGAAGATCTTCGGCGGCGACCCGATGCCGGGCAGTTACTTCAAGGACGCGTTCCATAAGTATCTCATCGACGGCGACCTCGACGCGATTCATCCGAAGCAGGAAGGCACCAAGGCCGCGGCGCTTTGCAGGATTGATTTAGCGGCTGGCGAATCGAAGACGCTGCGCGTGCGGCTATTCGCCGACGGCGAAACACCGGCCGAGTTGTTCGGGGAATCGTTCGACCGCACGATGACGCAGCGACGCGATGAATACGTCGCCCACCTCGGCCAGGTCATCGGCACCCAGGACGCCGAGCATTTCCGCGTCGCCGAGCAGGCCATCGCGGGGCTGCTCTGGAGCAAGCAGTTCTATCACTACAGC
The DNA here is from genome assembly GCA_036388295.1 of Tepidisphaeraceae bacterium. GTDB lineage: Bacteria > Planctomycetota > Phycisphaerae > Tepidisphaerales > Tepidisphaeraceae > RYN-431. The sequence goes on along the minus strand of DASVSC010000035.1, from coordinate 17,281 downwards.
GTGCGCGAATGGATCGACGGCGACCCCAGCCAACCCACGCCGCCGCCGGAGCGGAAGAAGTATGCCCGCAATCACGACTGGAAATGGCATCTGTACAACCGCGACGTGATCAGCATGCCGGACAAGTGGGAATACCCGTGGTACGCCACGTGGGATTTGGCGTTCCACATGATCATCATGGCCCGCGTGGACCCGCAGTTCGCCAAGGACCAGCTGCTGCTCTTGCTGCGCGAGTGGTACATGCACCCGAGCGGCCAGATGCCTGCCTATGAGTTCGCGTTCGGCGACGTCAACCCGCCGGTGCACGCCTGGGCCTGCTGGCGCGTCTACAAAATCAGCGGCGAGCGCGGCAGTCGCGACCGCGACTTCCTCGAACGCACGTTCCAGAAGCTGATGCTCAACTTCACCTGGTGGGTCAACCGCAAAGACACGGCCGGCAAAAACCTGTTCGGCGGCGGCTTCCTCGGCCTGGACAACGTCGGTTTGTTCGACCGCAGCCAGCCGCTGCCCACCGGCGGTCGTCTGGAACAGGCCGACGGCACGGCGTGGATGGCGTTCTTCTGCGGCACGATGCTGTCGATGGCGCTGGAACTGGCCAGCGAAGACAAAGTCTACGAAGACGTGGCCAGCAAGTTCTTTGAGCATTTCATCGCCATCGTCGACGCCGCCCACCGCGTCGGCGGCAGCGGGTTGTGGGACGAGGAAGACGGCTTCTACTACGACCAGATCTTCGCCGACGGGAAGGCGACGAAGCTGAAAATCCGTTCGATGGTCGGCATCATTCCGCTGTTCGCGGTCGAAGTGCTGGAGAGCGATCTCGTTCACAAGTTGCCGGGCTTTAAGAAACGCCTCGAATGGTTCCTGCAGCACCGCGAAACGCTCAAGCAGTACGTCACGATCAAGGAGGACGCGGGCGGCGGCAATAAAATGCTGCTGGCCGTCCCGAACGAGACGCGGCTGAAACGCATTCTGGATTACGTGCTCAGCACGGACGAGTTCTTGTCCGACTTCGGCGTGCGGTCGCTGTCGCGCACGTACCAGACGCCATACACGTTTCGCAGCGGCGAGAACGCCTGGTCAATCGGGTACGAGCCCGGCCACAGCCCCAACACGATGTTCGGCGGCAACAGCAATTGGCGCGGGCCGGTCTGGTTCCCGGTCAACTTCCTGCTGATCGAAGCCCTGGAACGCTACCACTTCTTCTACGGCGACGGCTTCCGCGTCGAATGTCCGCGCGGCAGCGGCCAATTAATGAACCTGCAGGAAGTGGCCAACGAACTGCGCCGGCGGATGATCAATTTGTTCCTGCCCGACGCCGCTGGCCACCGCCCCTGCCACGGCCGCGACGCGTTTTACGCCACCAATCCGGCGTTCCGACCGCTCCTGCAGTTCCACGAGTTTTTCCACGGCGACACCGGCGCGGGCCTGGGCGCGAGCCACCAGACCGGCTGGACCGCGCTGGTGGCCGAGATGATTCGCTGACGCCGCCGCCTGCCGACGTTATCATAACGCGACCAGCCGCATGCGTTACGCCTGTGCCATCCCGCTCGTCCTGCTGACCGCCGCCGTGTTGCGCGCGGGCACCATCGTCACCACGGACGGCGAAACGCTGGTCGGCGAACTCAAGCGCACCGAAGAGGGCTGGAACGTCACGCAGGACGACGGGCAGGTCAAGTCGGTCGAGCTGCGCAAGGTCAAATCGATCGAACTCGATGGCGGCGCCCGCAAACCCGGCCGCGAAGTGGCGGGGCTGCAATCACTCCGCCGTAGCGTCGAGTTCTCGGACGACCTGCCGCGCATCATTCAGCGGTATCAGACGTTCATCAACCAGACGAAGGACGCCGCCGTTATTGCCCAGGCCAAGCAGGACATGGTCCTCTGGCAGGACCGCGTCGACCGCGGCTTGGTGAAGTTCGGCCGCGCCTGGATCACGCCGGAAGACCGCGACGCGAAGGTGCGCGACTTGCGCCAGCGGGCCGAGCGTATCCGGCTGTTGCTCAAGGACCGCCGTGATCGCGAAGCCGATGCCGCCTTGAATGAATTGCTGAACGAGGACCCGCAGAACGTGAGCGGCCTTTACCTGCGCGGCGTGCTGTCTCAGAAACGACAGGACTTCGTCGAAGCCAGAAAGGCATTTCAGGCGGTTCAGCAGGCGCTGCCGAATCACGCGCCGACGCTGCTGAACCTGACGCTGGTGCTGGCGCGCCAGAGGCAATGGCCGGCCGCGTGCGTGGCGCTGGAACAGTCGCTGGAATCGACGCCGGTTTCGCAGGTGTTGCTCGATACTGCGGCCGAGTTCATCAACCTGTTGCCGCCCGAAACCAAGCGCGGCACGGCGGCCCAGAAGCTGCTGCGCACGTTCCTCGACCAGGACGCACGGCTGCAGAAGATCATGCTCACGCGGCAGCTCTACCGCTGGGGCGCCGGCTGGATCGACAAGCCGACCTACGACGCCATCCGCCAGGACAACGACGCTGTCCAGAAGAAACTGGTCGATCTGCAAAAGCAGTTCGACGCGACGCAGGCGAGCATCACGCAGATCGACAATCAGATCGGCGAAAACCAACGGGCCATGCGCGACATCGAATCCCATTCGTACGTGCAGGCCCCTGACGGCGCGATGGTGCGCGTGCCGCTGCCGCGCGCGTGGTATCAATTGCAGTCGGATATCGCCCGATTGACCACCGAACGGTCCGAAGCCCAGGCGAAGCTGGAGACGATGCGCGTCGAGGCACGCGACACGCAAAGATCACTCCGCACGCCGACGTACAGCGGCGTTCTGCGGCCGATCGACGAGGACGGCATCCCGCTGCCCGTCCTGCCGGACGATTCGGCCGTCCAACCGCCCACGACCGCCCCGGCGACGCAATCAACGACGGGCCCGTCGAACACGATCCGCGTCGGCCCGCCGGACGTCGGACGGTAAGCCCGCGTCAGTTAGCCACGTCTTGGCCGCGTCGGGTCGGCCGTCACTTCAAGTGCAGAAACTCCAACATGTGCTGATCAAAGACCTTCTGCGCCTGCGGGTCATTCAATGGCAGACGGAGTTCGTTAATGACCTTCGTCCCCATGGCGATCCACTCGCGCCAGCATTCGGCACAGACGTTGTCCTGAATCAGCTTGCCCTGCGCGTTGGAAAACGGTTGGCGGGCCATTTTCGGTTTCACCAGGCCGCAGCGTTTGCACTGGACTTCGCCCTCGCCGACCGGCTGCGCCGGCTTCTGCTCGGCGTCGAACTCCGGCAGAGTGACGCCGTGCTCTTTGAGCGTCTTGAGCATGTCATTGCGCGGCATCATGTCGCCGCGCTCGTGCGCCACCTTGACGCCGGCCTTTAAAGTGGAGATCGCGTCAAGCTGCTTGGCCGCCGCGAACTGGGCGGTGGCCAGCAGCTGATACGCCTTGCTCATTCTCGGGTTCAGCTCAACGACCTTAGCCAGCGCTTCGGCGGCCTCGTTCGGCTGGCTATTTTCCAGATACGCCCGCCCGAGCGAGAAGAAGGCCAGCTCGTCCTTCGGATTGGCTTCGGCCATGAATCGGAATTGTTCGATGCGTGCACTGACGTCTGCCATAGTTACTCCTGGGGCCGCGTGGCCGGCTGCGTGGCGGCGGCTTTCTTGCGACTGTCTTCCGCATCGATGATAGACCTCACGGTTCCAAATCTCTGAAGTCGAAGCGTGTTGCGATCCAAAACGTACACATGCCGATTCTGTCCTAACGTGTCGTAATAGCGAACCAAATCGGCATTGTGTGGCCCCAAGCTTTGGGCAAGCACTATATCGCTGTCGTCCGGCCAAGCGGCACGGGTGTTATAAACGGGTTCGTCATGGAAATTGTAGTTCGGGGCGCTGATCTGGCAGAAGACCAGTGCTGGCTTCTCCACGACCTCGGGTAATTTCTGATAAACGAACTTGGTGACCCCAAAGGTTCCGGCCGAGTATTCGTACCCACCGAACAGCTTGGGCGTCAGCGACATCAACGTGGTGGCGGTCACGGCGGTGACGAGAAACGCGTGCGTCCCAGCCCACCAGACCGAAACGGCGCGGCTGATCTGGTAAAGGCCCGCCCACGCCAAGGTCGCTATGCCGGCCATGACAACCGGGGGGTAGTGCGAGAGATAAAAGGCGTGCGGCGTATAAAACGCCAACAGTAGAGCGACCGGAATAACCGCCACCCAACGACTCAGGTTCCAAAGTCCTAAAAGGCCCAACGGTATGACCGCAAGCAGCAAAGGTCCGGGCAACGTGTTGGTCAGCGTCATGGGTACGCGCTTGAAAATGACTCCCGACAGTAGCGACTGGGATTGAAACGCGTCCGTCTGCGGCAACATGAATTGTTCGTAATAAACCTGTTTCTGGACCAGGTCTGACACCCGCGGTGGAGCAGCGTTGGTGTCCCGACGCGGCCCGCCGTAGCTGGTGAAGGGGTGGAACTGGTCGTTATATGCCGCGTACGGCGGGTAGAGCCAACGGCCCGTCACGTGCTTGTTGAACTGCAATTGCAGAACGACCATCGGCAAGCCAGCCAGAAGCATGGCCGGGATCAAGCTCCAGCGTCGGGGTCGGTGACGGTAAATCTCGACCAATACGCCAACGGCGATCGGCACGGCGTACGCCAGCGCGTCTACTGGACGGGTGAATCCGGCAAACGCCACCGCAAAGCCCAAAGCCAGCGAGCGCGGCACGTTCTGACGACGTCGCCACCACATGAACAACACCAACAGAAGCGGGCCGAGAAAGACCATTGCGTTGTGCGACGTGATCATCGTCGCCAGCATGCGTGACGTGCCGGACGCCCAAAGGAACAGTGCCGAGCCGACGCCTGCCGTTCCGTCGAGCAGATCGCCGACCAGCCGGTACACCAGCACGCACGCGCCCGAGAGCAGCAGAATCGGGATCACGCTGAAGTTGAGCCCCAGCCATACGCCAGGCACGTTTAAAATTGCCGTGCCGGGAAAGTGGATCGGCGCGTACACCGGGCGCATGAAGATGTGGAACGTGTCGAAGAACTCGGCCAGGCGGTGCGGCGCGTGCCACAAATAGCCGGCCGCCAGCATCCGGGCCTGAACGGCATGCATCTGGTCGTCATGCCAGCTCGGATGAAACGGTCGGCCATTCAAGGCGGCGCTGAGGGTGAAGAACGCCACGCTGGCGAAGAAAATCGCGACGCTCAACGTGCGTCGGCGACGAACCGAGCGGTCGTTCAACCAGCCGATGGTTTGGTCCACCAGACGGCGGTCGCCGAAACAGGTCAGGCCTGTCGCGATGGCGAGCGGCACCAGACATAACAGGGTGAACGACAGGCCGTAATGTGACAACGCACGTCCGGCAAGAACGAGGCCCACCAGAAGCAGCGCGACGCGAAGGCCCCATCTCATCAGAACGGCAATGATAGCGGCCAATCCGAGCAGTTGCATCCTTGGCTGTCGGGCGGTAAATCTGCTCCGGATGCAGCCGCGGGCTTTATCGGTGGTCGTGCCTTGCTTCAATGAATCCGAGAGTCTCCACGAAACCTACCGCCGACTGACCGCCGCCTGCGTCGCAACGGGCTGGCCTTATGAATTGCTCCTGGTCGATGACGGTTCCACCGACGCCACGTGGCCGCTGATGAAAGATCTGGCCGGCACAGACCCTCACGTCCGGTCGATCAAATTGTCGCGCAATCACGGGCACCAATTAGCCCTGTCCGCGGGCCTGACCCAAGCCACGGGCGACCGCATTCTGATCATTGATGCCGACCTACAGGACCCACCCGAGTTGATGAGTGAGATGATGAAACTCATGGACGACGGGGCCGATGTCGTCTACGGCCAGCGCGCCACCCGCGACGGGGAAACTTGGTTCAAGGTCCGAACGGCGTCGGCTTTCTATGCCTTGGTGAATCGGCTGTCGGAGGTGAAGATTCCTCGTGAAACCGGCGACTTCCGTATGATTTCCCGGCGGGTTCTGAACGTGCTGTTGGAGATGCCCGAACGCCATCGCTTTATCCGTGGGATGATTGCCTGGATAGGCTTCAAGCAGGTTCCGCTCCGGTACGAACGCCGGGCCCGCTTCGCCGGGCAAACGAAGTACCCGCTCAAGAAGATGATGCGTTTCGCGGCCGACGCTGTGACCGGTTTTTCGATCAAGCCGCTTCAGTTCGCCAGCGTGGTCGGACTGGCGTTCGCTGGACTCGGGCTGATTTTGGTGGGATTTTCCGTGGTGTCGTGGCTGTTCTTCCGTGCCGTGCCGGGCTGGGCCAGCACTCTGGCGGCCGTATCGGTCATCGGCAGCGTACAACTGTTCATGCTCGGAATTATCGGCGAATATTTGGGACGGTTGTACGAACAGAGCAAAGGCCGTCCGCTGTTTACCATCGATGTGATTGTGGGCAGCGGGCCCGAAAGCAGGCCGCATCCATGAGTCACGAGGACCGAAACGCCCGAGAGCAGGCCTTCCATGACGAATGGGCCAGTTCGCTGCGCGTCGAAGACGTGTTGGTCGACGAGAGCTGGTCCGCCGCGACCTGTCCGGAGCACCGTTGGTTTCGAAGTCACCTTGGTGAGCTCAAAGGCAAACGCGTGCTGGACCTCGGCTGCGGCGCCGGCGAGGCGGCCGTATGGTTCGCTAAAAATGGGGCGGACGTCGTCGCGTCCGATTTAAGCCCACAGTTCCTGGACTTGGTCCAGCGGCTTGCCGCCGCGCACCACACGACGCTGACGACTCACTTGGGCGACGCCGACACCGTTACGCTGCCGCTTGCGTCATTCGATATCGTCTACGCCGGCAATCTGCTCCATCACGTCGACCTCAACAAGACCCTCGATCAAATCCTCCTGCTGCTCAAGCCCGGCGGAGTCGTCCTGACCTGGGACCCGTTGAAGCATAACCCCGCCATCAGCGTCTACCGGCGCATGGCCGGTGGGGTTCGGACCGCGGACGAACACCCGTTGAGCGTCCGCGATGTCGAGGCCTTCCGTCGCCGCTTCCCCCAAGTCGAGTATGAATGCTTTTGGTTCACGACGTTGTGGATCTTCATGCGGTTCTACCTCATTGAGGGCGTCCATCCCTCAAAGGAACGTTACTGGAAGAAGATTGTTACGGAGCACGAACGCCTGACGCCGCTGTACAACCGGCTCGACCGGCTCGACCGTTGGCTGTTCCGTTACCTTCCGTTTTTGAAACGCTACGGCTGGACGATCGCCGTGCGCGCGGTCAAGGCGGCTTGATTATGCAGGCCCTTCTCCACCGCGTTCTCCGCCGGCCAACGCTCTATCACGCGCTGCGGCACTGGCTGCTCGGCGGCCTGCCGTTCAAGGAGTGGGTAACGCTATATGGCCTCGATAACCCCGACGGGCGCGTGGCGGATCTAGGGTGCGGGCCGGCCGACGTCCTCCGATACGTGCAGCCGGAAAACCAGCCGCGCGTTTACCTGGGCATCGATTTCGATGCCGAGTACTTGCAGCGGGCCCAAAGGTTGTCACAACGTTTGGGCCTGAATGCGACGTTCGTGAACCTTGACCTGGCGCAGCTATCGCATGACACGTTCGTGCAGAACCGCTTGGTGGAGTTGCTCAAGCGGTTCGAGATCGACCGCGTGCTGCTACTGGGCGTCGTGCATCATCTGGACGACGCCGCGACACGCTCGACCCTGAACCTGCTGTATTCGGTCCCGGGCGTACAGACGGTCGTTACACAGGATGTGGTGGTCGTGCCGGGTGCGACGGTGAACAATCTTCTCGCCGCCCGCGACCGTGGCCAGCACGTGCGTACGGAAGTCGAATACAACCGCCTGCTTGCGTCCACGAACTGGCCCGGCCGCAGCGTGCATTGGACACGACCCGGCTTCCGCGTCGCGCAGTACATCCATTTTAAGCTAACCCGTTTTGCCGGGCCTACGGCCTAACGTCAGGTACTGTCCGCCCAGCGGCAGCTTGCGGGCGGCGGGCTCGGTCCAGCGCAGCCACGCCAGTGGGCGCGGGAAGATGAACAAAAAGTCGCTGGCGACCGGCGGCAGGCCATTGTCGCGCAGCAGGCGGCGGGCTTCGGGCGGCGACAACGTGATCGCGTCGGCGTCGAAACTCACCCGGCTCATGATCCATCGCACGGCCGGGTTCCACGGGTTATTTTCCCACAGCGCGAACACGCCGCCGGGCCGCAAAACGCGGCAGACGCTCTGCACGCACGCCGCCCGGTCGGCGGGCGGAATGTGGTGGAAGACGCCATTGCAGAAGGCGACGTCAATCGAACCGTCCGGCACGGCCGCCATCGTCGGCTCGAAGCACACACGCGAATCCGCATGACGCTGCCGGGCCACCGCAAGGGATGCCGTCGAGACGTCCACGCCCGTCACGCGTTCCACGTTCGGCAACCCCAGCAGATATGGAACCGACCCGCCGACGCCGCAGCCGAAATCCAATACCTGCCGCGGCACGATCGATAAACCGGCCAGCCGCTTTTGCAGCCAGTCGACCCGGCCCTTAGCGAAGTACGTCGAGTCCTCACCGGTGGCGTCCAGGCCCGCGGCCAATTCGGCTTCGTAGGCGGTGGCGACTCCGTCGAAGGTCTCCTTGGCTTCGGTCATCGTCTCCTCAGGCCGAGGATGCTCAAGAAGAAGCTGCCCAGCAGGGCTTGAAAGCCGATGGCCACCAGTGTGCTGCCGGGGATGACCAGGCGCAGCGAGCGCTGCGCGTCGAGCGGGCCAAAGCCGTGGCGACGCCAGTCGTTCGTCGCCCAGCCGATCAGGCCGACGCCGGTGAGCATCACGATCATCGACACGACCATGCCGCGCTCCAAATTCATCACGCGCCACACGCGTTCCATGCGGGGGTCCGACGGCAGCAGGCCTTCGGTGATGGCGAACGTTTTGGTGAAGATCGCGAAGAGGATGCCTTGGAAGCCGACCAGGATGAACAGGCTGGCCACCAGCAGTGTGTTGACGTCGAACCGCAGCGACACCTGGCCGACGGTGAAACCCAATTGCGGGTAGGCGACGAGGTAACCCAGAATGCCGGTCGCGATCGCCAGCAGGCCGGGGAACAGGAACAGCCAGCGCGGGCTGTACAGCAGCAGGAAGCGCAGGTGACGCCAGCCGTCACGCCAGGTGCGCAAATGCGGGCGGCGGTCGCGGCCGTCGGGCGACAGCGTCGTCGGCACCTCGCTGATGCGCAGACGATTGAGCGTGGCCTTGACGACCATTTCGCTGGCGAACTCCATGCCGGTGGTGCGCAGGTCCAGGTCGAGAATGGCCTGGCGGTCGAAGCCGCGCAGGCCGCAGTGGAAATCTCGCACTGGGGCCCGGAACAGCAGGCGGCCGATGAAGGTCAGCACCGGGTTGCCGAGGTATTTGTGCAAAAACGGCATCGCCCCCCGCTCAATGCCACCGGCGAAGCGGTTGCCCATCACCAATTGCTGGCCGTGGCGCAGCTGATCGACGAACGGCGCGAGCGAGGAAAAGTCATAGCTGTCGTCGGCGTCGCCCATGATGACGAATCGACCGTCGGCCGCGCGAATGCCGCCCATGATCGCCGCGCCGTAGCCCTTCGTCGGCACGTCAATCACGCGTGCGCCCGCCGCCGTGGCGATGGTCTGGCTGCCGTCAGTCGAGCCGTTGTCGCCGACGACGATTTCGTAAGCCACGCCGTGCGCCGCCAGGCTGGCGGCGGCTTTATCGATGCACGTGCGCAGGGTCAATGCCTCATTCAAGCAGGGCAGGACCACGCTGACTTCGACGTCGCTCATTCGCCCCGCATGACACTCGGGGGCGAGGGATGCGTCAAGCCTTCAGAAGAGTAGATTCACCACGGAGACACAGAGGCACGGAGAAGAAAGGATTTAGAGACGGGCCAAGGGGTTTTCGCAGGTTCCGCCGACCGAAAATGGCCGACCGCTTTTATCTTCATTAGCCGTGCTTCTTTCTCTGTTCTTCCTCCGTGTCTCTGTGCCTCCGTGGTAAATCCGCTTTCCGCATTAGATGCCGCGGCCGTTGTCGCCGTGCATCAGCGTGAAGATTTCCGCCCGGCTGCGGGCGTCTTCTTTGAAGCAGCCGCGGATGGCGCTGGTGATCATCGTGCTGCCGCTCTTTTTCGCGCCGCGGATCGTCATGCAGGTGTGCGTGGCCTGGATGACGCAGGCGCAGCCGATCGGCTGCAGCTCTTCCATGATCGCGTCGGCGATCTGCGTGGTCATCCGTTCCTGCACCTGCGGCCGCCGGGCGAAGCCCTCGACCAAGCGGGCGAGTTTGGACAGGCCGACGACCTTTCCCTTCGGCAGGTACGCTACGTGCGCCCGGCCGGTGAAGGGGAGCAAATGGTGCTCGCACAAGCTATGGAATGGGATGTCGCGCAGCAGGACGACTTCGTCGTATTCTTCGGTGAACACGGTTTTGAGGTGCCGCCGCGGGTCTTCCCGCAGGCCGGCCATCAGTTCGCCGTACGCGCGGGCGACGCGGTTCGGTGTTTTCAGCAGGCCTTCGCGGTCGGGGTCTTCGCCGACGGCCAGCAGGATTTCGCGGACGGCCCGCTCGATGCGGGGGACGTCCACGCGGGCCGGCTTTAACTCGGCGGAATCGACTGCGTCTTCTTCGTCATCGTCGTGCGTGTCGTTGGGTGTGGTGCCTTGGGCCATGTTCGCATTGTAGCCGTTTGCCGACGGCCGCACGCCGAGGCAAGATGGCGGGCCTTCCAGGAGGATTGTTTTGAAAGTTTTACTTATCGGCGGCACCGGATTGATCAGCACGGGGATCATCAAACACCTGCTCGCCCGCGGCGCGACGGTCTCCATGCTCAACCGCAGCCGGCGCGAGAACACGATCGACGGGGAAGTCGAACAACTCACCGCCGACCGCAATGAACCGGCCGCCTTCGCCGCCGCGGTGGCGGGGCGGACTTTCGATGTGGTCATCGACATGATCTGCTTTTCGCCCAAGCAGGCCGACGCGTCGATCGGCTTGTTTGCCGGCCGGTGCAAGCAGTTCATTTTCTGTTCGACGGTCTGCACTTATGGCGTGAAAATCCCGCCATGCGTGCTGGTGAACGAGACCTTCCCGCAGGAGCCGATCAGCGGGTACGGCCGCGACAAGCTGGCGTGCGAGAAGAAGTTCCTCGACGCGCACGCCCGCGGCGACTTCGCCGTCACCATCATCCGCCCCAGCCATACCTACGGCGAAGGCAGTCCACTGATCGATAACCTGGAGCCCGACCCGGTCAGCTGGGATCGCATCGAACGCGGCTTACCCGTTCTCTGCGCCGGCGATGGTTTGGGCCTGTGGGTCAGCACGCATCGCGACGACTGCGGCAAGCTGTTCGCCTACGCGGCGCTGAATGAGAAGACCTATGGCCAGGCGTACAACGCCACGCGCGACGACATTTTCACCTGGCGGGACTTGCTGCGCGAAAGCGCCCAAGCCCTCGGCCGCGCGGCGCAGGTGTTGTTCGTGCCGGCCGAGTGGATCGTGGCCCACGACCCGAAACGCTTCGGCCTGCTCGCCGAGATCACGCAGTTCCATGGTGCCTATTCCAGCGAAAAGGCGAAGGCGGATGTGCCGGAGTTCCGCTGCGAGATCGGCTACGGGGAAGGGGCGAAGCGCACGCTCGCGGACATGCGGCGGCGCGGGGCGCTCAAGACGAGCGTCGGCGATGCGCTGTACGACGCAATGGTGGACAAAGCGCAGGCGTTCGGCGTGAAGCCGGTCGTGGCGTGAGTCTGGTTCCCTCTCCCGGTATGGCCGGGAGAGGGTTAGGGTGAGGGCTTACGACGAAAACATTCATCGAGCTCTACGCCCGCCGACGCACAATGCTGCCCTGTCGAAGCCCTCACCCCAGCCCTCTCCCGGCCATACCGGGAGAGGGAGTAAGAGACGCGTCTTACACCCCTTGTTTAAACCGTCGCACGATCAGCATCGACGCCGGGCACTTCGTCGCGATGCGTTCGGCCCGCAGGCCCAGCAGCGAAGACTCCAGGCCCCATTCCTCCGCCACGCCGATCACGACCAGATCGTGGTCCGTGATCTCCGCCAGGATCGCGTCGGCCGGGGCGTCGCTGGGGACGACCTTCACCGACACGGCCTGCTTTTGCGTCGGGTCGGCAAAGGCCCGGTCGACCGTCGGGTGCTCGGCGTTTTCGCCGGCGTCGGTGACGTGGATGATCGAAATCGCCGCCCCCGTCGACGCGGCGATGCGGCCGGCTAAATCGAGGGCCAAACGGTCGTGGCTGCTGCCCATGAACGGCACCAGAATCCGCGTGGGCCGGCTGAAGCCGCGTTCGACGAACACGGCCACGTCGCAGTCGGCGGCAGTCAGCACGCGGTGCACAATGCCGCCGAGCAGGCTGCGGCCCCAGACCGGCGTGTGGTAGCCCATCAGCACTAAGTCGATGTTCTGCTGGTGCACCACCCGGGCAATGTCGCTGGGCACGTCGCGGCTGAAATAGGCCATCGGTTCGACGGTCAGTTTCTGTGCTTCCGCCTCGGCCAGCAGCGGTTCCATTTCCTGCATCAGCTTGGGCACCAGCACGTCGCCGGTGAAGCTGGCGAACATCTGCGAATCCGTCGGCCGCGCCAGGTGCAGGGCGAACAAGCGGCGGCGGTCGCGCTCGGCCTCGCTTAAATACCCGGCCATCTGCATCAGCGGGCCGCCGCTTTCGGGCTTGGCGATCGGGATCAGCAGGCTGTATAGCTTGTCGTCGCCCGCCCGTTTCGGAAGGCGGGGCAGCAGCATCTGGATCAGCGGGGCGGCCATGCCGGTGGTCACCAGGGCCATGATCACCATCATGCCGTACACGCGCTCGTTGATGACTTTCAACTGCAGGCCGACGGTCAGGATGATCAGTTCCATCAAACCGCGCGTGTTCATCAGTACGCCCAGCGTCAGGCTCTTGCGACGGCTCAAGCCTGTCATCCGCGCAGCGATGCTGGCCCCGCCCAGTTTGCCCAGGCAGGCAATGCTGGTCAGCAAAAGCGTGTAGCCGATCATGTCCCAGTGGAACAGCTGGCGCAGATCGACTTTGAGCCCGGCGTACGCGAAGAAACAGGGCAGCAGGAAAACGACGGCGAAGCTTTCCAGCCGCAGTGTCACTTCGTGAACGAACTTGCCCGTCTTGGGCATCACCAGGCCGGCCACGAACGCGCCGAACAAGGCGTGCACGCCGATGGTTTCGGTGACGAACGCGCTGACGAGCATGGTCGTGAGCAGGATCGCCAGGATACCGGTGCCCACTTCGTCCGAACGCATCACCACCGCCTGCACGCGCTGCAGGAATGGCCGCACCAGCAGCCACATGACCGCCACGTAAACCACGGCCAGACCAAGGACGGCGGCGGGGTGCGGCGCGGCGGCCGCGCCCGGGGCGGCGGGGGCGAAGGCGACCACAATCGCCAGCATCGTCCAGGCCAGCACGTCATCGACGGCCGCCGCGGCGATGGCCAGACCGCCTTCGTCAGTACGCTGCAGATTGCGCTCGGTGACGATGCGGGCCAGCACGGGGAAGGCCGTCACGCTCATCGCCGCGCCCATAAACAGGGCCGTCGCAAACAGGTGTTCCTGGTGGCCCGCGTCGAACAGAAACTTCAGCGGGTAGGTAATGCCGAACCCCAGCAGGAACGGCACGACGATGCCGCTAACGCTGATCGCCGCCGCCGTCTTGCCGTGCTTGCGGATGATGGCGGGGTTGAACTCCAGGCCTACCAGGAACAGAAACAGCAGCACGCCGACCTGGGCGATCAGGTTCAGCGTGTTCATCGCGCCTGGATTCGTCGCGATCGGGAAGACCGTGGCGTACGCCCCCGGCCAGACCCAGCCGAACAAACTCGGCCCCAGCATCAGGCCGGCGATGATCTCGCCAATCACCTGCGGCTGGCGCAATTTGGCGAACAGCAAGCCCATCAGTCGACTGGCCGCCAGAATGACGGCAATCTGCAGCAGCAGCAGGGCGAGCGGGCTTACGTGGAACATGCGCCTTTCAATACCCGTGACCACGACTTTTTCCAATCTACCGCGGCCTTATGTCGCGAGGCTATAATGCGGGCTATGGACAGCCGCCTCGTCGAAAAACAGGTTCTCTATGCCGGGACCAAGGTGCACCTTGAATTGCACCACTTGCGCGACGCGGACGACCGCAAGTACAAGCGCGAGGTCGTGGTCCACCCCGGGGCCGCGGTCATTCTGCCGGTGTTGCCGGACGGGCGGATTATTCTGATCAAAACGTTCCGCTACGCCGTGCGTGAGCATTTGCTGGAACTGCCCGCCGGCACGATCGACCCCGGCGAAACGCCGATCAACTGCGCCGGCCGCGAACTGATGGAAGAAACCGGCTACGTCGCCGGCAAACTGACGCGGCTGGCCAGCTTCTATTCCTCGCCCGGCGTGCTGACCGAAAAGATGCACGCCTACGTCGCGACCGATTTGCTGCCGCACGCGGGGGAAAAAGACCCCGGAGAAGAAATCGAACTGCAGCCTATGACCTACGAGGAAGCGATGAACGCCGCCCTGAACGGCGACATCATCGACGGCAAGACGCTGACGACCTTGCTGCTGTACGACGCCCGGCGGAAGGCGGGCCGCTGAATGGGGTGGCAAGATCGCGAATACAATCGGGGCTACCGCGGCGGTGGCGGCATCATGATGTGGCTGGTCACCGGCCGCGTGCCCCTGTTCACCCTGTTTGGCATCCGCGTGCAGCTGCACGCGTCGATGGTCATCACCCTGGCGCTGGGCTTGCTACTGGGCTTTGGTCCGGGTTTCGGCTGGCGTGACCGGCTCGAAAGTACCGCCGCATTGTTCCTGATCGTGCTGCTCCACGAGTTCGGGCACTGCTTTGCCGCCCGCTGGGTCGGCGGCGAGGCGGACGAAATTGTCATGCACCCGCTAGGCGGCTTGGCACTCTGCTCGCCTCCGCACCGTCCGCTGCCGACGTTCCTGACCGTCGCCGGCGGGCCGGCCGTCAATGTCCTGATCTGTGTCGTCTGCGGCGTCATCCTTTTGGCCACCACGGGCGGCCTGCCGTGGAACCCGTTCCGCTACGCGCCGGTTTACGGGCCCGACGGCTTTACCACGCTCGGCACGGTCGCGATCTACAGCCAGTGGATCTACCAGATGAGTTTCTCGCTGCTGGTATTCAACCTGTTGCCGATCTACCCGCTGGACGGCGGCCAAATGGTGCAGGCAGCGCTCTGGCCGCGAATCGGGTTTTATAAGTCGATGAAGCTGTCATGTGAAGTCGGTATGTTCGCCAGTGTCGCCGCCGCGGCATTCGCGTTATCGACGGGCCAAATCGGCTTGACCATTCTCGCGGGCCTCGGCTTTTACACTTGCTTCGTCATGCGACAACAATTGATGGCGAACGGTCCAGAAGGATTCGAGGCCGTCAGCTACGCGGTCGGGCCTGACCCAGGATTCAAAAAGCCAAAACAATCATGGCTGGCCGCCCGCCGTGAACGCCAAGCACAAGAGGCTGAAACGGCCGAAGCCACAGCCGTCGACCGCATTCTGGAAAAAGTCGCCCGCAGCGGCATGCACAGCCTTACCGGCGGCGAAAAACGCACGCTGCAGCGCGCCAGTGAGAACCAGCGCAAACGCGACGCCGAACGCGCGAAACGGTACTGAACTCATGGCCGCGGGCGTAAACCCGCGCGGACCCGTCGATGATTCTAAAACGGCTCAAAGTGGCGAGCGAACCGCGCGGGTTCACACCCGCGGCCATGTTGTTCCGGGTTCACGTTATCACCGGCCCCTAGTCCTCCGTCGTCCGTCTGCTAAACTGCGGATTGCTCATGACCGACCGCGCTTTTCAACAGTGTCTCGACCCCGCGTGTGCCTCGACCTATAGCGTCGATGAAGTGCACGTCGCCTGCCCGAAATGCGGCAGCCTGCTCGACATCCGCTACGACTGGGACCGTTTGCCCGTGCCCAAATCGCTCAGCCATTTCGAACACCGCTGGGCCACGAAGGGAACGGAAACCGAAGGCCGGCTGGATTTCAGCGGCGTCTGGCGCTTCCGCGAGCTGTTCCCGTTCTACCACCGCGAAAGTGACATCGTCACCATCGGCGAAGGTCGAACGATGCTGCAGACGGCCGACCTGCTCGGCCGGCACGTCGGCATGAAGCCGGGCAAGCTGCAACTGCAGTACGAAGGCCTGAATCCCAGCGGCAGCTTCAAAGACAACGGCATGACCGCCGCGTTCACCCACGCCAAAATGGTCGGGGCCAACCGCGTCGCCTGCGCCAGCACCGGCAACACCTCGGCCAGCCTCGCGATGTTCGCCAGCTTGTCCGAAATGCAGGGCGTCGTCTTCATCGGCAGCGGCAAAATCAGCTTCGGCAAGCTCAGCCAGGCCCTCGATTACGGCGCGCAAACGCTGCAAATCAAGGGCGACTTCGACGCCTGCCTGAAGCGCGTCCGCCAGATCTCTACTGGCGTGCCGGCCCTGGGCATCTACCTGATGAACAGCGTCAACCCGTTCCGCCTGGAAGGCCAGAAAAGCATCATGTACCGCGTGCTGGAAGCCCGCGGCTGGAACCCGCCGGACTGGATCATCGTCCCCGGCGGCAACCTCGGGAACTGCTCCGCGTTCGGGAAGGCATTCCTGGAAATGAAGCAGCTGGGCCTGATCAAAAAGGTGCCGCGGCTCTGCATCGTCAACGCCGCCGGCGCGAACACCCTGCACGAACTGGTCAACGACCACGGCCTGACCTGGAACGACGGCCATGTCGATGGCGACATCCTGAACCCGTACTACGAAAAGATGGAGGCCGAAAACCGCCGGGCCCACACCATCGCCAGCGCCATCGAAATCAATCGGCCGGTGAACCTGAACAAAGCGCTGCGCGCGCTCGACGTGATGGACGGCGTGGTCGTGCAGGCCGACGACCCGACGATCAGCGAACACCGCGCCATGGTCGCCCGCTGGGGCTTCGGCTGCGAACCGGCGAGCGCCGCCAGCGTCGCCGGCCTCACCCAGCTGATGCGCAACGGCACGATCAGCCCGACCGACGAAGTCGTCTGCATCCTCACCGGCCATGAGCTGAAAGACCCGAACGAAACGGTGAAATATCACACCGGCATCGACATGAAGAGCGTGCAGGACACGGCCCCGCGCGTCGAGCCGCACGGCAAGCTCAGCAACCGCCCCACAGTCGTGGACGACACCCTGGAAGCCATCGTCGCCGCGCTCGGCGGCGACCCGGCGATGCTGAAGGACCTGCACCTGGAACCGAGCGTCAGTACGCTGCCGGTGAAAGAGTATTGAGGAGAAGTGGGAAGTCGAAAGTGGGAAGTGGGAAGTGAAGACATTGCATTTAACTTCCCACTTC
>DASVSC010000034.1:0-14594 GCA_036388295.1 Tepidisphaeraceae bacterium | reverse complement strand
GTCAACCCCGGCAACTCCGGCGGCCCGATGCTGACCGACAACGGCACGGTCGTCGGCGTCAACACCTTCGTGGCCCTGGACGGGCGGAACCTCTACTTTTCCGTCACCAGCACGTGCGTCAACCGCTTGTTAAAAGACGTGCCGGCCAAGCCGGTCGGGTTCGCGTCGTTCAAGGCGCCGCCGAAAACGAGCATCAGCGAAGCGCCGTCCGCTCCGGACGGCGGCATCACCGTGCCGCCGCTGACGATCAGCGTGTTCAAGCCCGAAAAAACGACCGTCAGCAAACCCGTCGCCACGATGGCGCGGGCGTTCAAGGACGCCGTGCTACGGGGCTGCACCGCCTGTGACGGCAGCGGCTTCGTGCTCGACCGCGTGAACGACGGCTTCGAGGGCAGGGGCGTCGACCGCCGGATCGTGTACCGCACCATCGAGCGGGATTGCCGGATTTGCGAGAACGGCTACACCGCGTCCCCTATGGAAGCCCAGCTGCGATTGGCGGAAAACCTGGCGCGGGCGGTCGCGGGGCTGGAAGCCGAGACGCAGAAGAACGAAACGCTCCAGACGGCCCTGTTCGATGACATCGCGTACGCCTTGTCGAACGACGCGCTGACGCGCCATTACGTGTCCGACGCCACAGATAAGCAGCTCAAGAGCAAGTGGATCAAGCCCGGCGTTACGCTGGCCGGCTGGCATCCCAGGGCCGTTCGGGAAATGCACGGCGACCGCACGCGGTGGGTGATGCGGGTCGGTGAGAAGGCGTACCTGGTGCTCTACCCGATCCGCACGGAGCTGCCGACGCAGGAGATCGTTTTCACCGGCATCGTGACCGACGTCATCGACCACAAAGACGGCCGGTTTATCGTCGCCCAGGGCGGCGTCGCGCACGCCTCATCGCCGGAGGCGGTAAGGGCGTTCCGGGAGAAGAAGAAACGCGACGACGGCGTGGATCAACAGAAAAGACCCCGCGAGTAAGCGAACCGGCTAACTGCGCGAAGATTCTTCCGGTGCCACAGGCTTACGCGGTACCGCCTAGCGTTCTTCCACAATCTGCTCGCGTGTGCTTTCGACGATCGCCAGCAATTCCTTGATTTCCTGCGTCTGGACCTTATGGGCTTCCATGGCGGCCTGCAGGTCGCCGACGGCGGCGTCGAACTCGGTGTTGCTAATCTTCATGCCCGCGTGGCTGTTTTTCATGTCGCGGCCGTCGTAGTGCGCGGGGCCGCCGCTGGCCAAGGCGAGCATCTGGACGATGTGCTTTTTCATTTCGTCGATCCGCGCCTGGGTCGGCTGCCAAGTCATGTCCTTGTCGCCGACGCCGAGCAAGCCGCCGCTTTTGACGCCCACGCGTTTCCAGTTCACGCGCGGGTCGGCGATGGCGCGATCGATCCAGTCGCTGACAATGGACTTCAGGCCCGCGTCGCCGCCCAGTCGGGAATAAAGGGTGCGGTGGGTGTCGGTCTGGTTCATCCCCTCGCCGCGCAGCTGCTGGGTCTTGGCGACGGTTTCTTCGGCGCGCTGGTCGGCCTCACGATTGCCGCTGGTGTGGAAGTCGGCGTCTTTTTGTTCTTTCTCGGTCGCGCCGCACCCGGCACATACAAAGACAGCGGCGGCAAGCAGTGACGGGAGAAAACGCGCGTGAATCATGTCCGACTATATGCCTGCCGCCGGAACGGGTGCACCGGACAAAATATCGGATTAATTACGCAGCGGCGAAAGCATGAAAAGCTGCTCAGTGGCCGTTCGGTTTTCGCTTCCCGGTAGGCCGGGACAGGGTTGGTTTCAGTCAGTTCGAAAAAGCCACTCTCCCCACCCCTCTCCCGGGGTATCGGGAGAGGGAGCCAGAGTGGGTGCGTGATTCAGTTCGTGCCTGATCGGAGCGAATTAATTCCCTGTCGGCGGCGCCCCCGGCGACAGCACCGTTCCGGGCTGGAACTCCAAGCCGCTCATGTCCGGCACGCGGCCTTCCAGGCGGGGCGTGTAGGCGCGGATAAAGGCGTTGCGCAGCACGTTGAAGATCGTCGTCAGCAGGTCCGGGCTGGGGGCGTTCAGGATGCCGCCGATCGGGATGTTCGTCCCGAACTGGTCGCGTGGCTGGTTCTGCAGCGTGAACTCGCCGACGCCCAGCAACGCCTGGTAGAAGGCGTTGAAGATGTTCCCCTTGAAGTCACGGGCGCCGAAAATCTGCAGGTCGCGGAACAGGGGCTTGGCGTAGCCGTCCAGCATGCCTTCGCGGCTGTTCATTTCGACGACCAGATCGAAGTAGCCGTTCTCGAAGTCGAAGTCGCCGTACGCCTTCGTGAACGGGTTAAGTTTCGCCACGTCGAGGCGCAGCAATCGCAGGGCCAGCTGGAACGTGGGGCGGTAGCTGAACGGGTTGAACTTGACGTGGCATTCGAGGTCGCCGCTGTCCATGGCCTTGCCGGTGATGTCGACGCGTGCGTTGAGCGGCGTGGTGCGGTCCTCGACGTTCGTCAGGTTCGTCACCTGCACGTTCAACTGGCTGAGGAAGATGTCGACCTGCGGCGTGGTGTGGTGGGCCTGGAAATGCAGCTCGCCCTGGTGGACGACGGCGGAGTTGATTTCGAACGGGGCCAGATCGCGCAGGATGCCCAGCCACGGTCCCGCGCCGCTGGCGGTGCCGGTTTGGGATTCGGATTCGCGCTCGGCGGCGACGATGTTGATTTTCGGCCGCTCGACGTAGACGTTCGCCGTGACCCGGCCGTGGCGCAACGCGTTCCAGTCGACGCGAATGTCCAGGCGGTCGCATTCGAAGAAGGGCGACGCTACGCTGCCGGTCGTTTTGAGCAGTTTGATTTTCTGGATCGAATATTCGCCCTGCCAGAGGCTGATATTAATGCCTTTGATGTTGCCGTCGTACAACTTGTTCTGGTCGATCACGCGGTTGACGTACCACGTGAGCCAGGGCCCGAGATAGATGCGGCCGACGCCGATGGCGGCGATCATCAGCAGGATCAGCACGCCGATCGTGCGGCGGACGCGTCGCCAGCGGGCGTGCTTGCGGACAGCTTTGGCGCGCCGGGCCTCGGCCGCCGGGTCGGCATCGGCGGCAACGGGCGGGGCGGGCGTTTCGGCCGGGGCGTCGGACATGTCTAAACAATAGGCGCTAAGTTGCCGATTTCGTCTCTTAACGCCGTCGTGTCTGGCCGGTGCCCAGCAGGGGAGCGGCCGACGGTCTCACCGGGACGATAAACACGTCAGGATTGAAATGGCCGGCCGGCGACAGCGTCCTTGGACAGGCGTGCCGGCCGATTGAGGATTCGTAGGGAAGGGTTATCGGATGTTGTTGAATCACGCGTCGCGGGCGGTCGTCGAGCCCTTGGAAGATCGACGCTACGCCAGTACGACGGCCCTGCGAACGATCGTCCGCGACGCCGGCAGCGGCTCCGTCGAGGTGCGGGCCTTTGTGGGTGATCGGACGCTGTACGTCAACGGCACCGACGGCGCTGACAGCGTGCGCGTCCAGACCATGCCGAACGGCCAGACGCAAATCAGCTTTGTCAGCCTGCAGCACCTGGACACCGCCGGCCGTCCCGTGGACACGGGAAACGCCGGGCCGACGCTGGTCGTGACGACGTCCTACACGATGGACAAAGGCACGCGGACTGCCGAAATCACCCCGAACACGGTGCGGGTGAGCGGCCGCTACACGATCGCGTCGAGCGCGTTCGACAAAGTCCTGATCAACGGCGGCACCGGCCACGACGTGCTGCGGCTGGCGGGCCTGCCGTTCAATCCGGTGGCCGTGGGGGTGGAGCGGATCATCCTTCGCCAGCACACGGCCCCGGCCGGCCAGACGCCCTCCGACACCACCCACGGCGGCCATTTCGGGCCCAACAGTTCCTGGGCCAGCGAGGCGGCCCGGCAGCAGAGGGCGGCGAACCGCAGCGATGCCGACATCGCCGTCTTCGGCGATTCCCACGCCGAACGCTACGCCACCGTCGGCCGCCGCTCTTGGCAGAAGCTGTTCAACGGGGCGCTCAACCTCGGCATCTCCGGCGACAGCACGCGGCAACTGATGACACGCATCGAGGACGGACTGTTCGACGCCTTCAAGCCCCGCACGGTCGTGGTGATGATCGGCACGAACAACTTCAAAAACCCGATGACCAGCGGCACCGACCGGCAGATCCACCGCGGCGTGCTCGCCGTCGTCGCCGCCTTACGCGAGCGACTGCCGAACGCGCGCATCGCGCTGGTCGGCATGCTGCCGCAGCCGGAGGCGGGCGTCGACCCCCGCGCCCGCACGCTCAACGCCCGCCTGCGGGCGACCGCGCCGGGCCACGGCTTTGCGTTCCTGGACCCGTACGCCGCCTTCGCCGACGGCCGTCGCCAAGGGCTGATGACCAACGACGCGCACATGACGGCCAAAGGGTATGAGGTGATGAACGAACTGCTGGCGCGTGTGCTGGTCGCGCTGTAGGGAACCGAACGCTAGATGAGCTTCGACCCACCCTGTGGCCTGGCGACTTAAGTCGCCAGGCCGTACGGACAGTGTCGCCGCCCCCCGCGATGCATTGGACTGGAGATTGCTCTAAACCGAATCGGCGTACTTCACTCCCCTTCGCCGGGCGTTTCCTGCAAGCGGTAGCCGACGCCGCGCACGGTGTGGACCAGGTACGCCGCGATGCCGAGCTTGCGGCGGATGGCGGTGACGTGCACGTCGATGGCGCGGTCGGTGACGAACACGTCGCTGCCCATGGCCTTGTCCATCAACTGGTCGCGGCTCAGCACGCGGCCACGGGCCTGGACGAGGGCCGTCAGCAATTTGAACTCGGTCAGCGTGAGCTTGAGCACTTCTCCGTCGACAGTGGCCTGGTGCTGGTGCGGGTCGATGGTCAGCGGGCCGGCCTTGAGCAGGTCGGTCGGCTCGCCGGCGGCCGCGCCGTCGTGGCGACGCAGCACGCTCGCCAGGCGGGCCAGCAGAATCTTCATGCTGAACGGCTTGGTGACGTAGTCGTCCGCGCCCAGCGTCAGGCCGACGACGACGTCGGTCTCTTCGCCCTTGGCCGTGAGCATCACGACGGGGATTTTCGCCGTCTTCGGGTCACCCTTCAATCGGCGGCAGACCTCGGTGCCGTCGAGGCCCGGCATCATCACGTCCAGCACGATCAGGTCGGGCGTGTGCTGCTGGGCGAGCTTCAGCGCGGTGGTGCCGTCGGTGGCGCTGAGCACGTCGTAGCCGTTGCGCTGCAGGTTGAATCCGATGAGCTCGACCAGGTCCTGCTCGTCGTCGGCGATGAGAACGGTCTTGCCCAATTTGGCCGTCGGCGTCCGCTTGGCGTCGCTGGTCTTGGTCATAAGGGTCATCTGTTGCCGCCATTTCCGGCGGACGCGGCGGAACTGTCAAGGTGCTAACGCGGACTTAACGAAGTGCTGTAGAAATACGAACGCGAATAGCAGAGGTGCACCACGGAGGCACAGAGACACGGAGACACGGAGACACGGAGAAATTGAATGACGTTGATTGACACGGTGAAGTGCCTCAATCGAATCGCTCCGGCTCCCTATCCCGGTACGCCGGGAGAGGGAGCCGGAGGTGACGTCGTGTGATTGTTTCCAGCTTATTTCTTCCTCCGTGCCTCCGTGGTGAACTTCTTCCCATTCCGCCCGCGGATTTGATTCGGATTTGTGATTCCGTCATCCTGCCCCGATGCACGCCATGCCGTTGCTTCTTGGGGTTTTGTGCGTTTTCGCGATCGCGTACCGCTACTACAGCGCGTTCCTGGCCGCCCGCGTGGCGGTACTGGACGATTTGCGTCAAACGCCGGCCGAACGGTTTAACGACGGGCAGAACTACCACCCGACCAGCAAGTGGGTGTTGTTCGGCCACCACTTCGCCGCCATCAGCGGGGCGGGGCCGCTGATCGGCCCAGTGCTGGCGGCGCAGTTCGGGTTCCTGCCGGGCCTGCTCTGGATCGTCGTCGGCGTCTGCCTGGCGGGGGCGGTGCAGGACTTCCTGGTGATGGTCGCCAGCACCCGCCGCGACGGCAAAAGCCTGGCCCAAATCGCGTTTACGGACATTGGTAGAACGGCCGGCACGGCGGCGACGATCGCGATCGTGCTGATCCTGATCGTGGCCCTGGCGGGGCTGGGGAAAGTCGTGGTAAAAGCGCTGGGCGGGGAAGAGGCGAGATTTTCACCTAATACTATGCTCGTCTATCAAGTTACGCCCGACGCTGGATTGAAGCCCAGCGGTTTAACATCCACATTCACAGTTAACCGCCCTGAAGAATCGGTTGCGGATGCGGGCGGCGAAATCGTTTCCGACGGAGGCCGTCGGCGCGAGAAGATTGCAGAACCATTCAAGCTAAGAGCTGAACTGTCCCAAACGGTCCGTACGGTAGACCGGATCGAATACCATCTTGGTCCGAGGGCCGTTCGCCTCATCCCCGGCTCCAGCTGGGGCGTCTTCACCATCGCCGCCACCATTCCCATCGCACTCCTCGTTGGCCTCTGGATGTACAAGATCCGCCCTGGCCACACGATCGAAGCCAGCATCATCGGCGGCCTGCTCACGCTGGTGGCCACGTTCCTAGGCGGCATGGTCAAGGACAGCGGCTTCGGCCATTGGTTCGACATGACCCAGCTGCAGGTCACCTGGGCGATGGCCATCTACGGCTTCGTCGCGGCGGTGCTGCCGGTGTGGGTGCTGCTGGCGCCGCGGGATTATCTCAGCAGCTTCCTGAAAATCGGCACGATCGGGTTGCTCGTCTTCGGCGTGCTGATCGCCAACCCGAAGCTGCAAGCGCCGGCCATCAACCACACGTTCCTCTCCGGCGGGCCGGTGCTGGGCGGGTCGGCGTCGATCTTCCCGTTCCTGTTCACCACCATCATGTGCGGGGCCATCAGCGGGTTCCACGCCCTCGTCAGCAGCGGCACCACGTCAAAGATGCTGATGCGCGAAAGCCAGGCGCGCACCATCGGCTACGGCGCGATGCTGATCGAAGGCCTCGTCGGCGTCGTCGCGCTGATCGCGGCGGCGTCGCTCGGGCCGGCGGATTACTACGCCATGAACACCGACCTGGCCAACGTCCCGCAATGGCAGGACAAGATCACGCAAGTCGGCGGGGCGGGCGGCATCGAACACACCAATGTCGAACGTTTGGGCGACTACGAAGCCCTTGCCCAGGAACCCCTCCGCGGCCGCACCGGCGGGGCCGTCACGCTGGCCGTCGGCATCGCGCACATCTTCGACCAGGCGGCCGCCAGTCTGTCGACCTCGGCCGAGTCGGCGTTCAAGAAGCTGTGGCCGTATTGGTACCACTTCGCGGTGATGTTCGAGGCGCTGTTCATCCTGACGACTATCGACGCCGGCACGCGCATCGGCCGGTTCCTCTTGCAGGAAATCGCCGGCAAGATTCACCCGAAGCTCGGCCGCCCCGGCTGGATTCCCGGCTCGATCGTCAGTACCGGCCTGATCGTCTTCGGCTGGGCCTGGTTCATGAACAGCGACAACTTCGCCACCGTCTGGCGCATGTTCGGCATCGCCAACCAGATGCTGGCGGTGATCGCGCTGGCGGTCGTCAGCTGCTTCCTCGTCAACAGCGGCCGGAGCCGGTACCTGTGGGTGACGCTGCTGCCGATGGGCTTCGTCGCGACCACAACTGGCTCGGCCGCGACGATCATGGTCGTCAACCTGATTGAAACGATGCGCACGCAGTGGGCTCAAGTGGTGCCGGACGACAAGATCCTGTTTAACGCCTACGTGCAGCTGATCGCGATCGCCCTGATGCTCGCCTGCGCGGCCGTCGTGTTGGCGGCGGCGGCGCGACGCATTTGGGGCGGCATGCGATCGGGGAGCGACGCGGGCGTCGCCGCTACAATAAGCCCATGACCGACGTCCCGACGCGCCTGAAGCTCGACAAGACCAAGCAGCTCGACATCGACTGGGCCGACGGCACGCACAGCGTTTACCCCGTCGCCTACCTGCGCAAAAATTGTCCCTGCGCCGGCTGCAAGACCGACCGCGAAGCCCAGAAAAAGAGCCGCCTGCACGTCCTGGGCAAGCACGTGGACGGCCCGATCACCGTCCTGTCCGCTGAGCCGGTCGGCAACTACGCCATCAAGCTCCACTGGTCCGACCAGCACGCGTCGGGCATCTATTCGTACGCCTACCTGCGCGAGATTGCGCCGGCGGAAGAAAAGAAGTAACCACAGAGACACGGAGAAGAACAAAAAACCATTCAAGCTATTCCTTTTTCTTTCTTCTCCGTGTCTCCGTGCCTCCGTGGTTATCATCGTTTTTGGAGAACTACGCATGTCCTTGAAATCCCTGATCGCCACCGGCACCAAACTCTGGCTCGACTCGATCGACCCGGACCTCGTGAAGAAGAACTTCGACTTCGGCGCCGTCGGCGCGACCAGCAACCCGATTATCGTCGCCGACCTGGTGAAGACCGGTCGGTTCGATGAACGCCTCAGCCAGCTCGGCGAAAAGGCCGCGTCGGACGAGGAGTCGGCCTGGGCGCTGACGGACGAACTGGTGAAAAAAGCGCAGGACGTTTTCCGGCCGGTCTACGACCAGACCCAAGGCAACACCGGCTACGTCAGTTTTGAGCTGGACCCGCTGATCGAAGACGTCGAAGCGAACCTGCCGCACGCCGAGCGGGTGAAGCGGTACCTCGAGCTCGGCAAAAAGTGGTCAGCCGGCCACACGAACCGGATGATCAAGGTGCCCGCCACGCCCGCCGGGCTGGAGGCGATCGAACACCTCGCCGCCGCCGGCGTGCCGCTGAACGTGACGCTGATTTTCTCCGAACGTCAGTACAAGCTGGCCCGCGACAACGTCTGGCGCGGTGCGCAGACGCTGTCGGATAAGTCGAAGTTCAAGAGCGTCTATTCGATCTTCGTCAGCCGCGTGGACGTGTACACGGAGAAGAAGGTGTCGACGCTGTCGAAGGAAGCGCAAGGCCAGGTCGGCATTGTGAACGTGAAGCGTTTGTGGGCCGAGAACCAGCGGTTCTGGGCGGGCAAAGGTTTGGCGCTGGAGCAGGAAATCGTCTTCGCCAGCACCGGCACAAAAAAGCCCGAAGACCCGGCCGACAAATACGTCAGCGCGCTGGCCGGCAGCGACATCCAGACCAACCCGCCCGGCACGAACGACGCAGTGGAAAAGCTCGGCAAGACCTACACGAAGCAAGTCGACCAACTGCCAAGCCAGGCGATTCTGGACGAGATCGATCAAAAGGTCGACCAGGCCGCGCTGGAAACGGCACTGATGGAAGAGGGCTTACAGAAGTTCGCCGACCCACAAAAGGCGCTGTTGAAGGCGATCGCCGGGAAGAAGAAGGCGCTGGTGGCGAACGGCTAAAACCGCGCGAATGACATCTGCTCTGGTTCCCTCTCCCGGTATGGCCGGGAGGTGCCGCAGGCACGCGGGTTAGGGTGAGGGCTGACGACGGAAGACTCCATCGAAGCGAAAGCCGGCCGACGTTCGCACCGGCCCTGTCGAAGCCCTCACCCTACCCTCTCCTGGCCATACCGGGAGAGGGAGCTTCGAAAATGCTGTTTGAAGTTCAGCGGCTCACCCCAGATTCGGCTGCCGGCTCGTGAAATGCAGGGCGCCTTCGTACCACCCGCCGATTGCCTCGCGGCAGCGGCGGACGCTGCAGCTGGCGGTGATGGTTTCGCCGTTGCCGACGGTGATGCGGACCAGGCCGTTGTAGCCGAGCGGCAGCGGGTTCTGGGTGATGAAACCGACGCCGGTGGCATTGACGTCGCGCGTGAACAGCGTGATCGGCGGTTCGGCCGGGTCGTGGGCGTACAGACGTAAATCGGCGCGGGCACGCAACCCGCGTCGGCCGCCGCTGCGGCGTTCGCCGGCGGGGCGGACGGCGGCGGCGTCCATCGCGCTCAGGATCATGTCCACTTCCGCCGACCATTCGACGCTCGCCGGCGCGGCCGGGTGCAGTTCGAACGCGGGGGGCATGTAGTCGTAATCGGCTTCGTCGGTCACTAATCGCATCATGGCTCGGACTCCTTCGGCGCTCGCTGGCGGTCGAGGACAGGGCTGATGAATCGGCCCCGCCGCAGGTCATTTAGAACGGCGGCGCTTCGCCGGTTTTCCACCAGTCGGCGGCGTCGGGCTTTTTCTTCTTGTTCTGCTTCGGCTCTTCGTCCGACCACGGTGTCGACGAGTCGTCGGCGTCGATGCTCTCGCCGAACTCGGAGACGTCGTCCGGGTCACATTTCTTGACCAGCGTCGTCAGCCGCGTTGCAAAGACGGTGGCCACCTGACGCAGCATGGCGTCGTCTTCCAGACGGAACGGCGTCTTGCCGTCACGGAACAGCGTGATCACCGCCAGGCTTTCGCCGAGGTAGGTGCAGCTGGTGCTGAGCATCGCCTGATTCGGCAGCAGCTTCTTTTCAGCCGGCGTAAGGCGCTTGGCGACCTCATCGGGCGACAGGTTCATGAACCCTTCGCGGGCCGTCGCCGGGACGATCGTGCCGCCCAGGGCCGCCGTCACTTTCGGGTCGCCCACGATCGTGTACTTCATGTACGCACCGAGTTCGAAGTTGTCTTCGTCGCCGCTGAGCCAGATGCCGATGTTGCAGTAGCCCGCTTCCTTCAGCAGCCAGTCCATCGCGTGGCAGAGCAGCTGTTCGAGGTCCTGGGCCTGCTCGATCGTGCGGCGGAAGCTTTCCTGAATCCGCACGGCCGACAGCTGCTGGCTGACTTCGCCGTACGCGCTGACCAGGTCGTTGCAGAGCAGGTCGACTTTCTTGCTGACCGTGCGGCGGGCCTTGTTCATCTGGCGGACGGCGTCCTTCAGACGGGTCAGCCGGCGTTCGTTGCGGGCTTCGGTCGATTGGCGCGTCAGGGCCGCCTGCAGCTGTTCGCCGGCTTGTTCGGCGTTGAACGGCTTGGGCAGGTAATCGAGCACGCCGTGCCGCATGGCATAAACGGTCTGGTCGACGCTCGGGCGGGCGGTCATGAAAACCGCGCCGGCGTCCGGATGCCGCAGGCGAAGCTCTTCCAGCAGGTCCATGCCGCAGCCGTCGGGCAGCATCACGTCGGCGACCAGCAGTTCGACTTTATGCTTGGCCATCACCGTGCGCGCCTCGGCCAGATCGGCGGCGACGAACAGGCGGCAGCGCAAGCCGGGCGCGATCACGTCGCGGAACAGTTCGATCATGTCCGGCTCGTCGTCGACCACCAGAACGGCGGGGGCAATCTTCTGCGAGCGTTGGGTTACGGCTTTGGACATCGAACTTCCTGCTTCCTGCTAAAAACTTCCGCGACCTTCAGTGACTCTTTAAACCGACGCCTGCCGGAGCGGCCGCAGCGCGGGGCTGGCGGGGAGGCCGGCGGGCAATATCAAAATGACGCGTGTGCCCGCGCCCGGCTGGCTTTCCAATCGGATCGAGCCCTGGCTGCTTTCGGCCCAGCGCTGCGCCTTGGCCAAGCCCATGCCCTGTTGGCGGCCGGCGGCCTTGGCGGAGAAGAACGGGTCGAACGCGTGCGCCAGGGTGTGGGCGTCCATGCCGCGCCCGTTGTCGGCCACCGTCAGCACCAGGCGCTGCCCGAAGGCGTCGTAGCTGCCGCTGAGTGTGATGCGGCCCGTTTCGGCGTCGGTGGCCTCAATGGCGTTGACGATCACTTCCGCCAGCGCTTCGCTGATCTGCCCGCCGTCCACCGTCGCCGGCGGCAGGTCCGACAAGCGCGTCTCGATCCGGCGTGCGCCGATCGGGACGATCTTCTCGGCCTTCTCGACGGCCAAGCGCAGCAGGCCCGCCACTTCGCATGCCACCGGCTGCGGCGCCTGCGGTTTGGCGAAGTGCATCAGGGCGGTGATCAGGTCGGACAGGGTCTGGCTTTTTTCGTAGATCAGCTTCGCCGCGTCGCGCTGTTTCGGGTCGTCCAGCGTGCTGGCCAGCAGTTGGCTGCGGCCACTGATGACCATCAGCGGGTTGTTCATTTCATGGGCCGCGCCGGCGGCGATCTGGGCGACGCTCGTCAGCATGCGCGTGCGGTAAATCTCGCTCTGCGCGGTCTGCAGGCGGCGGTTCGCTTCGGCTAATTGTTCGGCCAGGGCGCGGCTTTCGTCCCGAATCTGGCACGTGCGCAGCGCCAGGCTCCAGCCGCTGGCGAGCGCCGTGAGCTCCTGCGCCTGCGGGCTGAGGCGTTGGCGTTCGTCGTATTGGCCGCCCCAGACCACGCCGCCGATGCAGACGCCGTCGGCTTCCAGCGGCACCCAGTAGCGGATCGAGCCGGCGAGCTTCGGAGAAAACTCACTCAGCAGCCATTCCAGATCGGGGCCGACGGGGCTGACGGGATCGTCGGTCTGGCCCGGACGCGTCGGCGTGCGGCCGGCGACGACGGCGACGTCGCCCGTGGCGGCGTCGATCAGGTTCGTGTGCAGCACTTCCCCGGCCGGACCGACGACCGTCACTTCCGCGTACCCCGCGCCCGGCGGCAGCGAGAAGGCGGCGACGGCGGACGATTCCAGCACCGCGGCCGCGGTCTGCCCGATCGCCGCCAGCACCGTGGCCGGCGGGGCGTCGGGACGCAGTTCGTGCTGGAACGCCGCGACGGCTTCGAAATACTTGGCCCGGATGCTCAGCCGGCGGTTGCGGCTGGCGAGCTGGTCGCTGACCCGCGACAGCTCTTTGTTCGCTTCCTGAATGGCCTGGCGGTACAGGTCCGACGCGCCGCCGGTGCCCAGGCCAATGGTCTTGGCCCGGCTTTCGATCGCGTTGATCAGACCGTTCAGCACCGTGTCGACTTGCGCCGGCAGCAGGCCGAGGGCGCTGATCAGGGCGTCGCGGGTGACGGGGAACTGGTAGTTGCCGCTGTAGCCGAGGTGCTGTTCGCGTACCAGCACGTCGGCGAGGGTGACCAAGTTGACCAGCCGGGCGTTGCGCACCGACGCCGGCAGCGCCTGCGGCACCTGGCCGTGAAGCCAGATCACGTCGCGCAGCATCGTCGGCAGCTGCCAGAGTTCGGCCAAGCGTTTGCCGACGACCTGGTGGTCGACGCCGATGACGCTGCGCTCGACGTCGGCAATGTTGCCGCGGAGCAGGTCGACGGCTTCGACCACTTTGGCGAAGCTTTTCGGCACGGTCATGTCCAGCGCCAGCTTGCCGATGTCGTGCAGCAGGCCGGCCAGGAAGGCTTCGCCCGTCAGCACGCCAGCGTCGCGGCCCCAGTTGGCGATCAGCTCGCCGGCCAGCAGTTCCGCGCAGGTGGCGACGGCGACGCTGTGCTTCCAGTAGTTGAGCGAAAACGACTGCTCGGCCGCCGACCGCGTCGGCCCGAACGTCGAAAAGACGCTGACGGCCAGCACCGCACACCGCACGGCCTCAAACCCCAGCAGCAGCACGGCCCGGTCCAGGCTCGTCACTTCGCCCGACACGCCCGCGTCGGCGCGGTGGACGAGCTTAAGAATCCGAGACGCCAGGGCCGGGTCCGACTCGATGCTGCGACAGATGTCGTCGACGCTGGCCGCCTCGTTGGACGCCACCTGCAACACCTGCACGGCCACCGCCGGCAGCGTGGGCAAGCCCTCGACCTGCCGCAGGATCATTTCGAGACGTTGTCGGGTCGGTTCTTGCATGGGGAAAGAGGCTGGCGGCTGGCGGCCGGCAGCAGGCGGCTTAAGACATCCGGTTTCTGAGTGCGTTGATTGACTGGCCGACTTCGGCACACAAGCTTAACAGCGGCGGAACGGCTTCGTTTGTGGCATAGTTGAGTCTGCGCGCGATCTCCAAATGGGTTTCCAGCTCCCGGAGCGAGCCGTGCGCGATGTTAAGGAAGTTTGCAAACGCCTTATCGCTGCCCCGGCCTTGCCCTTCGGCAATGTTGGCAGGCACCGATACCGCAGCCCGCCGGGTTTGTGACGTCAGTGCGTAGCGCTCGTCATTGGGCCACGTTTTGGTCAGTTCGTATACCATGACGCAAAGGTCCATCGCTTGCTGCCACACCCGAAGATCTCGAAAGTTGCGTACGCTCATGTTTGGCCGCCGGCCGCCTGCTGCCGGCCGCTTGCTCTTCTCAAACCGCCAGCAGCTGGCCGATCTTCTCGATCAGCTTCTCGATATTGAACGGCTTTTTCACAAAGTCGTTCGCGCCGGCCTGCATCAGCTCGTCGATCTCGTCCTGATTGACGACGCCCGACACGATGATGATCTTGGTATCGGCAAACTCTTCCTTTTTGCGGATGGTCCGACAAACCACATTCCCGTTCACGTCCGGCAACATGTAGTCCAGGATGATCAGGTTCGGCTGGAACTCATTGGTCACCATGCCGGCGTCGTAGCCCGTGGCGGCGGTGCGGACCTCGAATCGGCCGTCCCGCTCCAAGACGTCGACGAACAGCTCGACGATTTCCGGGTCGTCGTCGACCACCAGAATCTTGCTTTTGCCGCTTTCCAGGGCGTCCGGCGGGATCTGGTTTTCCTTCATGAACGCCAGCAGGGCGTCACGGGGAATCCGGCGGAACCGGCTGCCGGGCACCCGGAAGCCTTTGAGGCGGCCGGAGTCGAAGCAGCGAATGATCGTCTGCTGGCTCACTTTGCAGATGTCGGCCGCTTCGCCGGTGGTAAAAATGGTCTTCATGCTGATCCTTTACGTG
>DASVSC010000033.1:0-9215 GCA_036388295.1 Tepidisphaeraceae bacterium | reverse complement strand
CTCTGGTCCCCTCTCCCGTTGAGTACAACGGGAGAGGGGACCGGCTTAGATTTCCACGAATTCCGGTGCCGGTTCGTCGATTTCCGTCACGCTCGGCACGACGACGTCGGCGAACACGCCGCCCATCTGCTGGCGAACGGCCGCGGCGTCGTACTTGCGCTGGCCGAGCAGGCGGGCGAAGACGTCGCCCTCGCTGATGGCCCCCTGCCGCGGCGGGAAGGCGGCAACGAACGCCTGCGTCACGTTTTGGTGATTCTCCCAGCTGCCGTCCTTTTCCACCCAGGCGGCGCTCGGCAGCAGCACGTCGGCGCTCTGCGTCAAACTGCTCGGCAACAAATCCTGCACGACGCGGAAGCCCTTTTTCAGCACCGGCGGCACGTTGCCGCCCAGCCAGTCGCTGTGGTAGCCGCTCGTCACCCAACCGGCCTTGAGGGCCGCGGGGGCTTTGACGCCCGCGAACTCGTCCCACGGCAGCGTCGGCCCGCCGATTTGGGCGATCACGCGTTCGATGCCGCGGCGGTTGGGCACTTTCTCGGCCTGCACACGGTACGTTTCCTTCTTCGTCAGGTAGTGCGTGTAGACCTCGTCCGCCGCCGCCGTCGGCACCGGGCCCAGCACCAGGACGGCCTGCGGATCAATACCGCGGATGTACGTGCCGAGCAGGAACGCTTCTTCGCTGGCCAGCATCGGCGACAGCACGGCGAACAGGCTGCCGTCGCCCCCTTCGGCGTGGGCTTTTTTCAGTTCCGTGTCGGCCATCGCGATGGCGTCGTAATAGCCCGCCTCGACCTGCGTGCCGTACTGCGTCTTCATCGCGCCGAACAAACGCTTCGGGTCATTGACGATCTTGTAGCTGTAGCGCGTGTCGTCGCTGATCCACCACTGATTGATGTCGGCGTTGTAGCGCGGTTTCAGGCGATAGACCACGCCTTCGTTGTGGTGGACCCAAATGTTCTCACCGCCCGCGTCGGCGGGGGAAATGCTGGCCGCGCTTTTGAGGAACCAGACGCGCTGCTTGTACAGGAAGTCTTTGTCCAGCAGCGCGCCGACCGGGCAGAGGTCGACCACGTTGCCCGACAGATTGTTGTTCAGCGGCTGGCCGGGGAAGATTTCGATCTCTTCCTTACTGCCGCGGCCGTCAACGAACAGCTCGCTCGTGCCGCTGATTTCGCGGGTGAAGCGGACGCACCGCGTGCACATGATGCAGCGGTCGTTGTAGAGCATCACGTTCAGGCCGATGTCTTTTTTCGGCTTCTTGTACTTGTCTTCCTCGAAGCGCGATTCGCTGCGGCCGAACTTGTAGGAATAGTCCTGCAAATAGCACTCGCCGGCTTGGTCGCAGACCGGGCAATCCAGCGGGTGATTGACCAGCAGATACTCCATCACCTGCTTCTGGTTGGCGACGGCCTTGGTCGACTGCAGGTGCACCACCATGCCGTCGCGCACGGGCGTCTGGCAGGTGGGCACGAGCTTGGGCGGGCCGCCTTCGATTTCGGCCAGACAGATGCGGCACGACGCGACAACCGACAAACCGGGGTGGTAGCAGTACTGCGGCACGTCCATGCCCGCTTCATTGCAGGCCTGTAGGATCATCTGGCGGTCTTTGCATTCGATCTTTTTGCCGTCAACGGTGATGGTGGGCATAGCCCCGGATTGTAGGGTTCGGCGGGCGTTCGGGATAGTGCTTTCGCCGCGACAATTCAGCCGCGGAACGGCGACCAGCCCCGCGGCGGCGCGGTGCCGGTGACGACGTCGGGGCGGGGCAGCTTCGTCGGCTTGGTGGAGAACGGCGACGCCGCCGGCGCGGGGGGCGGCGGCGCGTGGGCGGACTCGCGGCCGGCCTGGGTGTGCAGGGCCTCGTCGTACATCGCCAGCATCGCCGGCAGCACGGCCTCCAGGCTGTAACGCTCGGCGATCATCTTTTCAGCGGCCCGGCCCAGTTCGCGGTGGGCGGCCGGGTCGCTCAGCACGCGGCAGGCCTTGTCGGCGAAGTCGTCCGGGTCGAAGAAGTCGGCCAGCAAACCGTTCTGGCCGTCCTGAATCATCTCGCGCACCGGGGCGGTGTCGCTGGCCAGGACGACCGCGCCGCAACTCATCGCGTCCATCATGCTCCAGCTGAGCACGAACGGCACGGTCAGGTACACGTGCAGATCCGTGGCCGCCAGCGTGCGGGCCAGTTCGTCCGGCGGCACACGGCCGACGAACTTGATGCGCTCCAAGTCGTACGTGTCCTGGTCAAGCACCCACTGCTTGAACGTTTTGCCGTCGGTGTGGTTTTCGTCGCCGCCGTAGGCGATGCGGTCGGTGCCGATGACCAGAATCTGCACGTCCGGCATACGCTCGACGACGCGCTTGGCGGCTTTCATGAAAATGTCGAACCCGCGCATCGATTCGAAACCGCGGCTGACGTAGGTCAGCACTTTCGTACCGTCGGGAATGGTCACGCCGCAAAGCGTGCGCACGCCGCGCTGGCCGAGGGACGGACGCAGCGTTTCGTTGTGGCCGTGGTAAACCGCGCGGTCAATGCCGTCGAAGATCGTGCGGATCTTGGCGTCGTATTCAGACGGAAAGCGGCTCTTCTGAAAACCGGTCGGCGTGTAACCGACCTGACAGTTCTGCAAGTCCAGCAGAATCATCGCGTTGCGGCAGCGGCTGCGCAAGTACTTCACGTCCGGCACGGCCCAGTTCAGGTCGCGGCGAAAATCCATGTCGCTGTCGGCGTCGTGCGTGCGGTAGTAATACTCAAAGAAGTTCACTACCGGCACGTCGGGGTACAGCTCACGCAGGAACAAGGTCGACCCGAACCCGCTGTGCCCGACGATCAGATCCGGCTTCACGTCCGGCCGCGCCTTGAGCGCGTCGTATACGCCCTGGCAGTGCCAGACGGTGTTTTCGAACGTGCGCGTGCAGAAGTGGTTGTGCTTGGTCGCCCCGCCTTTGAGTTGGTAGGCGATTTTCTCGATGCCATTGACCATGCCGGGCGGCGTGTTGCTGACGAACGAGCATCGCCAGCCGAGGTTTTTGACCAAGTGGTCGGCGATGTGGCCGAACTGGGCGGGGAAGTTCTGGTGGACGTACAAAACGTGCATGAGTCAATCAAATTAACGAAAGGCGGGCAGGTGGACAACGCCACCTGCCCGCTTAAATCAATCACAGGAACGATCAGAATATTCGACCGACACTGAACGTGATAACGCCCGGCTGATCGT
Source organism: Tepidisphaeraceae bacterium (assembly GCA_036388295.1). Classification (GTDB taxonomy): domain Bacteria; phylum Planctomycetota; class Phycisphaerae; order Tepidisphaerales; family Tepidisphaeraceae; genus RYN-431. The sequence goes on along the minus strand of DASVSC010000033.1, from coordinate 6,006 downwards.
CCTCGTCGTCCATGTACGCCCCGTCATTCTCGGTGCCGCCGTTGATGACGCCGTCCGCGACCGAATCTTGGGCGTCAAAGGTGTCGTCACCGGCGTTGCCGAACATTCGATCGACACCGGAATCACCCCGAATGGAGTCGTTGTCGGCACCGCCTTCGAGGAGATCGATGGCATTGCCTCCGTACAGGCTGTCATTGCCGTTGCCGCCGCCGAGGCTGTCTTCGCCGTCCTCACCAAAGATCCTGTCGCTCTGGCTGGAGCCGCTGAGGAAATCGTTGCCGATGCCGCCGTAGACGGTGTCGGCACCGGCATTGGCGTCGACATTGTCGTCACCGTCGCCACCGTAAATCAGCTCATTACGCGTCGAGCCAACGATTGTGTCGTTCCCGCCCCGCGCGTCGTAGAAGACGCCATTGATGTCACTGTTGTCGAAGTAGCCGTAGGCTGTAACCGAACCGGCTCTAACCGTCGCAGAGAAAGCGATGTCACCGCTGGTGTTGGTTGAAACGGCACCCGCAATGTTGTTGCTGCCGCTCGTGCCGATGATGTCCAACGTGCCGCCGTTGCTCAGAATTGAGCTGACGCCGGACGGATCCCAGCCGATCAAGGCGAGTGTACTTTGATCCACGCGACGCGTGCTGCCCATATCCCCTAGATTGGCGGTCGGATCCATAATTCCGATCTCGCGATTGATCAAGTCGTCATCTTTCCAATGGCTCGCCTGCCTGCCATCGCCCGTGAGGAATCCAGTGGACATAGGAATATCGCCAGTCGAAAGCGTCTTGCCGAAGGTGATGCCCGATGGGTTGTATGTCCCATCAAATGTGACTGGGTAGGCGTATCCGGTATTCGAACCAGCCGTCTTTCCGGTCGCCAAAATCCGAGGTGATGTCGTGAAGCTTGTGCTGCGGTCGGAGTCGGGCTTGAGTCGGAACAAATCGAGCGGGTATGGACTGATCGTCCCAGAGGTGGTGCCGGCGTAAAGGTTTTGGTCGACTGTGTTGACTGCCGTCCGCATCCCAAGAGCGTGCATCAACTCATGAACTGCCGTCGAGTAAAAGTCGTAGCTGTTAGTGTTGACACCATTTGAAGGGTCGAAATCGAATAATTGCTCGTTGTTGAACGAGATCTTTGCGTCTTTGCGCACACCACCGTACTCAGAAGCGATCTCTTGCCTTCCCAATCCCAGCGCAATCGAATTCGCATTAGTTAATGAGTAACTTCCAGCCTCGAATGTAGTCTGGCTATTGAAGGAGTACTCAGGTTGGGACGTGGGGAGTTGATCGACAATCGAATTTGCGTTGCCGTTGGTTAGAGCCGTACGCAGGCTTGAGTAGCTAATGCCCGTACGTACGATCGGGGTAGCACCACCAATAATGCCCGGATCATTAAAGCCACTATAGTCGGCGTCAATATAGATTGTGACTGGATTGTCGAACAAGCTTTCGACGTATGAAACTGCACGATCGAAAGCAGTCGAGGCGGCGCTGTTCGAGGAGAGCGCGCCGCTCTTATTTAGGACGATGTTCAACCCGTAGCCGATACCAGCCGGTTGAAGTCCGCTTTCCGGCAAGACTTGCTCATCGTCACTGGCCCAGTAGATCTCCGGTGTGTCCTTCATGCCGTTATTATCGACACTGGGGCGCTCGGCTATTGGACGGATTATCTTGGCAAGGTCTGGCGGGAGTGACTTAACGACACGCAGTCCGTGCTCGTCGGTTCGGGCCGGGTTTGCATTGATCCAAGCACTTAGCTGCGACTTTGAATCAGTCATTAGCGAGGCCGATGGCCGTAGGCCGACATCAGACGCGTTGTAGAGGATTCGCGGCGGGGGGAGTACTGGACCATCAGTGTCAATCGACTTCGTTACGACCAGCCCGTCCTCATCGATGCCGGTGATGTGAGGATTGCTAGGATCCGTATACGGCCGAAGGACCGACTGAAATGCGTAATCGCTCGGCGGTTCCGGGAGCGTGCCCGGCCGAGTGTCGTCCTGCCTGACCACGACCAACCCGTCCTTGTCGATGCCGATGATGTGAGGATTGTTCGGATCGCTGTACGGACGCACGTCCGACCAGAAAGCCGCGTCACTCTCCTCGGCCGGAGCGGCGACGGAGGTGGAGACCGTGTCGCGCTTCTTGAAGTGGCGCGCGATGTCATCCATGTCCGTCGACACGCCGTGCCCGCCGGCGGAGAACGCCAATCGTCCGCCCATCTCGAACACGCCCGAGAAAAGCCGCCGTGTTTCCATCGCTTCGGCCACAGCCGCCACGATCCGATTTTTCCGCTGCTTCGATGCCATAAAACCCTCCAATAAAAGTACCGTCGCTCCCCGGGCTGGGCCGCTTAACCACAATTGTCGCAACGGAATTATGACCCGTCAATGAATAATTTTTTATAACGGCATCGTCCGGAGCCGGCGTGTTGTGACACGCGGTATGGCAAGCGGCGTCATTACCTGCAGGCGTCGCTGCCGGCACCCTGTCGAGCCTTACGTCCGGTATAAACGCCCCGGCCAGCCATATCACCGGGATGAGTCGCGCAATCGGAAGTGCCGATCTAAAGCACGACGCTGAACGGTCGATATGCTCAATGCCGGCGGCAACTGCCCGACGGCGGGAGACACCGATGCAAATGTCCGCTTCTAAACTCAAAGACGTGCTTACCACCGGCGAAGTCGCCAAGATTTGCAACGTCGCCCCGCGTACGGTCAGCAAATGGTTCGACTCGGGCACCCTCACCGGTTACCGCATCCCCGGCAGCAAAGACCGGCGAATTCCGCTGAGCCAGCTGATCAAGTTCATGAAGCACCACGGCATGCCGCTCAATGGCCTGATGACCGGGGCGACCCGCGTCATGATCGTCGACGACGAGGCCGACATCGTGGAAGTGCTGGAACGCATCCTCGAAGGCGAAGCCAAATACGAAGTCGAAGTCGCCAAAAGCGGCTTTATGGCGGGCATCACGGCCGAAAAGAGTCGGCCGCACGTGATCCTGCTGGACATGCACCTTAAAGACATTGACGGCCGCGAAGTGGCCAAGGCCGTTCGCAGCAATCCGGACCTGCAACTGACCAAAGTCATTGCCATGAGCGGCCGGATGAGCGAGGTGGAACTGAAAGCATTGATCGGCAGCGGCTTCGACGGGTACCTGAAAAAGCCGTTCAACGTCCGCCAGGTGATTCAAACGATCGAAGACGCCACGCACGTGACGTACTGATCGGTCAAACTGAATAAATAGAGCAACGACAGGGCCCGCTTCGGCGGGCCCGTCTGCTTTTGCGACGCGATCAGAACAAGCCCGCTGAAACGGGCCGTGCCGAAATGCGGGTTGAGGAAACGCTTGGTCTAACGGCCGGGAAAGCCGGGGTCGTACGGTGCGTCGCCCGTCAGGCGTTCGATCTGGCGGTCGATCAGCCGTTCCACATCGTCACGATCGCGGTCGAGGCGGTCCTGCTCGGCCTTTACGGTTTGGCGAAGGGCTTCGAGGCGGTCCTGGCGTTCGCGCAGCAGGTTTTTCACCAGCGTGCCGACCTTCTCGCGCATGGCCTGGCGCAGCTCCGCGTTAGCAGGCTGCTGTCGAGCGGCCACAATTGCGGCCCAGGCGTCGTCCTCGACGCGCGCCTGCTCCAGGGCCACGTCGTACAGCACGTTCATCTCGCGCTGCACGCGCATCAACAGGCGGTACCGCGCCGTAATGCGGCTGCGCAGCCGGTCGATTACTTCGCTGTTGGCCCCGCGTTGGGCCCGCACGTTCTCAAAGGCCTTCCAACGATTGGGGAAGTTGCGGGCGGCGAACTGACTGATTTCGTCCCATTCCTCTGCGTCGGCCGGTCCCGTACGGTCGTCGGGCCGTTCAAGCCCAACCAGGCCGCTGAGGTCGCGCAGGCGCAGCAGCCGGTTGCCGCCCATCGGCCAGGGGCGGAACGCCGGCGCGGTGGCCGGGCCGGACGCCGGCTGGGTCGCGGGCGCGCTGTCGGGCGACTGCGCGACGGCGACGCCCGGCGCGCCCGCCGCGACGGCCATGGCGACGGCTACACCGAATACCCTTTGACGCTTCGACGACGGCCGTCGCAGGAATAGGGACGTCATTGCACGGCCTCCTTCAAGTATTCGATCGCCGCCAACTGCCGCTCGAAACCGACGCCGCGCTCCGGCACGATCATGGTTTCGAACTGGTCCTCAAGGTCGTCGTCCGTCGTCCGACTCGGGTTCTGATCCGGCCCGCCCCGCAAAACGAGCAGGGCCGGGGCCGGTTCCCAGGTCGGGCGATTGTTTTTCACGACTTGCTCGTCGTGGACGTGGTACCACCAGCCGGTCATGCCCAGAACAATGGCGGCGGCGGCGGCGGCGGGATAGACCGCCCAGCCGGGCGGCCCTCGGAGACGACGGCGCGGGACGTCGACGCGCGGTGGCTCGATCTCCCGCATCGCCGCGACCACCGCCCGCGCCGCCACGCCGGCCGGCCCTACTGTGCGCGCCGACGCCGCGGCTTCGACGGCCAACAGGGGGTGCAAGTCGGTCCAGGCGTCGCGCAGCGCGCGCGACGCGAGCGGGTCGTCGGACAGTCGTTGGGCGACGCCGCGGTCGACGTCGTTTGGCAGTTCGCCCGCCAGGTGCAGCAGCGTCAGGTCGTCTTCGGTGAGGTTGTCAGGGAGCGGCGTCATGGTGTTTGGTAGAAACTAGCCCTTCCGGAGCGCGTCGCTTTCGCCCGCGTTTTCTTTCGAATCGTCCAGCATCGCCCGCAAGCGGATCAGCGCCTTGTGCATGCGGCCGAGCGCTGTGTTGAGTGGGCAGCCGAGCGATTCGGCAATTTCGGTGAACTTCAGCCCGCCGTAGTACCGCAGCACCAGCACCTGCCGCTGCGCCTCGGGCAGCCGGGCGATGGCGTCGCGAAGGCGCTCGGATGCTTCGAGTGCTTCCAGCCGCAAACTGCCGCCCGCCGGTGGCGCGGTCGCGCCGGCCAACGCGCCGTCGCCGGCCGGTTCGGACCGGCGGCGACGCCACAAGTCGTTGGCCTTGTTCGTGGCGATGCGGAACAGCCACGCCTTGAACGACCCACCGGCCGTCACGCTGAAGCGGTCGGCGTGCTGCAGCACGCTCAGCCACGTCTGCTGGTGCAGTTCCTCCGCCACCGCCGCCTGCCCGCCCACGCGGCGCAGGTAGCCCATGAGCGGGCGGTGGTAGCGTGTCACCAGCGTTTCCGCCGCCCGCGTGTCGCCCGCCTGCACTTTTCGCAGCAATTCCACGTCCGACTCGGCGTCGGCCAAGACCGGAGCGGCGGGGGCGATCGTCATCGGCGGCTCGGTCATGCGGGTCGTCATTCGTCTAACGCTCGGGCGGGCCAGATTATTTTACCCGACGTTCACCAATCTTTAGGGCCGGCAATAACCGTCTCGGTCATGCGGGTCACGCGTTCCTCCCGCCTCATTCTGCCCGCTAGCCCTTCGCCGTCCCCACGGTTATTTTCTCGGGCATGACCCGTCGCGTTATCGGCGTTATCGCCGCCGTGCTGGCTTTGGCCCCCTTCGCCGCCGCCCAAGCGACGCCCGAAAGCGTATACGCCCCGCCGGAATTGCCCAGTGGCGACACGGGCACCAACGAAGGCGCGCTGCACCTGGGGCTCGGCCTGTCGTACTTCACCGACTACGTGTTCCGCGGCGTCGAAATATTCGAAGTGCCGGCGCACGAGGACAGCCTGAACCTTCAAATCGACGGCAAATTGTCATTCGATCTCGGCAAGCTGCCGCACCCGTACGTGAGCGTGTTCGTTAATATCGCCGACGCCGATCCTGTCAGTGATTTCCAGGAAATCCGCCCCGCTGTCGGCTTCGACTGGACGATCAAGCCGCTCATCATCAGCGGCGGCTACACCGGCTACATCTACCCCGAGCGCGACGAACGCCAGACCAGCGAAGTCTTTCTCGGCGTCGCTCTGGACGAGAAGGCGCTCGTCCACGGCGAGCCCATCCCCGTGCCGTACCTGATGGCGGCGTATGATTTTGAC
>DASVSC010000032.1:0-9547 GCA_036388295.1 Tepidisphaeraceae bacterium | reverse complement strand
TAATTTACGCCGCTCTAGCCTCGCCGGATGAAAAGAACCGCCGCCACCGCCAGCACCGCGGCCAATCCTGCCAACGCAGGCGTTAACGACACGCTCCGCCAGCGGACCGGAAACATAAGGGGCTGCGTCTCGCTGGCGTCGATCAGTCGCCCGCCGGTGCCGTCAGCCAGCGCCAAAAGGGCTTTCCGGTCGTTGCCGACGCGGTCGAACTCCGCCGCGTACCGGCCGGCCAACGCGGCGCGGGCGATGACCTGATTGTCCTGGGTGATTATCGCCACCGACGGGTCGGGCTGGCGGTCCAACGGCGCGGCGTAGGTGCCGGGGCCGGTCTGTGTGAACACTGCCTCACGGTCGCCCCGCCGCAGACGCAGCGCTAGTCCGTTCATAGGCCCGCGTTCGTCGGTGGCCTCGACGCAGACATTGCCGGCCGCCTCGTCAAAGGTCGTGCGGAACCTTGGGTCAACCGGCGGCCGGTCCAGTCGCGCGACGATCGCCGCCAGATCTTCCGCCGATAGCGTCGCCGCCACCGAAGCGACTCGGCCAAGCCCGACTTGCCAGGCCGCGACGACGGGCGCGCCAGCCGTATCGGCCAAGACGTCCGTGCCGGCTTTCGCGTACGCCGGCCAACGGCGCTTCGTCGACAGGCGGAACGACGACAATGCGTCGTGGCTGATGAGTGATTCAGATCGGTCTATGACCGGCTCGGCGTTCGCCATCAAACCGTTAAATGCATTAGCCCATTCGGTGGGCTCGCTGGCTGTGACAAGTCGTCCGCCCGTTGCGGCGCAGACGCCCGCGAGTTGTGGAAACGGCGTGGTCGAAACAGCAGACAGCGTGATTCGCTGTTGAACAAGTGCACGGTGAAGCGTCTCCACCTCGCCCAGTTCGGCGTCGCCGTCCGTCAACAGCAGCACGCGGGCCGTGCCACGGGTCGGGCGTTCGGCCAGTGATTGCAGTGCCGCGCGCAAACCCGTTTTCCCGCTCGGCCGCACGTTTGACGTCGTTTGCAACGCCCGCCGCGCGTCGGCCGGCGCGGCATGGGTGATGATCGTCTGAACGTCGCCGGCGAAGCGCAGCAGGGTCACGCGCGCTTCGGCCGGCAGTCGATCCATCGCCGATCGCGCCGCCTCAACGGCCGCCGTCCATTTCGGCCGACCCGTCGCGTCCACCGACGCCATCGATCCGCTGGCGTCCAGCAGAACGATCCACTCCTGCGGCCCCGCCGGTGGTACGGATGACAGCGGAGCGAGCTCACGCCAGGTCGAAGCGTCGCCTGGCGCGCCGACCAGCACCAACGTGCCGCCGAGGTCGCGGACGTACGCCTTCACCGTTTCCGCCGGCATCAACGCGGCCCGGTCGGCAGGAATGACGATCGTGCTGACAGAAAGGTATGACGCCAGGCCGAACGGCAGGTCTGCCGCAGCTATCGCGTCGAAACCCGCTAGCGACACGTCGACCGACCACCGTCGGAACGCCGGATCGACGCGCATCGACCGAAGCCCGTCGTTCTCCGGCCACTGATCGCCCAATTCAAAATCGATCTGCAACGTGCCGGTGTTTGGAAGCGTCTGCGACAGCGCGATTACTGCTGGCCCCGCCGGCGGCCGGGCCACCGGCACGCCATCGATCCGTAGCGGCCGCTCGGGGCCAGCGGAAATGACGTCGACGGCAATGCCGCTTTCGGTCGAGCGGACGTCGCGAACGCTCGCGTCATTCGGCCGATCTAGGGCCGGGTCCGCCACCGCGTATACCGGCGGCAGGCCGGTCGGCGCATCGAAGCGACCGTCGCTCAAAAGCACGACGGCGTCAGCGTTGGCCGGCACTTCCAGGCGCGTCTGCCGGACGGGGATTTCATCCGCCGTCTGCTGAAGGCCGTCCGCGAAGTAGTGCAGCGTGTACGGCCGGCCCGCCAGAAGCGGCGTCAGGCGGGCGACGACCGCTTGCGCGTCGCGGAACGTCGCCCCGCGTGTCGACGGCGAGACGTCGACCATCACCGCCACCCGCAGGTCCCGCTCGCACCGCACATTCGTCCCCACCGCGGCCAGCGCGCCCGCGGCCGCCGCCCCGCGCAGCAGCCACCGCCCCGCCGCCGGCAGCCACCCACCGGCCAATACCCCAAGGGTCAACACGACTGGCAGCAGCAGCAGGCCGAGAATGGGCGAGTCGATCGTCACGCGGTACCATGTTCGATCTTACTCGAACAGGATTCGAAGCAGCCGATGTCGCAACTCACGCCCAAAGAAGTCGTCGCGGAACTGGACAAATACATCGTCGGCCAGGCCGACGCGAAGCGGGCCGTGGCCGTGGCCGTGCGCAACCGCTGGCGGCGTCAGCAGCTCGGCGAACAACTAAGCCGCGACGTGGCTCCGAAGAACATCCTGATGGCCGGTCCGACCGGCGTCGGCAAGACCGAAATCGCCCGCCGGCTGGCGTCGCTGACGGGCGCGCCGTTCGTCAAGGTGGAGGCGACCAAATACACCGAAGTCGGCTACCACGGACGCGACGTCGAAAGCATGGTGCGCGACCTGCTGGAAGTCAGCATTGCCATGACGAAAACGGAACTGTTCGAGCAGGTGCAGGAAGAGGGCAAGGCCGCCGTCGAGCAGCGGCTGCTGGACGGCTTGCTGCCGAACGCCGGTTGGGGCGGGGACGAAGACGAGCAGGCCCGCGTCGCCCGCACCCGCGAGAAGCTGCTGGCCCAGTTGCGCGCCGGCGAACTGGAAGAGCGCGAGATCGAACTGACCGACGAGCGCAAGCCGGACGTCAGCAACTTGCTCGGCTCGGCCGGCCTCGGCGATGACCCCGACATGTCCAGCATCTTCGAGCGCATGTTGCCGACCAACCGCGTCACGAAGCGGTACACCGTGCGCGACGCCCGCCAGGTGCTGTTCGGCCAGGAAGCCGAGAAGCTGGTCGACAAGGACCGCGTGCTGCGCACCGCGATCCACAAGGCCGAGAACAGCGGCATCATCTTCATCGACGAGATCGACAAAATCGCCGGCGCGGAAAAGAGCCAGGGCCCCGACGTCAGCCGTCAGGGCGTGCAGCGCGACTTGCTGCCGATCGTGGAAGGCAGCACCGTCACCACCAAGCACGGCCCGGTGCGGACGGACCACATCCTGTTCATCGCGGCCGGCGCGTTCCATACCGCCCGCCCGAGTGATCTGATGCCGGAACTACAGGGCCGGTTCCCGATCCGCGTGGAGTTGAAGGATTTGGAACAGAATGACTTTGTGCGAATCCTGACGGAACCGCAGAACGCGCTCACGACGCAGCAGATCGCGCTCATGAAGACTGAAGGCGTCGACGTGAAGTTCACGCCCGACGCTGTCGAGCAGTTAGCCTACTTCGCGTTCGAGCAGAACAAGAAAGTGCAGAACATCGGCGCCCGCCGGCTGCACACGATCATGGAAAAGGTGTTCGAGCAGATCAGCTTCGACGGCCCGGAATTGGCCGGCAAATCGATCACGATCACCGCCGCTTATGTGAAACAGCGGTTGAGCGAAAACGACGACAAGAAGAGCTGGTTCGGGTTCTAGGGCCGCGTTACAGGCGTCTTAAAGCCGCTCAATAAGCGGCCCATTCCCACAGTGCTACGCCTTTGCCGGTATCGGGGAACATGAGCCTGAGGTACCGGGCCGTCACGGGCTTGTCGACGGTGATGGGCGAGCCTTTGGCCGGCTGCTTCGTGTAGTCGGCGACGGTCTGCCATTGCTCCCCGTCCGTCGACGCCTCGACGGTGAACGCGTACGCCTTCCACGCGTATTCCGGCCGGATTCGTTGGGACGTGATGGCCTTAACGCTGCCAAGATCCATCTGAATCCAAGCGTTTGTGGCCGACTTCGGCGTCGTCCACCGGGTGGCGTAATTGTCATCGGCGACGCGCTCGGGGCCGGTGACGTCGTCGCGTTGGCCGGAGGCGGTGAAGGTCGCGAGTAAGGCCTTCGGGCCGTCGGCGGACCGCTGCACGAAATCCGGGCCGGTGTGCGTCGGCTGCACCTTTTGCATCTGTCCGTCGGCGGCGAACGTCAATTCGTCGACGCAGGTCTGACGGCCCAGCGATTGCGGATCGAACGGCACGCTCTGCCGGTGATACAGGATGTACGTCCGGCCGTCCTTCTCGAACATCGCGTGGTGGCCGGGGCTGATCACGTCTTTGGTCGTGTCGGTCGCCAGCACGGGGCTGGTCGCCCCTTCCACGAACGGCCCGAACGGCGAGTCGGCCGTGCCGTAGCGCACTTCGTAGGTGTCTTCGGTCGTCTTGCCGGACGACCACATCAGGTAGTACCGGCCGTTCTTCTTGAGCATGAACGGCGCTTCGAAATAATTGGTCGGCGTGACGTCGTGCACCTCGCCGTCGAACGTGACCATGTCCGGCTTGAGCTTTACGACCCAGCACTTGCCGTTGACCCACCCGAAGCCGGAACCCCAATACATGTAAGCCTGATTGTCGTCGTCGAGAAACAGCTCGGCGTCGATCATGTGAAAGCCGGGCCGGAAGGTTTGGTCCACCAGCGGGCCGCCGCCCGCGCGGGCGTTTTTCCAGGGTCCCAGTGGCGTCTCCGCCACGCCCGCCCACACCTCGTTGCCGACCGACACAACCATATGAAACTTACCGTCCGCGCCCCGCAGGACCGACGGGGCCCACACCAAGGCTTGCCCGGACGTTTTGCTGGTGCATTCCTTTTTCGTCGGCCAGTTCAGCTCGCGGTACGTCCACTGCTTCCAGTCCGACGATTCCCAACAGCCGAGCGTCTGATCGCCCCACGGGTCGAGCGTGACGTAAATGTAGATTTTGCCGTCGTGTTGGACGATCGAAGGGTCGGCGTAATAGCCGGGCAAAATAGGGTTCGCGGCATGCGGTGCGTGCGCGGGCCGGGTTGCGGGCCCCTGTGCCAGTGATTGATTCCCCGCAGTTCCACCGGCGACAATCGATGCGAAAATAGCCATGGTTCGAACCCACTTTGTCATAGTTATCCCTCTTCCTCCGCACGCGCGGCAGCATAGGCCGTGCTCGGGTGGCAAGTGTACGGACGGTCGGATGGGAACGCTACGCGGCAAGACGTATCGAAATGCCTCTAAATGCCTCTAGCTGTGCGGTCAAAGGTCCGGCCCGTCAATGCGTATAGCCGGCGAACAGTCTCCCCGGCTATACGCATTGATGAAGCTGAAGGTGCGTTTCCCTTCGAACGGTGCAAACGCATCGTTCGTCACGCGATGGCGACTTTGAAGGTGCCGACGGCGCGCTTGGCGAGGAACGTGCCGCCCGTGTCGCGGACTCGGTTGTCGAGCACGCGGACGGTGTAGGTGCCGTTGTCGCCGCGGTCCCAGCCGTTGCCATCAGGGTCAGTCAGCCGGTACGTGGCGCGAATAGCACCGGTCGTGTTGGCGTTGTCGTCGGTGAGCCCGACGGTGTCGGTCAGCCGGGCTTTGCGGGCGACGCCGTCGGGGCCGGTGACGCGCAGTTCCTGGCCGGTGATCGTGTTAGCACGCACGCCGTCTGCATCACGATACGTGACGGTGAAGGCGTACGACGAGGCCGGCTTGACGAGCCGGCGGCCGGTGAACGAGGCCACCGGGCGGTCGTCGCGGAAAATGCGGCGGACTAGCAGCGCATTCGACAGCACACTCGGCCCGGCCAGCGTCACGGTGCTGTCGTGGTTCAGCGACGCAGCGGCAGCGCCGGCCAGTGGCGTACCATTGTTGAACGTGGCGGCGTAGGTGTCGTCGGCAGTCACGCGAAAAAGCGTGTTGCCGTACACGAGCGTCGAGCCGTCGGCCTGGTCGATGAACCCCGTAACGGTCGACAAGGGCGACCCACCAGGCGGGGCGAGATAGACGACGCGGCGCGACTTTCCGTCGGCCGAAAGTATCTGATTCTGCGAGTACCCCGCCGTCTCGCTGCCCGCCTCGGCGACGACCCGCAGCAGCAGTACCGAGCCGTCGGGCCGCAGGCGCACGGTCTGGAGATTGGTCACGCGCGGGCGGCTCTTCGTGGTCGGGTCGGCGTAGACACGAACGATGCCGTTCTCACCGTAGGATCCGATGGGCCGACCCTTGGCGGTGAGGCGCACCGAGGCGAATCCGCCCTGCCGCCGGGTCGGATCGGCGGTGCTGAAGCCGGCGGCGGCGGTGAAGGCGACCGTGCCATCGGCCAGGACGCGCGCTTCGTCCCCGGTCGAGTCGATGACGCTGAGGTGCCGGTTGGCGGTGTAGTCCGGCAGGCGGTAGCGGCCGCGGCTTGCGAACGTGGTGTCGAGTCGGCCGTCGGCTGTTAGCCGCACCAGCACCGCCTGCGCGGTCGTCGCGCCGCTGCGCGAGGCCGAGGCGGCGAGGTAGACGTGGCCGTCCGCGTCGGTGGTGATTTGGTTGACGCGAACGACGCCGCTAAGCGTGATCTGGCCGCCGTTACCGAAGCCCGCATCGGCCGCGCCGTCGGTGTAGCGGCGTACGGTATTGCCCACGACGACGAGCAGCCGGTCGGCCGAATCGAGCGCGGCCGAAACGCCTTGCGTGCCGCCGCCGCTGTCGAATTTCAGCCGCGTGCGAAAACCGCCCTTGGCCTTGACCCATTGCGAGTCGATGTCGCCGCCAGCGGTGAGGCGGACGATCTGGTACGTATCGGCGTCCGCGTCGCGCGTCTGGTCGATCTGGGCCAGCACGTAGGTATTGGCGGCACGGTCGCTTAATACTTGCCGGGTCGTCAGGACGTATTGCGGCTTAGTTTCGAACGTGGCGGTGGTTACGCCACGCGAGCCGAACGTGGCGTCGAGCGCTCCGCCGGCGAACAGCTTGCGGGACTCCAACGCGTCAAGGTGATAAGCGGTCATGTTTCACCCTTATCGACGCTTCCGCGCTTAAAACGTTACCGCCAGCCGTCAGGTCAGCTTCACCGGCTGACCCGTTCGGGCCGATTCGTAAATCGCCATCATGATCCGCACGTCCTGCAAGCCTTCCTCGCCCGTGGCTTTGAAGGGGGCGGCGTTCTGAAGCGCGACCGAAAACCCGTCCATTTCACCGACGAACTGGTCCATCGGCGGAACATCGACGGGCTCTGGCGTACCGCCGGCGGTGCGGGCGATCTGGAACTTCGTTCCGCGGAAATCGGGCGGTTCCATGTAGCCACTGGAGGGCTGCATTAGGGCGATGCCCCCGTCGCCGTTGACGGCGAAGCGGCTCAGGCCGCGGGAGTAGCTGGTATCGCCCTTGACCGTGATGCCGCTAGGGAGCTTGAAGTCGAACTCGCAGTCGCTTTCGACTTCGGTGAAGCGTCCGTCGTTCGGCAAGGAGCGCGTGCGGCCGACGACTTCAGTCGGTTCTTCGCCGCTCAGATAACGGGCGGCGGAGACGGCGTACACGCCGATGTCCATCAGGCATCCGCCGCCGCCGAGCTTCTTGTTCAGCCGCCACCCGGTGCGCCCGATGTTGAAGCCGCTGGCGACTTCGATCGATTGAACCTTTCCGATCTCGCCCTTGCGAATTGCGGCAATGCAGGCGGCGGTCGGGGAATCCCAGTGCATGCGGTAGCCGATCTGCAGCTTCTTCCCGGCAGTGCGGGCGGCGTCGAGCATCTGCTGGCACTCGGCCACGCTGTTGGCCATCGGCTTTTCGCACATCACGTGCTTGCCCGCCTGGAAGCCACGGATGGTGTACTCGGCGTGCATGCCGCCGGGCAGAACGATGTAGATGACATCGACGGCCGGGTTGTTCTTGATCGTGTCGTAGTTCTCGTAGCTGTAGACGTCGCTGTCTTTCAGGCTGAATGTTTCTTTGATGCTTTTGCCGCCGAGTTTGCGGTTCGGGCGGTTCACTTTATCCGGCGTTCCCGTCACGACGGCGACGCACTTGCTGTGCTTGCAGCGCGTGATGCCGGGCAGCAGTTGGTTTTGGGTGAAGCTGCCGAGCCCGACGAACGCCCAGCCGAGCGGCTTCACCGATTCAGGCGGCGCGCCCTGCGCCAGCAGCGGTCGGTTCGAAAGTCGTGCCAGTGAGGCGGCCGCAAAGGCGGAGCCGCCGGCAAGCAAAAGCTGGCGACGCGTCGGGCCGGGGCGTTGGATCGGGTTCACGTGATTCTCCTTTGAAAAGTTCGGTCCAGGAACAATAGGCGTCGGCCTCTACGCGACAAGCTTTCGGCGTAATCTGATTCTTCGCCGCATCAGATCAAACGTTTCCGAATGCTGACCCGCCTCGCCCTTTGGCGTAGCGATAAATAAGGCAATTCGATCATTCGCGCGGCGGGCGCGCGGCCAACCATGACACGTCGCCCGCCACGTCGGCGGACGCTCGACTTGTAATACCATCAGGACCCTCTCATGTTCGCGCACATCAAACAAACGCAATATCACTGCAAGCCCGAACGCCCCGACCCGCACTATGCCAAGATGTTGCAGGAACTCATCGGCGGCCAATGGGGCGAAATGAGCGTGATGATGCAGTACCTGTTCCAGGGCTGGAACTGCCGCGGGCCGCTCAAGTACAAGGACATGCTGCTGGACATCGCGACCGAAGAGATCGGCCACGTCGAAATGCTGGCCACGATGGTGGCTCGGTTGCTGGAAGGCGCCGGCGCGGAGCAGATCGAAGAGTCCGGCAAAAGCAGCACGGCGATGGGGGCGATGTTCAGCGGCGTAAGCATGAAGGACCAGATCCTGACCGCCGCCATGAACCCGCAGCACGCCATCGCCAGCGGCGGCGGCGCGATGCCGGCCGACAGCGTCGGCAATCGCTGGACGAGCCACTACATCACCGCCAGCGGCAACCTTCTCGCCGATTTCAGGTTCAATCTGACGGCCGAAAGCCAAGGCCGCCTGCAGGCGTGTCGGTTATATGAAATGACGACCGACACCGGCGTGCGTGACATGCTCAGCTTCCTGATCGCCCGCGACACGATGCACCAGAACCAATGGCTGGCCGCGATCGAAGAACTCAAAGCCGAAGGCCTGGAGATGACGCCCTGCCCGAGCAACTTCAAGCAGGATCGCGAGTTCTCGCCAGTGGCCTATCAGTTCCAGAACTTCAGCCGCGGCAACGAAAGCGGCACCGGCCGCTGGGCGCAAGGCCCGTCGCCGGACGGAAAGGGGACGTTCGAGTTCGTGGAAAACCCCGTCGCGATGGCCGAAGTGCCGCTGCTGTCGGCGGGCGACCCGAAGCTGTACGGCACGCCGCCGATGCCGATTTCCTCGCCGACGCCGTAAGACGCTGCCGCCAAGGATCGAGGTGCCGCGACCTGTAGCACCACCCTGGGCGCCCAAAACACTCAAGGCCTCGACCGCACCTGCGCGGTCGGGGCCTTTCGGTTTTGGCGTGGTGATCGGCGTCTCGCCTTACGCGGCGGCCGCGGGCGGCCAGGGGCAGCGGGTGGCTTTTCGAATAGCAAAGCTCACCTGAATCACCAACGGCGAATGCGGGTCGGTCAGCAGGTCCGCCAGGTGCTGTTCCAACGCGGTGCGGTGCAGGCATTGGCTTTCGAAGTTCGCAAACTTCGTACCGCTGCCGCGCTGGCCGAAGGCGATCGGGTAGCCGTGGATCGGCACCTTGTACATGTGGA
>DASVSC010000031.1:0-17951 GCA_036388295.1 Tepidisphaeraceae bacterium | reverse complement strand
TGCAGAAGGTCATTAACGAAGGCCGTTTCACCCGCCGCGCCAACCCTTCGTTCACTGAGCAAAACATCGCCCGACTCAGCCAGGGCGACCGGCCGTACCGCCTGGCGCTGGTGCAGCTTCGTGAGAGCGGCGAACTGGCCGTGCCGCCGATGTTGGACGTGCTTAAGGACCCCAGCAAGCAGGCGCAGCACGGCGCCGTGCGCCGCGCGCTGGTCGACCTCGGCCGGGCGGCGCTCAATCCGCTGGTCGCCGCCACGATGAGCAACGACCCGGCCCAGGTAGAAGTCGTCGTCAGCCTGCTCGGCGAGCTGGGTTACGATTCGGCCGTGCCGTTCCTGGCGCGGCTCAGCGAAGCCGCCCCGACGCCGAATGTGAAGCGTGTGGCCGACGCGGCCATGCAGCGTATCGGCGCGAAGACCGGCAACGCCAGCCGCGGGAAGGCCGGCGATTTGTTCTATGACCTCGCCGAGCGGCAGTACTACGGCAAGACCAGCCTGGTCGCCGACATGCGTTTCCCGACGGCGAACGTCTGGAAGTTCGACAGCGAAAAGGGCCTGGTCCGCACGCCGGTGCCGCCCCAAATTTTTAACGACGTCATGACCCTGCAGGCCGCCGAGATGGCGATGGCGCTCAACACCAGCCGCGACGCGCTGAGTCTTTGGCTGGCCGCGAACTTCAAGCGTGAAGTCGATCTGCCGCAGGGCCAGACCGATGCCACCCGTCCGGCCGAAACCCCGAACGCGCATTTCTTCGGCGTCACTGCTGGCGCCCAATACCTGAACGCCGCGCTGCAGCGGGCGCTCAACGACCGGAACAACGCGGTGGCCCTGGGCGTCGTGAAGGCGCTGCAGGAAATCGTCGGCGACAGCAACTTCAAGAGCGGCGGCTCGCCGCTGATCGAAGCGATGCAGAGCGGCGACCGCCGCGTGCGTTTCGAGTCGGCCTTTACGGTCGCGCAGGCACTGCCGCAACAGCCGTTCGCCGGTCAGGAAATCGTCGTGCCGTTGCTGGCCGAGGCCATCAGCCAGACGGGCCAGCCGAGCGTGCTGGTCGTGCTGCCGACGCAGGAAGCCGTGAACGCCGTGGTGCAGCCGCTGAAGGCCGAGGGCTTTATCGCCACCGGCGCGACGAATGCCGCCGGCGCCTTGTCTGCCGCGGCCGGCGTGCCGGCGATCGACGTGGTGATTCTCAGCGAAGACCTGCCGCCGGTAGAAACCGAATCGCTGCTTGGTTTGGTCGCGCGTTCGCCGAAGCTGCGGGCCGCGGGCAAGCTAGTGATCGTCGGTTCGGCCGCCAGCCAGTGGGAAACCCGCAAGGCCAGCGACCCGACGATCAGCACCACCACCTCGGGCGAGCCGGCCGCGCTGAAGACGGCGATCGCCAGCGCCCGCGACGCGACCGGCGCACTCCCGCTCGACCCCGCCCTGGCCACGCAGTACGCGACGCGGGCGGGCGAGTTGATCAAACGCCTGGCCATCTCGCGCGGGCAGGTGTTGGACCTAGCGCCGTCGCGCTCGACGCTGCTGGGCGCGCTCGAAGACCCGCGGCCGGACATCGTCAAACTTGCGGGCGAAGGCCTGGCGCTGATGAATAATGACGACGCCCAGAAGGGCCTGCTGCTGCGGGCCACGACCGACGGCGTGGCCGACGACGTGAAGGTCAGCTTGTTCAAGAGCCTGGCCGTCAGTGCCAAGTTTTTCGGCAAGAAATTGGACCAGGGCCAGATCGAACAACTCGACAACGTGGTCGCGACGGGCACGAATGCCGAAGTGAAGTCGGCGGCGGCCGAAGCGCGCGGGGCGCTCGATCTGCCGAGCGACCAGGCCCGGAAATTGATCCTGGCGAATGTGTCTCGCTGAACCGACGTTCCTACGATAAACCCGATCCGGCCCGTGACGCCTGCGTCGCGGGCCGGGTTGTTTTGGCGGCCCGCCACGTAATTTCAGCCGCTGTGGTGCCGGTCGTGGCCAATGACGTGACGCGTAGACGCAAGGGAAGTTTGGCTATTGATGTTGCGTCCCGCCGATCCTCATCCTGATGCCATCCTGCGTCGGCTTGCTCTCCTCGCCATCCCGGTGTTTGCCGAGCACGCGCTGCACGTGCTCGTGGGCATCACGGACACTTACCTGGCGAATAACCTGGTGGCGACGCAGGGCCTGGCGGGCGGCGCACTGGACACCGCACGCACGACCAACGCCGCGGCGGGGGCGGCGGTGGGATCGGTGTCGTACATCCTCTGGTTCATCGGATTGATCGTCAGCGCCGTCGGCACCGGGGCGACGGCCATCATCGCCCGCGCCTTCGGCAGCCGGCACCGGCGGTTGGCGAACAAAGTCTGCGGGCAGGCGTTGCTCCTTGCCGCGGTTCTGGGCGTGGCCACAGCGGTGGGTTTGTACTTCCTAAGCGGGCCGTTGCAGACGCTGATCGGCCTGCGCGGGGTGTCGGGCGACTTATTCGGCCAGTACCTGCGCGTGCTCGTGATCGGCGTTCCGTTTTCGGTCGTCATGTTCACCGCCAACGCTTGCTTGCGTGGAAGCGGCGACACCATTGCGCCCGCGGCGGTGATGATCGTGGTGGACGTCGTGAACGTCCTGTTCAGCGTCGGCCTGACCTACGGCGCGCTGGGCCACGGCGGCTTCGGGTTCATGGGGATCGCGTACGGCACGACGCTGGCGTACATCGTCGGCGGTACGTTGCAGGTGGTCGTGCTGCTGAGCGGCCGACGACGCCTGCGGCTGCACGCGCACCGACTCCGTCCGGAATGGCTGACGATGAAGCGGGTGCTGCGCATCGGCCTGCCGAGCGGGGCCGAGGGGCTGATGTGGTGGATCGCGAACTTCGCCGTCATCGGGACGGTCAACCGCCTCGGCGACGCGGCGGCCACCGCGCACAGTCTGGCGGTGCGGGTCGAATCATTTTCATACATGAGCGGCATGGCCGTCGGCACGGCGGTGGCGACATTGGTCGGGCACAGCCTGGGGGCGGGCGACCCGCAGCGGGCGCGGCGGGTGGGATACGTCGGCTATGCCGCCGGCGGCGGGATCATGACCTTTGCCGGGGCGACGTTCGTGCTCTTCAGCCACTGGTGGGCCGGCCTGTTCACGCAGGATCCGGCCGTGCGGCGGCTGACGGCGGAGTGTCTGTTCCTCACCGGCTTCATCCAGTTCGGGATGGCGGCGTCGATCATTTTCGGCTCCGCGCTGCGCGGCGCGGGCGACACCGTGGCGGCGATGCTCAGCACGCTCGGCAGCGTCGTGCTGATCCGCTGCGTCGGCGTGACCCTGGCCGGGTGGTGGGGGGCGACCCTGCGGCAGATTTGGATGATTCTGTGTGTCGAATTGGTGTGCCGGGGCCTCCTACTATTTGCTCGATTCGCCGCCGGCCGGTGGAGGACGGCCCGGGTGTAGCCGGGACGCGGCAGGCCGTTAGAGGGAAATAACCATGAGTCCGACCGTCAAAAAAGTCGCAGTTCTCGCGTCCGCGGCCGGCGCGGTCGCCGCGACTGGCGGCCTGGCCTACGTGCTTAAACGTCGCGCGCCGACGCGGCAGGCGTACCGCGAATCGCTCGGCTGGACGCCCACGACCTATTCGCCGGCAGGCAAACCCATGAAGCCCGCACCCACCATCTCGCCCACAAACCCGCAGCCGCAACAGAACGTGGCTTCGAACGCCAAGCCGATCGAATCGGCCGACCCGAACCCGAAGCCCGGCATTATCGGGGCGATCAAGGAGACGTATTACGAATTCGCCAATGACGACGTCATGACGCAGGCGGCGGCGCTGGCGTTTTACTCGGGCCTGGCGTTCGCGCCGTTGCTGACGGTGGCGGTCTGGGCGGCAAAGGTTTTCTTCGGGAGCGAGAGCAAGGAAAAGGTCGCCAAAGCGTTCGGCGACGTGATCGGCGCAAAGGCGGCTGAGCCACTAAAGGATTTGCTCGACCCGGCGTCGACCCACGCGTCGGCCGGCATGACGGTGGCCGGCATCGTCAGTATCGTCCTAGTCATCTTTTCCGCCAGCGGAGTATTCGGTCAGGTGCAGTCGGCGCTGAACGCCATCTGGCACGTCGAGGCCAAGCCGTCGAACGGGTTGATCGGCTTTATCCGGAAGCGATTCCTTTCGGTGGGGATGCTGGCCAGCATTCTGTTTCTGCTGATGACGTCGCTGGTCGTCAGCACGGTATTGCAAGGCGTACTCGGCAACGGCGCGTCCGAAGGCGCCTGGGCCATCATGATGAGCGTCATGAATAACCTCATCTCCGTGGCGTTGTTCACCGTACTCTTCGCGGCGATGTTCAAATTCGTGCCGGACGCGAAAATCGATTGGAAACCTGTCTGGATCGGCGGCTTCCTGTCGGCGCTGCTGTTCACGGCCGGCAAGTTCGGCCTGGCGTTTTATCTCGGCCGCGGCGACTACGAGAACAGCTACGGGGCGGCCGTCGGTTCCTTCGTGGCGCTCCTGGTTTGGGTCTACTACTCGTCGGTCATTCTCCTGGTCGGCGCCGAAGCCACTGAGGTTTACGCCCGCCGCGCCGGGCACGCGTTGCAGCCGGACGACTACGCCGTTCGGGTGGTGAAAAAGACGGAAGCATGAACGATGGATCTGAAGCACGTAGACATCGAAGCGCTGATGCGGCGGGTGGCGGATAAACGCATCGAAGACGCCATGGCCGAGGGCAAGTTCGATAACCTGCCCGGGCAGGGCGAGCCGATCGAGATCGATGAAGCCCCGGCCGACGAAAACGCCAAGGCCCAGTGGTGGGCCCTGCGGCTGATGCGGCAGAACGACTTCATTCCCGACGAAGTCCGCTGGCGCAAGTCGGTCGACAAACTCAAGGCCGACCTCTTTAAGGCCACCGACCCGGCCGTCGCACGGAAGCTGTGCGTGCAGATCAACGGTCTGGTGCACAAGCTCAACACGCTGGGCACGAACGCGATCCGTTTGCCGGTGACGATGGTAGACGTCGAGGCGGAAGTGGCGAAGCGAACGCCGGGCTGAAAGCCGGGTCAAGCCGGGTCGTACCCGTCACCGCCCCACGGGTGACAGCGGCCGATTCGCCGGACGGCCATCCACCCGCCGCGCCATGCGCCATGAAGTCGAACCGCATCGATCGCGTACTGGCTGCACGTCGGGTGGAACCGGCACTGCCCGCCGAGCAGGCGGCCGAGGGTGAAGCGGTAGGCCCAGACGGCGGCGATCAGGCATCGCTGCGCGAGGCCGAGGCGGGGTCGCGGGGTTTGAGGCATCGCATCATCAGATGGCTGAGAGACCGCTGGTATTCCGCCAGCGTGAGCGGGTCATGCTTCTTGACCAGCAGCACGACGTCGTACGTGCGCGGCCAGTCGTGCTGCATCAGGCGAAAGGCTTCACGCAGGCGGCGTTTGATGACATTCCGCTTGGCCGCGTTGCCGACGGGGCGGCCGATGCTGATGCCGAGGCGGGAGGTCGACGCTTCGCACGCGTGAACACACATGGCGATGGGCCCGGCCCATTTTCGGACGCCTTTGTCGAGAATGACCTTGAACGTGCCACGGCCGTGCAGGCGTTGCGATTTCGCGAACCGGTACCCTCTGATTCCCTCTCCCGGTACAGCCGAGAGAGGGTTAGGGTGAGGGCCGTTTTCAGGTCGCTCGTCGAGCAAGGATAAGACCCTCGTGAGTAGGGCTGGCACTGCCCGGCATCGAACGGAAACGGCGGGCGGTGCCCGCCCTACTGCGGAGCGTCACTCCGTACGACTTCAGTCCACGCCGTGTTCTGCCAACCAGCGTTCGGCGTCGATGGCGGCTTTGCAGCCCATGCCGGCTGCGCTGACGGCTTGGCGGTAGATCTGGTCGGTCACGTCGCCGGCGGCGAAGACGCCTTCGATGTTCGTCAGCGTGCGGTAGCCGTCCGCCAGCTTAATGTAGCCCGATTCGTCGAGGCCCAGCTTGGTCTCACGAAGGAAGTGCGTGTTGGGCGTATGACCGATGGCGACGAACATGCCTTTGACTTCCAGGTCATAGCAATGGCCGGTCTGCAGGTTTTTCAGCCGCAGCTTTTCGAGATGCGCCATGCCCAGCACGTCGTCCACGGCCGTGTGCCAGTGCACTTTGACCTTCGGATTTTCCAGCACGCGCTTCTGCATGGCCTTGCTGGCGCGGAACTCGCCACGGCGGTGAATGATGTGGACTTGGCTGGCGAACTTGGTGAGGTACGTCGCCTCTTCCATGGCCGTGTCGCCGCCGCCGACGACCGCGACGGGCTGATTGCGGAAGATCGGCAAAGCGCCGTCGCACACGGCACACGCGCTCACGCCGCCGCCGCTGGTGGCCAAACGCAGTTCGTTCGGCAGGCGCAGCCAATTGGCTGCCGCGCCTGTGGAAATGATGACTGCGTGGGTTTCGATGACCGTGTCGTCGCTGGTCGTTAGCTTGAACGGCCGGCTTTCGAAGTCGCAACGGACGACGTCGAGTGTCTCCACACGCGTGCCGAACCGCACGGCCTGCTCTTTAAACTTCTCCATCATCTCCGGCCCCGTGACGCCGTCGGGGAAGCCGGGGAAGTTTTCGACTTCGGTGGTGAGCATCAGCTGCCCGCCGGGCAACTGGATCGACGGCGTTTGCTTGGGCACGCCTTCGAGCACAAGGGGGTTCAGGTTCGCCCGAGCGGCGTAAATGGCGGCGGTCCAGCCGGCGGGGCCGGAACCGATGATGACACATTTCTCTGGCATAAGTTGGCTCGATTCTGTCGCAGGGGCCGCTACACGGCGCGGCGGCCCCAATCATAGTTATCCGCAGGTCGCGCGTCGATCGGATGTAGCCTAGTCGCTACGATGGCCGTCCTATGATGATTCAGCTGCTGCAGAGCGACCCGGGCCGGTATTTCGCGATCGTGCTGGTCGTGGTCGTCAGCATTGTGATCCACGAATTGGCCCACGGTGTCGCTGCCGTGTGGCTGGGTGATCGCACGCCGATCGAAACCGGTCACATGACGCTGAACCCGGTCGTGCACATGGGCGGATTTTCGCTGGTGATGCTCGCCTTGGTGGGCATCGCGTGGGGCCAAATGCCGGTGAACCCGTCGCGGATGCGTGGGAAATATGCTGACCTGTTGGTGTCAGCGGCGGGGCCGGCTTCGAATCTGCTGCTGGCGATCTTGGGGCTGGTGGTCATCGGGATTCTCGTTTGGGCCAAGGCTTTCTCGTCCGACAGCCCCGTCGCGGCCAACGGCCTGATGCTGTTGGTCGAACTGGTCCGGCTGAACTTCGCGCTGCTGCTGCTAAACCTGATCCCCGTCCCGCCGCTGGACGGGTCACGGATGCTGGCCAATGTGTCGCCGGCTTATCGGCGGGCGATGTCCGGCGAAATGGCACGGGGTATCACGATGGCCGCACTGTTCGCCATCTTCCTTGGCGGCGGCCAATATATCTTCGGGGCCGCCGAGTACGCGACCTTTCAGGGGATCGCCCTGGTGACCGGTCAACGGTGAAGGCCGACCGAATGGCGTTGACCTTTCAGAAGGCTCGCTCATATTGAACCGGCGGCTTCAGCGCCTCTTTTGCACCTAGTTCGGCCACCGCGTGTAATGGGAAATACGGCTCGCGCAACGACTGGCGGCCCAGCAGCACCATGTCGGCGTCGCCGTCGTCGATGATCTTCGCAGCGTGTTGCGCGTCGACGATCAAGCCCACTGCCGCCGTGGCCACGTTCGCGCTGCGGCGGATGCGGGCGGCAAAGGGGACTTGGTAGCCGGGTGCATTCGGGATTGGCGCCTTGGGGATATTGCCGCCGCTGCTGGCGTCGATGCAGTCGACGCCGACCGACTTGAGCCGCTTCGACAATTCGACGGATTCCTCGATCGTCCAGCCGCCTTCGACCCAGTCGCTGCAGCTGAGGCGGGTCCACAGCGGAAGGTCGTCCGGCATCACCGCCCGGACCGCCGTCGCGATTTCGACGAGCAGGCGGATGCGATTGTCAAAGCTGCCGCCGTAGGCGTCGGTGCGCTGATTGCTCAGAGGCGAGTAGAAGCTGTGCAACAGGTAGCCGTGGGCGGCGTGGATTTCTAAGACCTTAAACCCGGCGTGCAGTGCCAGCTTCGCGCTGGCGACGAACTTCTCCCGCACTTGGCCGATCCGCTCCAGCGTCATCGCGGTTGGTTTGATGTAGCTGTCGGTGAAGTTGATCGGGCTGGGCCCGATCGTCTGCCACCCGCCTTGGTCGATCGGAATGCCGTCGTGGCCTTCCCACGGCTTGCGTGTCGACGCCTTGCGGCCGGCATGAGCGAGCTGGATGCCGGGGACAGAACCCTGCTCGCCGATGAACCGCGTGATGCGGGCCCACGCCTCGGCCTGCGCGTCGTTCCAGATCCCCGCGTCCGCCGGCGTGATCCGGCCGATCGGTTCCACGCCGCTGGCCTCGGCGATCACCAATCCCGCACCGCCGACGGCACGGCTGCCGAGGTGAACCAGGTGCCAGTCGGTCGGCATGCCGTCGACACAACTGTACTGGCACATTGGCGAGATGCCGATGCGGTTGCGGAATGTCACCGACCGCTGGGTGAGCGGCGAAAAGAGCTTGGGCATAGACCCGATGCTAGGCCGCGTCCGGCAGGCCCGTTTCAGCGAGCCCGCCGGACGCGGCTTCGTGCTAGTTGAGTTTCGCGAGCACCGCGTCCGTCACTTGCCCGGTGTTCGCGTTCCCGCCCAAATCTCGCGTGTGATTCGTCGGGTCCGCGACGACCGCACGGCAGGCGTCGTTGATCGCGCTGGCGGCCTGCGGCTGGTCGAGGAAGTCCAGCATCATCGCCACGCTCAGGAATGTCGCGATCGGGTTGGCCAAAGCCTTGCCGGCGATGTCCGGCGCGCTGCCGTGGACGGGTTCGAACATACTGGCGGTGGTCTTCTTCGGGTTCAGGTTGCCACTGGCGGCCATGCCCATGCCGCCCTGAATCGCCGCGCCCAGATCGGTGATGATGTCGCCGAACATGTTCGTGGTCACGATCACGTCGTACCGCTGCGGCTGGGTGACCATGTACATCGTGCAGGCGTCGACGTGGTCGTAACTCGTTTCGAGGCCCGGATAATCCTTCGAAACTTCGTCAAAAGCCCGCATCCACAGGTTGTGGGCATAGCGCAGCACGTTCGTTTTGGCGACCAGCGTCACCTTTTTCCGGCCGAACTTTTGGGCGTAGTCGAAGGCATAGCGGATGGCCCGTTCCACGCCGTGGCGGGTGGTGACTTCGATCTGGTTGGCGACCTCGTTCGGCGTGTTCTTGTAGAGGAACCCGCCGTTCTGGCAATACAGGCCTTCGGTGTTCTCACGGACGATCACCATGTCGAACGGCGAATCCTTCTTCAGCGGCGTCGGCACGCCCGGCAGCAGCCGCGTCGGACGCAGATTGATGTACTGGTCCAGCTCGAACCGCATTTTCAGCAGAATGTCGGTTTCGATCAGGCCTTGGGGGATCTCGGCGTTCCCACGCGGGTCGGCCCCGACCGCGCCGAAGAGGATGGCGTCGTGCTCGGCCAGTTCCTTCAGCGCGGAGTCGGGCAGGGTGATCTTGGTCTTGAGGTAGTGCTCGGCTCCGAACGGGTAGTCTGTGGTCTGGTAGGTGAAGCCGAACTTCTTCCCCGCGGCGGCCAAAATCTTCAGACCTTCGGCGACGACTTCCTTGCCGACGTAGTCGCCGGGCATCACGGCAATCCTCATCACGACCTTCCTTTAAAGGGCCCGGCAGCGTAGCGGCTGGGCCTTCGTGAAGCAAAGCGACCGGCTATCGGCTGCGCGGGCGGGGCGGCTTGAAAAAATCTCACAAATCTTCCTGTCGCACGACCGATATTTGCTTGTCCGGGTTACAGGACCGTCGTATGGTCAGGCCGGGCAACGCCGGCAGACGTCCGTCAAGCCGCACGCGGCAGAATGGGCGAAAACTGACGGTCAAGCGACCGACCGCTTTGCACCGGTCGCTTTGCGTTGTTTTGTTCAATCGGCGTCGCTCGGTCTGTCGTTGTGCGGACCATCTTGGCCCGTCTTGGGTTCCGCTGTTTTGAGGCGGAATCGACCGGCGGCGGGGTAAGCAAGCCGTTTTCCGTTGTCGTCCGTGTCTGTCGCCCCTGATTGTGGGGCTGAATCCTCGTTCGGAGATCGTATGTCGAACCGGCCCTCGCCTGCCCGCACCGCCGTCCAACCCAAAGTCAGCGTCGTGCTGGTCAACTGGAACCGATACGACGACATCATGTTCGCCTTGGCGGCCCTCCGCCGGGTGACGTACCCGAACATCGAAATCATCGTCGTCGACAACAATTCCGAAGACGGTTCGCCCGAGCGGCTGCTGAAAGAGCCGGACGTGGCCCTGGTTCGCCTCTGCCGCAACTGCGGTCCGTCGGAAGCCCGCAACGTCGGCATGCAGGCGGCGGAAGGGAAGTACATCTTCCTGCTCGACAGCGACGCCGTCGTCGCCCCGGAGACGATCAGCGTGCTGGTCGACCGCATGGAAGGCGAAGACGACCTCGGCATCCTCGGCTGCCGAATCCTGAACTACCATTCCCGCCGGATTGACCAGTGGGTTTACAGCCAGCCGTACGCCTCGCACGGCAATCGCCCGTTCGACACCTATTCCTTCTCCGCCGCCGGTGCCATGATCCGGGCCAGCACGCTGAAGCAGGTCGGCGGGTTCTGGGAACGCCTGTTCATCTACAACGAAGAAGTCGATCTGGCCGTCCGCGTGCTGCGGGCGGGGTACCGGGTCGCTTATGAGCCGGACGCCCACGTCCTGCACCGCCCCAGCAGCAACGGCCGGGTGAACAGCGCGAACTATTTCTACTACCAGGTCCGCAACTGGATCTGGATCTTCTTCCGTCACTACCCGTTCTGGGCCCGCTGGAGGAAGATCGGCATGTATTCGAGCATGTACCTCATCAAAGGCGTGCTGAACCGCCACCCGCTGGCCGCGATAAAGGGCGTGCTGGCCGGGCTGCTGGGCATCGATGCGGTGTCGGAATTCCCCGAAAAGATGAGCTACGCCGAGGCCCGGCGGATGGACGAACTGAACCGCGGCCGGAAGCTGCGCGTGTCACTGCTCCGCACTGGGACGACGTCGGAACCGCTGGCGAACGTCAACGTGCCGGCCCCGTCGGACCTGGCAGCGAAGCCGCCCGCCGTCATCGGGCACTGAGTTGAATCACCATCAAGCCATTCCAAAAGGCAGGGCCGCTTCAGCGGCCCTGTTCTTTTGGTTCTAAAATCCCCTTCGCATCCTGCTGACTAGGAAAGTCGGTTTAGGGGCGACTTACCGGTCGCCCCTGCTAAGACTGTTGAACTTGCCTCTAATGGCGTCCGCTATGCCGTGTCCGCTCGACAACGATTCAAGATCGCGTCGGCATGCGCCTCGACTGACCCATCCCCCGGCAGCCAATGCACTTGCGGCCATCGCCGGAACCACTTCGTCTGTCGCCGGGCCAACTGGCGGGTGCCGATTTTGATCTGCTCCGTCGCCTCCTCCAGTGACAGCCGGCCACGGACGTGCTGGATCAGTTCCTGATACCCCGTCGCCTCGCCGGCCGTTCGCGACAGGTCGCCATAGCGGCCGATCAGGGACCGCGTTTCCTCCACCCAGCCGCCCGCCAGCATCTGTTTCACCCGTGCGTTGATCCGGCGGTTCAGCACGTCCTTGTCCCATTGCAGGCCGAACCAGACGGCCGCGTGGCGGTGCGGGGCGTCCCATTGCCGCTGATGGTCGGAAATGGGTCGGCCGGTGATTTCGAAGACTTCCAGTGCCCGTAGCAGCCGACGGCCGTCGTTGACGTGGATGCGGGTGGCGGCGGCCGGGTCGACGGCTGACAAACGGGCGTGCAATGCCTCGGGCGACGATTCCGCCAGCTTTGCACGTACGGCCGGGTCGGCGGCCGGGCCGTCGAACAGGCCTTCGAACAGGGCCTTGTAGTAGAGCGGCGTCCCGCCGGTGGCGATCAGCGGACGGCCGGCGGCTTTGGCGTCGGCGATGACCGCGTCGGCGCGTTCGACGAATTGGGCCACGGTGAACTCGGCATCCGGTTCAACCACGTCGATCAGGTGATGCCGGACCCGCGCCTGCTCCTCCGCTAGCGGCTTGGCCGTGCCAATGTTCATCGCGCGGTAGACCTGCATGGAGTCCACCGACAGCAGTTCCGCGCCGACCCGCTGCGCGACGGCCATGGCTAAAGCGGATTTGCCAGAAGCCGTCGGGCCGAGCAGGACGATCAGGGGTGGAAAATCTGCCATGTCGGCACAGACTGTCAAAAATGCAGCCGGCTATAAAAGGGCCTAGTTTGGAGAACGCTATTTTGGCTGAAAAATAGATATTTTCGGGAAAAGCGGCTGCCGTGTTTGTGGCACACACTTTGTAGTAGTTCCTCCGTCCATTGGGGACGAAAAAGGAGTTTTAAGATGAATCTTCCGACTCGTGTGCAACGTGCTTTGGCTGTGGACCCGTTCGACGCTTTTACCCGCGACTTCGGCCGCTTCTTTGACGGTCAGAATGGCGTTCGTGAGACGATGGCGGCTTATCCCGTCGACGTCCGCGAAGACGCCGACCGGTTGGTGCTGGAAGCCGAATTGCCCGGCTTCACCAAGGACGAAGTCGATATCACGCTGGAGAAGGGAACGCTGACGATCAGTGCCCGTCACACCGAGAACGCCGAAGACACAAAGTACGGCGAATGGCTGCTGCGTGAGCGCACCCTGACCCGCTACCAGCGCAGCTTCAACCTGCCGCCGACCGTCGGCGATGCGGTGGACGCCCGCCTGGAAAACGGCGTGCTGACGATCTCGCTTAACAAGCGTGAAGAAAGTAAGCCGCGCAAGATCACGGTGAGCTAATCGACTCATTTGGTCCGCGAACGAAGTTCGTTCTGTTGATCAATGGCGGCGGCCCTGCGTTGCAGGGTCGCCGCTTCTGTTTCTGCCGCAAAGGTTTCGGCGACCTGGTACTGCCGCACCGTCGTGTCGAACGAAATCACGTCGCGACAGAGCGGGCGGAGCTGCTCGTTCTGGATGCGCTGAAACGCGGGGTTGTTGACGGTGTTCGTCAGGCTACGTTCGTCACGGAACGTGAGGATGAAGGTGACCACTTCGCCGGCCGGGTTGGCCGTCGCGGGAGCACCTTTCGGCTCGGCGCCTGCGAACACTTCCAGCACTTGGGGCAGTTCTGCGAAGGCGCTCGATGCGTTAAGCACCGTAGCCGGGTCGGCGTCTGGGTTGATTGAACAACGGATCACGCGTTTCGTCTGGCCGACGCCCGCCTGCGGCTGGCTGGAGGTCGACGTGCAACCGCCCGCCAAGGCGACAAGCACAAGGCCGGCAAGCGTAGAGGCTAATTTCATTCCTTCTCCTGATTCCGCAGCACCATCCGTGCATTCCGCTGAAGCTGCGGCAGCTTCACCCGGCGCATCGCCGTGTGACGCGTGAAACGATGGTAATCGTCGGTCGACCAATTCAAAACGGCGGCGGGGTCGACGCTGTTCGTCGGCACGCGCGGCTGCAGCCATGGCGTCGTTGCGGTCGGGGCGCGGTGGTTGTGCGGGCAGACGTCCTGGCAGATGTCGCAGCCATAGAGCCAGTCGCCGGTTTTCGCTGCCAAATCGGGATCGATGTCACCCGCATGTTCGATCGTCAGGTAGCTGATGCACCGCCGGGCGTCGAGCTGGTACGGCGCGGTAATGGCGTCCGTCGGGCAGGCGTCGATGCAGCGGGTGCAGGTGCCGCAGTGATCCGCCATCGGCTCATCGGCCGGCAGGTCCAGGGTCGTCAGCACTTCGCCCAGCAGCAGCCACGAACCGACAACTGGGTGCAGCACGCACGTGTTCTTCCCCACCCAGCCGATGCCGGCGCGGGCGGCGTATTCGCGTTCCAGAACGGGCACGCTGTCGGTGCCGCAGCGGGTTTGGGCGTCGGGAAACTCGGCACGAATCCAGTCGGCCAAGTCGTATAGACGCTTTTTCAGTCGGTCGTGATAGTCGTCGCCTTGCGCATACCGGGCGATCCGTCCATGGCCCGGCGGGACGGGGGCGAGCGGGACGTGATAATTGATCGCGACGCAGACGATTGTGCGAACGCCCGGCAGGTACAAGTTCGGATCGGTTCGTTCGGCGAAACGTTCTTGCAAGTAGTGCATGTCGCCGGCTTGGCCGCTGGCGATCCAGTCGAGCAGGTACTGCCGATACGCGCTCGGGCCGGCGGGGGCGATGCCGCAGAGATCGAAACCGAGTGCGGCGGCGTGGGCTTTGATGCGGCGGGAGGCGTCGGACACGCAATCCATTTTAACGTCAAACGGCTGAACTCGAAGTAGCGTCGGTCATCAGGCGATGGCCGCGGGTGTAAACCCGCGCGAAACCCGCTCGTTTCTATGCCACTCCCTCGTTCCCGCGGGTTCAGACCCGCGGCCCCGCTACAGGTATCGCGAGAACTTCGCGTACCGCGTCTTGAGTCGTTCTTTCAGCGCCCCGTGCCCGCCATCGAAACCGTCGTGATGCAGACACAAATCCGCCAGCAGGCGGACGAGGCTTCGCCAGTCGCGCAGGTCGACATATTCTGCCGCGATCTTGCCCGTGGCCGCGTTCATGTTGTGGTAATTCCCGAGCGGCACGCAGACGGCCGCGGCGATGTGGCCGAAGGCGTCGAAGACTGTTGCCTCGCAGGTGCCGCCCGGCATGAGGGCCCTTTGAAATATGAACGTCACGTCCTCCTTGGCCAGCACTTCGGCGCGCTCGCCGATGAAGCGGGTGAAGGCGCTGTGGAAGATGCTGGTGCGGTCGCCGACACGGACGATCATGCCGTCGCCTTGCTTCGCGTACGGCTGCTCGGCGGAGCATTCGATGGAGATCAGGCGGTCGGTTTTGCGCAGCAATTGCCGGGCACGCACCGCGGCGATCGCGCCGATGAAGCCTTCCTCCTCACCCCGCGTCACCAGCACGGCCGCAGGACCGCCGCCGCGTTCGGCCGACGCCAGTGATAACGCTTCCAATCCCGCGGCCAGCCCGGCCAAGTCGTCGCACACGCGGCAGTAAAAGCGTCGGCCGCGTTGCCGCGGGCCGCCGACGTCCCACATGCCGATCGCTCCGGGTGCTACGGCCTGCGTCACCCGCAGTCGCGCACCGGCGGGGCGGTCGCCGTCGGCCAAGATCTCAATGACGGTCCCGACAATTTCGTTGTCCTTCGTGAAGAACCGCACGCGGCTGCCGACGAAGTAGGACGCCTTGACGCCGCCATGAAAGCGGGCCCGCAGCGTTCGCTTGTCCTCCATGGTTTCGGCGACGAAGCCGGGATGATCGGCGTGGGCCACCAGTACCAGCCGTGGCGCGTCGCGCCGCGTCGGGCGTTCGACCAGCAGATTGCCCGCGCGGTCGGCAGTCACTCTAAACCGCTGCTTCCTGGCCCACGCCCGGACGTAGGCCAGCACATGCGTCTCGGCGAACGGAGCGGTGGGCAGGGCGGTCAGTTCGTGCAGCACGTGGCTCATCGTTATCCCGGTGTGAACAGCATCGGTTTGTACTCGAATCCGCGGGCGTGCAGGATCACGTTGACGACCAGCCAAAACGCGGCGGCGAACGCTTCGCCGACGATCAGGCCGATAAATGTTGAGCGTCCCTGCCGCAGCAGCGTCGACCCGCCGAGCCGTAAAACCACGACTTTCGCCGCCCAGCCGATCATGATGCTGAACCAGATCTTCTGCATCGCGTACGAGTACACCACCACGAACCCGATCGGGTGCAACGGCCACCACGGCAGCACCAGTCGCAATACGCTGCAGACGCCGACCACGGCCGCGCCGGCGGCGACGTGCCATAGCGGCTCGCCCAGCGGGCCGCGACCGCCCTGCGTCAGGCTCTGCGCCTGGTACGCGGCGGCCGGTTCCAGAATGTTGGCTCGGACGGCATTTTCGACGCCATAAATATTCGGTGTGATCGACGGCGATGACGTGGTCTGGGCGTAGGCATATTCGACTTTCAGCATGCTGGCCCACGACACGACGTAGCCGACGCCGAGCGCCAGAACGACCGCCGCCAACAGGCCGTAGCCGACACGGCGGGGACGGTCGCGCCGATTGATGGATTCGTCCGCCACCCGAACGCCGAGCTGGAAGTATCCGGCAATGCTCTCGCGCAAGTCGTGAAACAGTTCGGTAAACCAGCCGCTGAAGAAGAAGTTCGTCTGCGACGTGTAGTACGGCGTTGGCGGCATCAGCACCGGGTAATAAAAGGTGCGGATCAGCGGAAAGTTCAGCTGAACGAACATCAGCCCCGTGTCGGCCAGCACGCGGGCGCAGACCATGAACAGCATCACAGTCACGAGCGTGATGACCAGCCCCGCGCCGACTGAAACGCCCGCCAGCCACAGCCAAGCAAGAATGCCCGTGAAACAAATCGCCGCCCCCCAGCCGGTGACGGCGTATGACAGGTACAGCCCGCCGTCTTCAGTAGGCCGGCGGCGGGCGAACATGTGGCGCACGACCATCGCCCAGTGGTGCCGGCCGACATAAATCAGCAGGGCCGAGAAGACGATCAGGCCGCCGAAGGTTTGGTCGCGGATCATTGCGTCATTCGTCGAGATGCCCGCCGTGCCGAACAGCACTTCTTCGACTTGCCAGAGGATGAAAAAGAACCAGAGGCTGAAGGCGGTTTTCGTCTGGATGAAAAAGGCAATGCCGATCATCGAAAACGAGATGCTGGCGGTCTTGAACGTGACGTACGTGTAGCTCCACGGCGGGTCCACCAGCATGTCCTGGAAGTCGTAATACAACGGGATCGACGGGATGCCGCGGTCGTAGGCGTGCAGGGCGTTGATGCTGTGCAGGACGAACACACTGCCCGCGGCGACCCAAAAGCCGACGCTGCGGAACAGCGCGTTCAGCACGTGGCCGTGGGCGGGCGCTTCGATCAGCGACTGGTAAATCGTCGCCAGCGGGAAGGACAGCCGCTCGTTCTCCGCCCACTGCTTGCGAACGATCAGCGACAGGAAAATCAGCAGGCCCCACAGCAGCGCGACCAGAATGCCCCACGCGATGAATGGCCGGACCCATGCCGCCCACGGCACCACGCCGTCCGGCGCACGGCTGTAGAAGGACGTGATGACGTTGTCGGCCCCTTTATCCGCCGCCGTTACGCCGTCGAGGCGCGGCAGCAGCCAATCGGGCAATCGCGCCGCGTCGACCGCCGCTCCCCACTCCGTCGGCCGCTCCGCCGCGCCGTTATAGATGCCGATAAAACTGCCCGGCAGATAGCGCATCAGCCCACTCGACGGCAGCGAACAGGAAACCAGCACCATCAGGATGATCACGGCCAATTCGCCCTGACGCAGTGCCAAACGTGGCGCGAACCAACGCAACGGCACGTTCACGCCCAGTACCAGCAACAGCACGATCAGCAGCAGCCCGATCGGCAGGAAGTTGCCGATCAGGAGCGTATTTTCCATTGCAAAATCGTTGTACGGCGCGACGCCGCAGACGAAGCAGACGCCCGCGAGGCCGATCAGGATGCTTCGGAGGGTCAAGGCCGGCGCACGCACGTCGTCCGGCGACAGGGGCGGGCTCTCCATGGCAGACGCTTATAAACGAAGACCGGCCCGCTTTCGCGGGTCGGCCTGACTTCGATGAACGTTTCCCTTGGCTACGGCTTAGCGGGCCGTCCGCCAGGTGTAGACGTCGAGCTTGAACGTTTTGCGGAACTTGCTGTCGCCGGCGTACTTCAGGAGCAAGTCCTTCAGGGCCGCGCTGTAGGCATCGAACGCCGGGTTCTTCTTCGTGTGTTCGAAGCCGCGGGCGGTGACGACGCTCGTCCAGGTCTTGGCGTATTCCGGCAGCGCTTTCTCGGCCGTCGCGGGCACGCCGTTCTGGGCCAAGTATTTGACGAGGTCTTTGGCGTCTTCCTCGCGTGGGAACGACAGCAGCACCAGGTACTGGTACCCGACGACCCGCTTCACCGACGTCGGCACGGCAATCGGCTT
>DASVSC010000030.1:0-13399 GCA_036388295.1 Tepidisphaeraceae bacterium | reverse complement strand
TGCGGCGCAGGAAAAGGTCACCTCAGAGATCAACGCCAAAGCCGCCGAGCTGGCGATGCTTTCGGACCAGATCAAGGTCAAAGACCAGCAGATCGCCCTGCTGGACGCGAAGCTGCAACAACTCACCGTGGCCGAGACGGTCGGCATCGACGCTAAAGAGTTCGATGACGTCACGCGCAACAATGACGCCGCCACGCCGAACACGAATAAGACGCTCGGCCTCGCCGCGTTGATCGGGCTGGCGCTGGCCATGATGGTGGCGCTGGTCCGGGAGTGGGTCAGCCCGTCGCTGGGCGCGGTGCACCGCATTGCCGACACGGTCGGCGTGCCGCTGTTGGGAACACTTCCGCGCGTCGCCGGCCACACGCCCGCCGAACTGGCCAAGCTCAGTTTCGATGCCAGCGACACCGAAGCCGCCGAGGCGTTCCGCTCGGTCCGCACCAGCCTTTTGTTCGGGGCCGAGCACTGCCAGACCATTGCCATCACCTCGCCTGCCACCGGCGACGGCAAAACCACGCTGGCCAGCAATCTGGCGATTCTCCTGGCCCAGTCGGGCAAGCGGGTTGTCCTGATCGACGCCGACTTCCGCCAGCCGAGCCTGCACGGCGTCTTCGGCGTCGACAACGCCATCGGCTTCAGCGGCGTGCTCGGCGGCGAGGACATTGAATCGACCGTCCGCCGCTCGCCCGTCGAACACCTCGATCTGCTCACCAGCGGGCCGCAAAGCAACGACGTCAGCCAACAACTGAACAGCCCGCGCTTTACGGACGTGCTGCGTCACCTCAAGTCGCGCTACGACCACGTTTTGTTCGACACCAGCGGCGTGATCGGCAGCAACGACGCCCGCGTCATCGCCGCCGGCTGCGACACGACCCTGCTGGTCATGCGCGACGAGCGCACCACCCGCTTCGCCGCCACTACGGCCCGCGACGCACTGCTCAGCGTGGGCGCGATGCTGATGGGCATCGTCCTGAACGATGCCGCCCGCACCGGCCCGGCCTACCCGAACGGCGTCGAACGCCGTGACAAGCCGGCCGCGGCCGTTGTCCCCGGCGGCGGGGCGCGGATGCGATCGCGTCGATAGGCCGTCACAGCCGTCACAGCCGTTACCGCTGCCGTAGAAGTGCCCGTAATCCTGAAGCCGCAGCCGGAAACGGCTGCGGCTTTTTGGCATTCGTCCGACCCCGCTGACGTCCGTGAGGTACGTTCCGGACGTTCACGTCGAATGTATTTCCGGACGTTGCCCCGTCCGGCGACGGCCTCAGCACCGCCTCGATTGTGTCGATACGCCTGTTAGACGGCGTCGCGCTCGCGGTGGGCCGGGTTCGGAACGGGAGCCTTTGCTATGTCTCAGCCTTTGCAGCCGGCGATCACGCCGCCCACGCCGGACGTCGGCTACACCTCGAGCCGTCGTCTGCACGAGATGTATTTCCCGAAGCACCTCGCCGCCGTCATCCGGCGCGAGCGTGCCCGTGCCGACCGCCAGAAAGGGCGGTTCTGCCTGGTGATGTTCCGCCTGGTGCCCGCGGGCGGCCGCATCGCGATGCTGCGCCTGGGACGCATCGTAATGAACGAAGTGCGGACGACTGACGAAGTCGGCATGTACGACAAATACACGGTCTGCGCGGTCTTGCCGGAGACCGCCCCCAGCGGCGCGGCGATCCTGATCCGCCGCACCCGCGAAGCCTGTTACGCCCGCGGCATGACCGTCGAACCGGTCCTCTACACCTACCCCGGGCAATGGTACGACGGCGACGGCGAAGAAGGCGGGGCGGGTCCTCGCCTCCTGCCGGCGGAACCGCCCGCCGTCGATCACCTGCGCATCTCCGAGAGCCCCTCGCGTCACTGCCTTGATTCCGATCCGCTACCGATGGAAGCGCTGCTGACGCGCCGGCCGAGCCGGGTGAAGCGGCTGCTCGATGTCGCCATCAGCGGCACGGCATTGCTCGTCGCCGCGCCGGCCATTGCCGCCATCGCCGTCGCCATCAAATTGACCGACCACGGCCCGATCATCTTCCGCCAAAGCCGCAGCGGCCTCGGCGGTCGGCCGTTCCAGATCTACAAGTTCCGCACGATGTGCGTCGGTGCCGACAAGATGAAAACCGCGCTGCGCGCCCAGAGCGAGCAGGACGGCCCGGCATTTAAGATGACGCACGATCCGCGCGTTACCGCCATCGGCCAATTCCTGCGCAAGACCAGCCTGGACGAACTGCCCCAGCTGTTCAACGTCCTCAAAGGCGACATGAGCCTGGTCGGCCCGCGCCCACTGCCGATCGACGAACAGAACGCCTGCGACCCGTGGCACCGCGCCCGCCTCGACGTCATGCCGGGCCTGACCTGCGTCTGGCAGGTCAAAGGTCGCAGCCGCGTCAGCTTCGACGAGTGGATGCGCATGGACCTGTCCTACACGAAGAACTACCAGGTCACGCAGGACCTGAAGCTGATCGTGCAGACCATCCCGGCCGTCCTGCTGCGCCGCGGGGCAAAATAGTGGGAAGTTCTTAGCGGAAAGTGGGAAGCCAAAGGCCGGCCGTCACAGCCGCTCTTAACTTCCCACTTCCCACTTTCAACTTCCCACTCATCCGCTACACTTCGCGTTTTGCGTTTGGCAGAACGATGATGAACGAAGCGATCGCGAAAGCCCAGGGTCTGGTCGAGGCCCTCTCCTACATCCAGCGTTTCCATGACAAGACCGTGGTCGTCAAGATCGGCGGCTCGATCATGGACGACGAGACGGTGCTGGCCAACATCCTGACCGACATCGTGTTCATGAACTACGTCGGCATGCAGCCGATCCTGGTGCACGGCGGCGGGAAGGCCATCAACGAGGCCATGGAAAAGTCCGGCCTCACGCCGCAGATGGTCATGGGACGTCGTTACACCGACGAACGCACGCTCGCCATTGCCGAGCAGGTGCTGTGCAACCAGATCAACAAGTTCATCGTGAACTTCATCAACAGCAACGGCTGTGAGGCGATGGGCCTGCACAGCCTCAGCAGCGTGGTGCTGTTCGCCGAGCGCACCTACGTCAACAGCCCCGACGGCCGCCGCATTGACCTCGGCTACGTCGGCGAAGTGAACTGGGTGAACGCCCGACTGTTGGATTTGCTCGTCCGTGCCGACGCAATTCCCTGCATCGCGACCATCGCCCGTGACAACGCCGGCAGCAAGCTCAACGTCAATGCCGACACTGCCGCCGGCGCGGTCGCCGCGGCGATGAAGGCCGACAAGCTCGTCGTCGTCAGCGACACCGACGGCATCTTCCGCGACCTCAAAGATCCCGACAGCCGCGTCAGCCATTTGAACGTGGCCGGCGTGGAAGAAATGGTGCAGAACGGCTCGATCGGCGCGGGCATGCTGCCCAAGGTGGAGGCCTGCATTACCGCGCTCAAAGGCGGCGTACAGAAGGCGCACATCATCGACGGCCGCATGCCCCATTCGCTGCTGCTGGAAATCTACACCGAAGCCGGCATCGGGACGGAAATCGTTTTGTAGCCAAGTCGCCGCTTCACTCTGGCCGTCAAAGGCGACGCGGGCGTCGCAGGCACGAAGGCAGTCGCCATGAAACATTTCGTCTCTATTGTCGAGCATTCGACCGACACCTTACGGCACGCCCTGGACGTGGCCCGCCGGCTCAAGCAGCAGCTCAAAACGACCCGCCGCAACGACCCGATTTTCGCCGGTAAGACGGCCGCGCTGATCTTCGAGAAGCCGTCGCTGCGCACGCGGGTCAGTTTCACACAGGCGATGAATCAATGCGGCGGCCAAGCGATCACGCTGACGAACGAGGAAATCGGACTCGGGAAACGTGAGCCGGTCAAAGACGTCGCCCGTGTCCTCAGCGGCATGTGCGACGCCATCGTTGCGCGTACCTTCGAACACGCGAAGGTGCTGGAACTGGCCCAATTCGCCACCGTTCCCGTGATCAATGCGCTGACCGACTACAGCCACCCGTGCCAGGCGATGGCGGACCTGTTAACCGTCGAAGAGCACTTCGGCCGGCTGTCGGGTCTGACGATGGCGTACGTCGGCGACGGCAATAACGTGGCGCGGTCGCTGGCCGTCGCGTGCGGGAAGTTCGGCGTACGGTTCGTCTGCTGCACGCCCGACGGATACGCGCTGCCGGGCGACGATCTTGAACGTCTAAAGGCGCAGGTGCCGGGCATGGATTATGTCGCGACGATTGATCCGCGGGACGCCGTGCGCGAAGCCGACGTACTGTACACCGACACGTGGGTGAGCATGGGCCAGGAAACCGAGAAGCAGCAACGGCTGAACGATTTCGCCGGCTTCCAGATCAACGCCGATCTGCTCGGGGTCGCGCCGAAGCACGCAATCGTCCTGCACTGCCTGCCCGCTTACCGCGGCCTTGAGATTACGGACGAAGTGATGGAAGGCCCGCAGTCGCGCGTCTTCCAGGAAGCAGAAAACCGCCTGCACGCCCAGAAGGGCTTGCTGGCGGTTTTGCTGGGCAAGGCTTGACGCCGTTCAGCGTAGGGCGGGCACTGCCCGCCCTACATCAAAGACGTCCCCTCTCCCGGCCATGCCGGGAGAGGGAAATCGTTCATCACTTCCGCGTGAACTTGTAGATCGTCGTGCTACGGAATGTTTCGCCGGGCCGCAGCAGGGTGGACGGGAATTTCGGCTGGTTCGGCGAATCAGGGTAGTGCTGGGTTTCGAAGCAGATGCCGCTGTAGCGGCCGTACTTCACGCCGCCTTTGCCGTTCAGGCTGCCATCCAGGAAGTTGCCGCTGTAGACCTGCACGCCCGGCTCGGTCGTCCAGACTTCCATCATTCGGCCGGTGCCGGGGTCCGTGAGCGTGGCGACTCTGCGCGGCTGGGCGCTCTCGCCGCCGTTCAGAACGAAGTTGTGGTCGTAACCCGCCGGATCGCCGCCGGTCTGGGCCAAGCGGTCGCCAACCGCGTGAGGCGTACGGAAGTCGAACGGCGTGCCGTCCACCGACTTGATCTCGCCTGTCGGAATCTGCGTGGCGTCGACCGGCGTGTAAGCGTCGGCGTTGACGGTCACCACGTGGCGCTCCACGGTGCTGCGGGCCGGGTCGCCGGTGAGATTGAAGTAGCTGTGATTCGTCAGGTTCAGCACGGTCGTCTTGTCCGTGGTGGCGGTGTAGTCAATCCGCAGAGCGTTATCGCGTGTGAGTGTGTAGCGGACCGTCGTCGTCAGCGTGCCGGGGTAGCCTTGGTCGCCGTCCGGGCTGATGAGCGTGAACTCGACGGCCGACTCGCCCACGTTCGAAGCTTTAACGGAGCGGGCGGTCCACATTTTCTTATCAAACCCGGCCGTGCCGCCGTGCAGGCTGTTCGGGCCGTTGTTCACGGGAAGCGTGAAGGTTTTGCCGTCGATCGAGAAACGGCCGTTCGCGATGCGGTTCGCGTACCGGCCGGCGATGGCGCCGAAATAGGGGCCGGTCGCCATGTAATCGTTAGGATTTTCGAACCCCAATACCACGTCTGCCAAGTTGCCGTCGCGGTCCGGCACAGTGAGCGACTGAACGACCCCGCCGAGGTCGAGGATTTTCACGTTCATCTTCGAATCGTTCTTCAGCGTGTACGCGTTAACGGTTTGGCCATCGGCGAGCTTTCCGAATGGCGCGCTGGCGACGACGGCGTCGTGCGCGCTCTTCGATTTTTCGTTCCGGGCGCAGCCGGCCAGGCAGGCGGCGGCGAGTGTTACGGCGGCAATGCTTCGTGCAGTCATCAGGGTCCTCCTCAGGTATCCACCTCGTATACGCCCGCGGCACAACCGCGTGGCGTCACAATTTCGATAGTTGATTCAGCGTCGCGCGCAGGTCCTTCGGGACGGCCGCGCCGACCGTCACCGGCTGATCGTTTAGGTCCCGGAACGTCAGCGTCAGCGCGTGCAGTCCGAGCCGGGCGAGCAGCGGACGTTCATCGACGCCGCGCGTCGGCCGATAGTTGCGCTTGTGGTCGCTGAGCAGCACCGGGTTGGGGCTGCCGTAAAGCGGATCGACGACCAGCGGGTGGCCGATGTGGGCGAAGTGCACGCGGATCTGGTGCGTTTTGCCGGTTTTGGGGAAAACGCGGACGAGCGTGAACGTCCGCAGGCGTTGTTCGACGCGCCATTCCGTGACGGCGGGGCGGCCGCCGCGTTTGACGATGGTCATTCGGTCTTTGTGTGCCGGGTGCGGGGCGAGCGGGTTATCGATACGGCCTTCGTCCTCGGCGATCTTGCCATAGACAAGCGCCATGTATTCCTTGGCCACGGTGTTGTTCTGGAACTGGTGACTCACGTGCCGCTGCGCGTCGAGCGATTGCGCGAAGAGCATGACGCCGGTTGTTTCTTTGTCGATCCGGTGCACCACACGCAAGCGGACGTCGGACGTGCCTTTGGACGGAACGCCGAGCTGCCGGGCCAGACGTTCCAGAACGCTGTCCGTTTCCGCCCGGCCCGGAATGGCGGCAAGACCGGCAGGCTTATCGACGGCGACGTAGTCGTCGCTTTCGTAGACGATCGGGAGCGGCCGGGCGGGCTGAGGGTTTGGCACGTTCACTGGCTGAGGGGCAGGGCTTGGGAATACTTACGAAGCAGTTGCGTGATCTGCGGCTGCTGGCCGTTCAGGCCCAGGCTTTGCCGCAAGGTGGCGACGCCGGCGGTGCGGGCGGTTTCGTCGGTAAAGCCGCTGAGCTCGTACTGGCGGATCAGCATGCGCGCCTTGGCGTTCAATCCCGGCACGAAGCGCGAGTCGGCTTGCAGCACGCCGTTGACAATCTCTTCAGCCGCCTTCAGGTCGCCGCCCTGGGTGTACGCCTCGGCGAGGCGAGTTCGATTAAATGGTGTCGGCCTTTGTTTGACGATCGTTTCCCACAGGTAGGTCGCCTCGCCGACCTTTTGCTGCATCAGCAGGTTGTTCGCCAGGTTCTGCACGACGGACGGCGCGTTCGTCTCCAGGCCGATCGCGCGGCGGTAGGCGGTTTCGGCAAAGACATAGCTGCCGCGCGCGTCGAGGGCGACGCCCAGGTTCGACCATGCCGCGGCCGATTTTGGGTCCAGTTGGGTCGCCTTGTCGAGGTATTTGATCGCGCCGTCGACGTCGCCGGTCGCCAGCAGCACGGTGCCGACGTTCATGTTGAGCTTGAAGTCGAGCGGGTCGATCGCTAGGCCGGCGACGTACGCACGGACCGCATCGGCGTACTGCCGCAGAAATTGGTAGCTGACGCCGAGGTAATAATGGTTCGACAGCGTGTACGGGTCGAGCCGGGCGAGGGCCTGGTACTGCCGCACGGCGTTGGTGTAGTCGCCGCGGTCGCGGTAGATCTGCCCGAGCACGGTACGGGCCATGCGGAGGTCGGGGTTGCTGGTGATGGCCGCTTCCAGCTGGTTGACGGCGGCGTTGGTATCGCCGCGTTTTAACGCTTGCACGCCCTGCACGTACTGCTGGACGGACTGCTGCGTACCGGTCGCCGGGCCGGCGGTGTTGCTCGCACAACCGCCGGCCAGGATCGCGCCGGTCAGGATCAGGCGGTGAAAAGTGCGGTTTTGCTTCATGCGGGGTGTCGAAAGGTGCGTGGGGCATGATACGATCGGCGGACGCGAGCCGCAACGCGATGCCGCTTTGGCGTTTGACCCGATCTTCATACGACGACTACGATTCGTTTATGTGCCCGACCCCAGTCGTTCCGGAGGCCTGTTGCGAACTCTGATCGCGATTCCGATTTACAATGAACGCCAATACGTCGAGCACGTGATGCGCCGGGTGACCGCGCTCGGGCTCGACGTGCTCGTCGTGGACGACCACAGCACCGACGGCACGAGCGAGTTCCTCGTCGGCCAGCCCGACGTCGACATCATCCGTCACGGCCGCAACTGTGGGTACGGACAGGGAATTATTGACGCCTTCGACCACGCCCACCGCCGCGGGTACGACTGGGTGGTGACGCTGGACGCCGACGAGCAGCACGAGCCGGAGATCATTCCGAAGTTCATCGAAGCCGCCGCCGCCGGCGACGCCGACATCATCAGCGGGTCGCGCTATACCGATCTGAACGTCAACGACGACCTCGCCCCCGGCGACCGCCGCGCGATCAACATGACGCTGACTGCCACGCTGAACGATTTGTTCGGTTGGAAGCTGACCGATTCGTTCTGCGGCTTTAAAATCCACCGCGTCGCCGCCATGCAGCAACTGAGGCTGGACGAAACCGGCTACGCCTTCCCGCTGCAATTGTGGCCGCGCGCGTTCGAGCACAAGCTGAGGGTGAAGGAGATCCCGGTTAAACGCATTTATAACGACGCCACGCGCACGTTCGGCGGCGACCTGGATGACGCCAACCGCCGCCTGAAGCATTACCTCAGTGTGCTGAAGCGCGAACTGGTCCGCATCGGCCACGACGGCGCGACCTGCCTGGATTCGGTGACGATCGGTTCCCCACTCGACTGTTGCGGGTGCCCATGAGCCGTTACGCGGATTGGAAAGCGCCCAAGCAGGACTACGCCAGTCTCGTCTGGCCCGACCCGCCGCGGCTGATCACGGACATGGCCGTCAATCGGGCGGCCCTCGACGCCGCGCCGGTGGAGATCCAGAATGTCCCGCTGCGTCAGTGGCGCGAGGTGACCCGGCGCAGTCTGATCGGCGACCCGGCCGCGGCCGTAATCGCCACGGGGCACCAGATCGAACTGTCTCACCCCGGCGTGTGGGTCAAGGACGTGCTGCTGGACGCCGTCGCTCGCAAGACGGGCGCTACCGCGTTGCACGTTGCCGTCGACACCGATTCGCCCAAACACCTGCAGCTGCGTTGGCCCGGCGGGGCGATCGACTTGTCCGACGACGTGCTGCTCAAGACCGGCGAATGGTCCGGCCAAGTCGCCCAGCCGACACCGCCGCACCTCCAACGCATTCGCGAACGGTTCGACCAAGCCGCCGCGGGCTGGTCGTTCCGCCCAGCGATTGCGATCGCTTTTGAGTCCCTTTCACGTTTGAACAACAGCAGCGACATGCTGCCCGCCGCCTTGTCGCGCGCGGCACACGCCGTCGATGAATCGCTCGGCGTGCATTACCAGGTGCGGCTGTTGTCGTCGATCGTTACCGAGCCGGCGTATTTGGCCTTCGTGCACCACATCGCGGCGGACGTGGAGCGCTTCGCCACTACGTATAACGCCGCCCTGGCCGACTACCGCCGCGAGGCCGGCATCACGACGCCCACCCGGCCGATGCCTGATCTTCGCGTCGATGAGGACACCATCGAACTGCCGTTCTGGTTCGACCGCCTCGACACCGGCGATCGTTCCCGCGCCACCGTCATCCGCGATAACGGCCGCTGGCACCTGCTGACCGACGCCGCCGCCTTCGTGTTCGATCCCGCCACGCCCGGCGAAGAGGCGGCCGAGCGGTTCGGCGCGTTCTGCCGACAGCACCAGATCCGCCTCACGCCGCGCGCCCTAACGCTGACCGCCTTCCTGCGGCTCATCATCGCCGACCAGTTCGTCCATGGCATCGGCGGCGGCCGGTACGACCAGGTGACGGATCGTCTGATCGAAAACTACTTCCGCGTGCCCGCCCCAACGTTCGCCGTCACAACCGCGACGCTATTCTTCCCCGACGCCGGCGAGCGCGACGCGGAGTGCGTGCCGTGCCTGCTGAACGAGGGCCACCGCCTGCGGCACAACACCGTGACGAAGCAGCCGTACCTCGACCGCATCGCCGCCGCCCCCCGTCGCAGCAC
This sequence comes from Tepidisphaeraceae bacterium, assembly GCA_036388295.1. Taxonomy (GTDB): domain Bacteria; phylum Planctomycetota; class Phycisphaerae; order Tepidisphaerales; family Tepidisphaeraceae; genus RYN-431. The sequence goes on along the minus strand of DASVSC010000030.1, from coordinate 3,697 downwards.
CGACCGCCGCACGGCATACGTCGCCATGCACAACGTCCTGCAAAAAGAGTCGGCCATCAGCACGTCGCTCATGGAATGGCGTGAAAAGCTCGACCACGCGGTGCGGCGGCGCGATCACGAAGCGGTGTTGTTCGACCGCGAATTGTTCTACGCCGTCCAGCCGCGCGAACGGTTGGAACGCCTGATCAAAACCTATCGAACGGCCGTCGGCGTCTAAGAAGCCGACGTTCTTACCGCAGCGTATGGGGGCAACACCGTGAACTGACGGTTACGGCGTTGCCAGTCGTGATAAAACTGGCTCCGTACCGAACTGCCGGTTCGGCAGCGGCTCCACTCGGTACACAAGGTACCCATCGCCCGCGCGGTCCTTGGCCCAGAAGAACTTCCAATCCGTTGGTGCCCGGCGCGAGGTCACTTCAATGTCAGCCGTCGCGGTGAAGCTGACCGTGTATCCGCCCGGCTCCGGCTTCACTTCCATGTTGCCGACGGTGACATTCTTGACACCCACTTGATCCAACGTCTTAGCCGCACCGGCCGTGAGCTGATCGCGGCCTGCATAGATGGCGAACCGCACGCTCGGGTCCAGCAGTCGGCTGAACGTCTTCCAGTCGCGCTGGTCGGCCGCCTGCACCAGCTCGCGGGTTTCGCGCGACACACGTTCAGTGCCCGTCTCGAAGACCCGGCCGGCGACGTAGAGGGCGACACCGACGATCAAGGCCACGGCGCCCGCCCACTTCAGATTCGCCGCCTGGCGGGTCAGCCCGTTGTAAACCAGAAAAAGCCCGGCCAGGAGCAGGCCGATGAGCAGGTACCACGGCGGATCGAACAGGAGGTCAGTCATAGAAGGCGTCGGCCGACTTTGGTTCAACTCTGGCAAGCCCGACGTCCGATAAGTCTAGTCAGGCACATCGCGTCCGTCGACGCGAACGCGCCTTGAACTGATGCCGTCGCCCATGCCCAATGTCGCCGTCTCTCCGCTCGTCGCGAACCTCGCGGCGCTCTGGGCCGTTGATCCGCCTCTGGCTCGGCTCGTAGACGCGGTCGCCGACGGCGACACGCTGACGCTGGAACCGACGCGCAGCGGCGATACGACCGCCGCCTGCCGCAGCCGCGACGGCGCCGCCGTTTACCTTCATTCGAAGTACGACCCGCGTGCCGAAGCCGACCGCCAGGTGGCGTGTGTGGAGGCGGAAACGCTGGAAGTGTTCGTCCTCGGCATAGGCCTCGGTTACGCCGCCCGCACGGCGCTGACGCGGGCGGCGGGAGCCACCGTCTGGGCCTTCGAATCTGACCCGGCCGTCCTGCTGGCGGCGCTGCAGGTCAACGACTTCTCCGACGCCATCACACGGCGCAAGCTGCGCATCGTCCACACCCTCGACAAGGCCAAGCTGTTCAACGAGTGGATGACGCACCTCGCCGCCATCTCCACATCCAATGTTCGCTGCGAACACTCCGCGTCGCTGCGCGTCGACCCGCCGTACTACGCGCAGGTGCGCGACCTGCTGGACGAGTTTCTCGCCTACGGCCGCACGACGATGAACACGCTGCTGCTCAACGGCCGCCGCACGTGCGAGAACCTGGCGCGCAACGTGCCTTGGTACGTCGCCGCGGGCGGTGTCGGCCGGCTGAAGAACGCGATGAGCGGCAAGCCCGCCATCATCGTTTCCGCCGGCCCGTCGCTGCGCAAAAACAAACACCTGCTGAAACAAGCGGCCGGCCACGCGGTGATCGTGTCGGTGCAGACCACGTTCCAGCAACTGCTCGATTTAGGCGTCGAGCCCGACTTCGTGACGTCCCTCGATTACCACGACATCTGCACGCAGTTCTTCCAGCACGTGCCGCCGACGGTGCGCACGGAACTGGTCGCCGAGCCGAAGGCCACGCCGAAGGTGTTTGACCTGAATCCGGGCCCGCTGACGCTGCTTGGCAACGACTTCATCGAACGCCTGCTGGCTGAGATGAAGCTGGACCATCCGAAGCTGCGTGCCGGCGCGACGGTGGCGCACCTGGCGTACTACGTCGCCGAACACCTCGGCTGCGACCCGATCATCTTCGTCGGCCAAGACCTGGGCTTCAGCGACGGCCTCGCCTACACGCCCGGCACCAGCTACGACGACCTGTGGCGGCCCGAACTCGGTCGCTACAACACCGTTGAGATGATGCAGTGGCAACGCATCGTCCGCGACCGCCATATCCTGCGCCGCGTGCCCGACTTCCGCGGCCGGCAGACGTATACGGAAGAGCGCCTCTACAGCTACCTCCAGCAGTTCGAACGCGACTTCGCCCTGAGCACACGCCGCATCATTGATGCGACCGAAGGCGGCGTCGCCAAAGCCGGCGCGGTTCACATGCCGCTGGCCGAAGCGTTGGAAACCTACTGCCGCGAGCCGATCACGAAGGTCCTGCCGCCGCACGCGGGCATGGACTGGTCGCGGTTGGACGAGGCCGAAGCGTGCCTGCAGCGCCGGCTCGAGGACGCACGCGAAATTGAGCGCATCAGCCACGAAACGCTGCCCCTGCTGACGCGCATGATCAGCAGCATCGATGACCCTGTCCGGCTGCAACAACTGCTCACGTCGGCCGACGCACTGCGCACGGAGATCAACGACTACGCCGTCACGTACGACCTGATCACGCAACTCAGTCAGCGCAGCGAGCTGGACCGTTTCACCGCCGACCGCCGTATTACCGCCGCCGGTATCAATGGCGTGGAGAAGCAAAAGCGCCAGTTGAGCCGCGACGTCGACAACGTCACCCACGTCGCCGAAGCGGCCGGGATTTTTCAGACGCTGATGGGCGAGTGCATCGACACGATCCACGACACACGCGCACGGCGCGGGAAGGCCGCATGAACGCTATCGCCGTTTGTTCCATGCTGCACGAACCTGCGACACACAACAGCTGCACGCGCCGCTTTCGCGGCGAGCCGGTGTTGCGTTGGACGCTGCGCCGCTTGGCCCGGACGACGCAGCTCTGCCGCGTTGTGGTGCTGGCGTGGGACGACCAGCTGGACGCGCTCGCTGATCACGACGTCACTGCCCGCGCGTGCGGCCCGCGTCGCCCGTCGACGCAGATGACCGCCGTCACCGCTGCCCAGCGCTGGGCCGACGGCTGGCGGGGCGGCCTGTTGCAGACGACATGGTTCGATAAGGGCTTCGCTGCCGACTTCATCCGCGACGCGCTCGGTGACGAACAGGCCGACGCCGCCGTGCTGATCGATCCGGCGGCGGGCTTGGTCGACCCGGCCATCATTGACCGGCTCGTCGTCTCCGCCGCCAGTAGCACACGCGATTTTTTCTTCACCCAAGCCGCCCCCGGCCTGGGCGGCGTGCTGATCAAACGCCCCCTGATCGACAAGTTGGCCGCCGACCGAATCACGCCGGGCAAGCTCGTGCATTATCTGCCCGACGCGCCGGTGCTGGACCCGATCACCAGCGAGGCGTGTGTCGACGTGCCGCTGGACGTCAGCCGCGTGGCCGACCGTTTCACCCTCGACAGCGAACGGCAAGTCCGGCGACTGGAACAGGCAATGCTGCCGCTGAACGGCACGCTCATTTCCAGCCAGGCCAGCGCGATCGTTCATCGCACAGTGGGCACGCACGCGGCGGCCGGTATGCCGCGTGACATTGTGCTGGAACTGACCACGCGGCGCGACAGCCGTCCGCAATTCGGCATCACGAGCCACGCCACGGTTGAG
>DASVSC010000029.1:0-10350 GCA_036388295.1 Tepidisphaeraceae bacterium | reverse complement strand
ATCTGGTCGGCGAAGCCAAGAAGCACTTCAGCGCCGCCGCCCCGACGAAGCCGCAGATTTCGCCGCTGCCGTAAGTAAGTCAACGCGACTCTGGTTCCCTCTCCCGGTACGCCGGGAGAGGGTTAGGGTGAGGGCGAACGTGATGTGACACTACTCGCCGCTCGGCCCTCACCCTAACCCTCTCCCGTGATTACACGGGAGAGGGAACCAGCAATATGTCCGCGATCGAACGCACCTTCTTCACCCTGTACGTCCTTTGTGGCCCGGTGACATGGCTGCTGGTCGCGTACTTGGTGGCCATCGGCCGCGAGCGGATGAACAAGCTGCGCCGCAATCGCGACGCGCTGCCCGACCCCGCGCCGCTTGTCACCATTCTTATCCCCGCAAAAGACGAAGGTTCGCGCATCCGTGACTGTGTTCAGGACGTGCTGAAGCAGACGTATCCGTCGTTCGAAGTCATCGCGATCAATGACCGAAGCACCGACGACACCGGCGCGATCCTCGACACGTTCGCGACGTCACAAGACGTACTTACGATTTCAGAGGACACACGACAACACGACCAAGAGCGACGCGGCTCCGCCGCGACACAATCGCCGCACCCCGTACGCGTCGTCCACATTCGTGAACTTCCCGCAGGCTGGCTCGGGAAATGTCACGCCCTCGACCACGGCGCGACCCACGCCCGCGGCGAGTGGCTCTTCTTCGTCGACAGCGACGTGCGCCTGAAGCCCGACGCCTTGTCACGCATGGCCGCCACATCGATCGCCCGTGAGTATGACGCCCTGAGCATCCTGACCACGATCGAAACCCACACGTTCATCGAGAAGTTGATGCTCCCGCTCCTGGCCGGCACGTGGATGACGATGTTCCAGGGCGACCAGACCAACGAAGACAGCGAACCCGAAAAAGCCCTCGCCAACGGCCAGGCCTTTCTCATCCGTCGCAGTGCGTACGAAAAAGTGGGCGGCCACGCGGCCGTGAAGGACCGCATCGTCGAAGACGTGGAGCTGATGCGTACGCTGAAAAAAGCCGGCTGCCGCACGCGTTTCCTCGCCGGCCGCGAACTGGCGGCCACGCGCATGCACACGAACCTGCCGCAAATGTTCAACGGCTGGGCCCGCATCTTCGCCGGCACCGCCCGCGGGCGGGTGTGGCCGATGGGGCTGGCGGTGGGATTCCTGCTGCTGGGCGTGCTGAGCCTTGCTCCCGCTGTGGTGCGCGGGTGCCACACAGGGGAGTGGGCGACCATCTTTGCAACCGGACCTCACGGCAGCCACCAGTTTACTCCCTGGTCGGTTACCTTCTGGCAACACGGCGTCTATTGGGCAGCGGCTGCTGCCATCCACTGGCTGCTGATGACGATCGTTGCCGCGTTCGTCTGGCGCTGGAGTGGCAATCGACCGTGGTACGCGCTGCTGCTGCCGATCGGCGTCGTGCTTGAAATCGTGATTCTCGTCTACGCAATCCGCAAAGCCTTCAGCGGGAAAATCGACTGGCGTGGCTCGGCCGTCGATCTGCGACAGACGTCGCGGGTAAGCGACAGGCCGACGGTCTGATGCACATCCCGACGCACATTCTCAGCGGATGGGTTGTCGGTAATGCCGTGCCGCTGAACCCGCGCGAGCGGCTGTTTTGCATGATCGCGGCGAGCGTAGCGGACCTCGACGGACTTGGCATCGTTCTGGGTGAGTCGATGTATCAGCGATGGCACCACGTCGTGTGCCACAATCTGCCGTTCTGCGTCCTCGTTAGCGGGATCCTTGTCGCGTTAAGCCGAAGGCCGGCCTTGGGCCGGATACTGCTGTTCTCGCTCTACGTCGGCCTGTTCCATCTGCACCTGCTGATGGATTACTACGGCAGCGGCCCCGGCTGGCCGATCGTTTACCTGTGGCCGTTCAGCAATTTCCGCTTCATGAACTGGCAGGCGTGGGAATTGTCGAGCTGGCAGAACACGCTGACGGCGGGCGTGCTGCTGGCGATTACGGCGGCAGTCGCCTGGTGGCGGAAACGAACGCCACTCGAAGTGCTGATGCCGTCGCTGGACCAGAAATTAGTCGGCCAGGAGAATGTGAGCGATGCCGCGCAGCGGCGGGCCTGATTTCCCTCTCCCGGTATGGCCGGGAGAGGGTAGGGTGAGGGCTTCGACAGAGCCGCCTCGAACGTCGGCCGTAACCCGGCTTGATGTTGTCCTTCGTCGCCAGCCCTCACCCTGACCCTCTCCCGGCCATACCGGGAGAGGGAATGTAACGCCGTGCTGCGCCCGTGCGTTTTGCTACGGCTGCGCCACCGCCAGCTCGCGGGCGGCCTTCAGGTAGGCGTCGTAATTCTGCTTCATCTCGACGAGCGAATCGCCGCCGAACTTTTCGATCAGGGCCCGGGCGATCTCGAAGGCCACGACGTTTTCCAGGATCACGCTGGCGGCGCTGATCGCGCTGATGTCGCTGCGTTCCCAGCCGGCTTCGCTTTCCTGTTTCGTGGCTAGGTCGATCGAGCGCAGGGGCTTGCCGAGGGTGCTGATCGGCTTCATCGCGCCGCGGACGACGACGGGCATGCCGTTGGTCATGCCGCCTTCCAGGCCGCCGGCGTTGTTGGTGGGGCGAACGAAGCCCAGGTGCGGCCGGTCGGCCATGCTGGGGTCGTACGTGATTTCGTCGTGCACCTTCGAGCCGGGCAGCGTGGCGGTTTCGAAGCCCATGCCGATTTCGACGCCCTTGAATGCCTGAATGCTCATCACCGCGCCGCCGATCCGGCCGTCGAGGCGGCCGTCGCCGGTCATGCTGCTGCCCAGGCCGACGGGGCAGCCGAAGACGTGGCATTCGACGACGCCGCCGGCGGTGTCTTTGGCGATCTTGGCCGAGTTGATAAACGCCCGCATGTCGTCGGCGGCGGCGGGATCGGGGCAGTACAGATCGTTCGACTCGCGCGTCGCGAGCAGTTGCCGCCAGTTGCTTTCGTTGACTTCGAACTTGCCGCGGGCCTCGCCGACCTGGCGGACGAACCCGAACACCTCAATGCCGAACGCTTTGAGCAACGAGCGCGACAGCGCCCCGGCGGCGACACGCATGGTCGTTTCGCGGGCGCTGGCGCGTTCAAGCGTTTCGCGGCAATCGTTCGTCAGCCATTTCATGCTGCCGGCCAGATCGGCGTGGCCGGGGCGGGGACGCGTGAGCGGCGGCGTTTTGGTCGGGTCGTCGAGGCGGTAATCCTTGTTCGGCACCAGCATCGTGATCGGCGAGGCGATCGTGTGCCCCATGCGCACGCCGGTGAGAAACTCGGCTTTGTCGGTTTCGATCTTCATCCGCCCGCCACGGCCGTAGCCGCCTTGACGGCGGGCGAGTTCGGCGTTGATCAGGTCGTGGTCGATCGTGACGCCGCGCGGCATCCCTTCGATCAGGGCGATCAGGGCTTTGCCGTGCGATTCGCCGGCGGTGCGGTAACTGAGGGTGGCCATGGGACGATCCTAAAGAGGCTAGTGGCTGGTAGCTAGTAGCTGATGGCTAAGAGGAAGATCAGCACCTGATATGTTTGCTCCGAGCCACTAGCCACTAGCCACCAGCTATTAGCTTCTGCTCATCCCGGCATCAGCGGGTTCACCGGCCGGGCGGGGGCGGAATCGGTCGGCTCGCGCGGGGCGTCGGGGACGTAGTGGGTCCGACGGCTGACGGCGTCGAAATTGAACCACGCTTCGACGAAGCCGCTCGGCAGCAGGCTCCGGCCGACCGTGGACTCGGCTTGGGCGATCGCCTGGGGGACGACCACGGTGTTCAGGTCGGTGCGGACGTCGAAGACTTCGACCACGGCCGCCGTTCCCTCGCGGCGGAGCTTGGCGACGGTGTAGGTCGGCAGGGCGTCGCGAGTGGCGACGCCGCGCAGGGTTTCGAAGGCCGGGCCGACCAGGCCGGCGGCGTAGTCGCCCGTCAGGCCGGCGGGTGTGGCGCTTTCGACGCCGAACCAGTCGCTGGTCTGCACGGCGACGCCCGTCTTCTCCAGGCCGTCGGCGGATTTGGCTTTTTCGAGCGTCGCCTGCGCGGCATCGGCGGCGAGGGTGAACGCGCGGCTGCGGCGGACGTCTTTCTCGACCAGTTCCTTGATGTCGTCCATCGACTTGGCCGCCTGGGCCGGCTCGGCGGTGACGGCGCGGACGACGTACAAGCCGTCGCTGCCGGTGAGGACAACGGACGGCTGCCCGATCTCCAAAGATTCGCCCGTCGGCTGGCGTGTCGGGTGCAGGGCCTTAAGGGCGTTGAACAGGTAGGCCGACCCACCGGCAAAGCCCATGGCGCGGTCGGTGAGCATGGTGCCGCCGAAGCCGGGCTGCTTCTGGAGTTCGACCTGGCTCTGCAGGCCGGCGGGGGCCACGGCGGTGGGGCGGACGCCCGTCTGCTTCTGCACGTCGTCGGCCAGCTTCTGCAGGTAATCGAAGCTGCCGTAGGCGACCGTGTAGTTGACCGTGGCCTGCTGCGTGGACGGGGTCTTGGAAGCCTTTGTGAAGTCCGCAGTCATCATCTGCACGATGCGGTTCGCGACGGCGCGTTTTTTCTGTTCGATCAGCGGGCCGCGGAGCGTGGTCAGCACTTCGCTGCGCACGTCGGCGAAGGGACGGGTGGTGGGCTGCGTCGCCGGCGGGACGACCCGGCTGAACGTCGTCTGGTTCCGCTGGTAGTAAATCAGCGCGTCCTCTTCCCACAACTCGGCGGCCTTCGACGCCTCGACAGCTTTCGTGGCTTCGGCGTCGGTGACGCACAGCCACTGGGCGGCGACGCGGTCGGGCGTGCGGTAGCCGAAGCCGAACGGGTTGGCGTCGCTCGCGACCGGATTGACGTCGGCGTAGGCGTCGAACTGACGCTTCAGTTCTTCCGGCGTCGGCGTGGGAACCTGGTTTTCATAAGTGGTGGCGTCGAATACGGCGACGCGGGCCTTGATCTGCTGCGTCTGGCGGGCCAGTTCGTCGTTGATCAGCGGCCGGCTGATTTTGATGGCCGACTGCGTGCGGCGGAAGTAGTTGACGATGCCCATCACCCGGCGAAGGTCGTCGCGCAGCGCGTCCTTGACGGTCGGGTTCACCTTATCCATCGCGATGAGTTCGCCGTTGTTGCCGGTGAGTTGAACGGGGGCGGTGAGGAAGCGGTCCAGCTCGCGCTCGTCGGGCAACGCGCCGGCCTGCTGGGCTTCGTGCATCAGCAGGTACGACAGCACCGGATTCTGCTGCAGCTGACGGTACAGGCCGTCGTTGAATATCAGCTGCGGGAGCGGCACCTGGCTCGACTGTCCGTCCGGGCCGCGGTCGGGGGCGACCAGGCGTTCGATCGACCGCAGCGTGTTCTGGCTGCGAAGGACGTCGTCGCCGTCGATGCGCTGGCCGTCGACTTTGCCGAGCCGCGCCGAGCCGCCGCCTCCGCCGAAGCCGTTGAAGGCGGGCGGCAGGAGGAAGACCAGCGCCAGCAGCGTGCCGACGACTGCGAGGAACTTTTTGCCGTGTTTATCGAAATAGTCGTACATGGGATTTTGGCGGAACTCGGAGCGGAAGTGATACCTAAAACAGGCGTAAGGGGGAAGGCGTAAGGGGTCGAAAGATGGGTCGACGCCCCGGGACGGTTTACTTCTTCAGCCGTGCCAGATCGGCCTGAGCGACAGTGACGGCGACGGGAAGGGCGCTGTAGTCGCGGACGATCTGGGCGTAAATCTTGATCGCCTCATCCGTCCGGCCGGTGCGTTCCAGAATGGCGGCGGTCGCACGCAGCGACGCCAGCACGTTCGGCCGGCCCGGCAGCGTGTTGGCGTGGGCGACGACACGCATGAACGCCAGGGCCGCGTCGTGCAGGGCGGCTTTGTCGGTCGGGTCGGCGTTGGCCTGTTTCGCCTGGGCAAGCACGAACAGCGCGTCGGCCTGTTGCAGGGGGTCGATGATCGCGCCGCGGCTGTCGTCGATGATTCGGACGGCGGTGACGTAATCGCCTTTATCGATGGCGGCTTTGGCTTGCGTGATCTTCAGCCCCACGAGCTGCGCCTGAACGGCCGGGTCGCTGGCGGCCGTGGGCGAGGCTTTGGCCATGCGCTCGACGGTGGCGACGACGCTCTCCTGGTCGCCGCGGCGGCGGTGCAGTTCGGTCAGGAAGTTCAGCAGCGTGACCCGGTTGGCGTCCGGCAGCTTCGGCGCTTTCAGGGCCGCCTCGGTTTCGGCCACCGCGACTTCAAGCAGGCGATTGCCCGGATTCGGCAGCGACGGCTGCCGGCCGGCGGCGTCGGCGGGGGCCAGCGACAGCAGGGCCAAGTAGGCGGTCAATCGCGGTTCGAACCGTCCCTGCGGGCCGGCCGCGTCGAGCAGGCGACGGGCGGCGAACAAGCGGACCCACGGCGTCGTGCTGCTGCGAATGGCGTTGGCGTACTGATCTAAACTCGCGTCCGGCTTGCCCGACGCCAGCGCCGCCTCGGCGGCGTTCAACACCGGTTCGTTGTCGACCACCAGCTGCTGCACCCGGGCGAACTCCCGTTCAGCCGTCGCACCGCCGGCGGTCTGGTACTGCAGTTTGCCGTTGACGAATCCGGTGACGGTCACTTTCTGCGGGCTCATGCCCTGCACGATGATCGAATCGGCGCGTGTGACGTCCGCCAGGCCGAGCAGCAGGACGAAAATGAACGGCGGGCGAATCAACATCGGCGGCCCGGAAGTGTATCGCATCAATACAGGGCGGCAATTCGCCGGCGCGAAGGGCATAAAACGTGCCCTGCGGCCGGGCCGTGGGTGTTACGGCTATTCGGACAGTTTATGCGGGCCCCGCGGAGGTGCGGATAGCGATTTTCCTGATCGACATCGATCGCACATACGAATTAAATAAGACTCGCGATACTGCCCGGCGGTTGAGGTCGAGGGTTTGCCAGCAGTATCGCCCGCATGGAGGATCTGAAATGTATTTCGTCATCATCGACTTGCAGCAGCTTTACACACGGCTCTGCAATTCGGCCGGCAATCGCCCCGTTGATACCGAACAGTGGCTCGGAGACAACCAGTTTATCCGCACCCACGAAGGCTGGCTCGGGTCGGCCGACAGCATGAACTGCCTGAGCTGCTCGGAAATCGTCTACAGTGAGCGTCGCTGGCTGAACCTGCACCGGCCGCACGCCGCACACGCCCAACTTGCCGGCTAATCGTCGCCCCGGCGATTGACGCGAAATGCCCCGGGCCGTTCTTAACGTCGCGATGCCGTCTGATTGACAAAGACGTCGGTTCGTTGATACAAACGTATATTCGTTTGGACGCATATGCCGGCGCTGACACGGATCAACCAGGTCGACTTGATGTTCCGGGCCGTTTCGGACCGGACGCGGCTGCGGCTGTTGAATCTGTTGCGCACCGGCGAGGTTTGTGTCTGCGATCTGGTAACTGTCCTGGCGGTGCCGCAGCCGAAGGTGTCGCGGCATTTGGCTTACCTGCGCAGGGCCGGCCTCGTGGACGCGCGGCGGGACGGGCAGTGGATGCACTACACGCTGTCGCCGACGCGCGACACGTTTCATGTGAAGCTGCTGGACTGTCTGGCATCGTGCGCGCGGGACGTGCCGGAACTGGCGAGTGATGTGAAACGCATGCGGCTGACGCGGCGGCACCCGGGCGACGGCTGCTGCTGATTTTTTTTGTCTCGGCATATTCGCTTATGCGAATAAGGAGTCGGTGTGGAGAAGCTCAACGTCCTGTTCCTTTGCACGGGAAACAGCTGTCGCAGCCAAATGGCCGAGGGATGGGCGCGGGCGCTGCGGGGCGACCGGATCGAGGCGTATTCCGCCGGCGTTTCGCCGCACGGCATGAACGCACGGGCCGTGCACGTCATGCGTGAAGCAGGCGTTGATCTGTCCGGCCATTCGTCCAAACACGTTGATGCGCTGGTGGACGTTCCGTTCGACTTCGTCGTCACCGTCTGTGGCCACGCGAACGAAACGTGCCCGATGTTCCCCGGCAAGACAAAGGTCGTTCACGTCGGCTTCGACGACCCGCCGAAGCTCGCCGAAGGATCGGCGAGTGAGGAAGAGGCATTGTCCCATTACCGACGCGTGCGTGACGAAATTCGCGCCTTCGTGCTCGCACTGCCGGAAGCCCTTAACCAGAAGTGATGATGTCCAAACTGACTCGCCAACTCGGCACGCTCGACCGCTACCTGACGATTTGGATCTTCGCCGCGATGGCCGTCGGCATTGGTGTCGGCTATGCCGCGCCGGGCGTGCGCGACGGGCTGGACCGTTTGCACGTCGGCACGACGAATCTGCCGATCGCCATCGGCCTGATCCTGATGATGTACCCGCCGCTGGCGAAGGTGCGGTACGAAGAACTGCCCGACGTGTTTCGGGACTGGAAGATTCTGCTGCTGTCGCTGGCGCAGAACTGGATCATCGGCCCGGTGCTGATGTTCGGGCTGGCCCTGCTGTTTCTGCACAACCACCCGGAGTTCATGGTCGGCCTGATCATGATCGGCCTGGCGCGGTGCATCGCGATGGTGATCGTCTGGAACGAATTGGCCAAGGGCGACAGCCAATACGCCGCGGGGCTGGTCGCGTTCAACAGCGTGTTTCAGGTGCTGTTTTACAGCGTTTACGCTTGGATCTTCATCACGGTGCTGCCGCCGCTGTTCGGGCTGAGCGGCGCGGTGGTCGACATCGGCATCGGGCAGATCGCGCAGAGCGTGGCGATCTACCTCGGCGTGCCGTTCGTCGCCGGCATGCTCACGCGGCTGATTCTGATCCGGGCGAAGGGCCGGGCGTGGTACGAATCGCGGTTCATCCCGGCCATCAGTCCGATCACGCTGGTGGCACTGCTGTTCACGATCGTGGCGATGTTCGTCTACCAGGGGCAGAAGATCGTCGCCCGGCCGCAGGACGTGCTGCTGATCGCGGTGCCGCTGCTGATTTACTTCGTAGTGATGTTCCTGGTCAGCTTCTGGATGGGCTGGAAGGTCGGTGCCGATTACCGCAGGACGGCCACCGTCGCATTCACGGCATCGGGGAACAATTTCGAACTGGCCATCGCCGTCTCCGTCGCGGTCTTCGGCATCGACCACGGCGCCGCCTTCGCGGCGGTGATCGGGCCGCTCGTGGAAGTGCCGGCCTTGATCGGCCTGGTGAGCGTGTCGTTCTGGCTGCAGCGCCGCTGGTTCGGCGACGAAACCATCGGCGAGCCGCAGCCCGCCGCCTGCGGGCCGGCTGAAACACGTGATGCGGGGAACCCAGTCCGACCTCAAGTCATCTGATCCCAATGAAGACGAAGTTGCGTGAAGCCGAGGCCAGCTAGGGCTCGAAAAGCGGAACAGACGCTTCCGGGTCCCGGTCGCCATCCGCCGGCGGGTCGAAACTGCCCTGAATCATCGGCCGGTAGCAGAGGGCGATGCCTGCAACGAACAGGATCGACACGACGAGCGCGGGCGCAAGATGGCTGGCACTGAGGTATCCGATTACCGGATGAATGCCGACGGCCGTGATGAAACCGACGGTACCGGCGAACAGGAGCACCTGCCACAGACTGCGGCTGGGCCGGCCGCACCAGATGCTGAAGAAGACCGTCAGGCTGGTCGTGAACAGCCCGCCGCCGAAGCCGGCGCGGTCGTGTGCGATCAGTGGAATCAGGCGCGGGTTGATCTCGTTCAGGTACTTGGCCGACACGCCCATGTACTCCAGGTCCTGCGGCACGAACACGCTGGTCATGCCGACGTAAATGATGATCAGGCCACCAACGGCCAGCACGGCGGATGTCACCAGCAACAGCGCCCGGCCGATGCCGAAGGGCGAGCGCCACGGCACCCGAACGGCAGGGCGGAGCAGGCAGCCGGGTGACGAGTTCGGGTGGATCAGCTTTCGTGTGTGGACCAGGCCATAGACAAACACCGGCAGCAACAGCAGCGTGGCCCAGAGGTGCCATTGGTCGAGGTACCCGTAGCCGAGGTAGGCCATGAAGCTGCCAAAGCCGGTCATCCCGCTGAGCAGGAACAGCCACCACGCCCACGCCTCGCCCTGGTGAAGCGGGAAGGCCGCGAGCCACAGGTAAAGCGAGCCCATGGCAATGAGTGTGCCGCCAAAGCTCACGCGGTCGTGGAACATGAAGTGCACGATCCGGCACGCATTGATGCCGCACAGGTCCAGCGCGGTCATGCCGAGGTATTCGACGTCGTGCGGCAGGAACTGGCCGGTGGCGGATTGAAAGATTGCAAAGCCGCCCGAGCCGATCAGCGCAAGGCCCGTGAGCATGAGCAGGGATCGGCCGTCGCCTATGAGTGTCGCGAGCAGGCCGTGATCGTCGTACGTGGATCGTGGCACGTGGTGATTAATACCGTTCGGCCCGACCGAAGGGTCGGTGCCGTCGCTGTCATG
>DASVSC010000028.1:0-3131 GCA_036388295.1 Tepidisphaeraceae bacterium | reverse complement strand
GGCGTTCGGCCTTTACTTCCCACTTCCCACTCTCAACTTCCCACTGATTACGACATGCTGCTCAAACTCACTCACCTGACCGACCTGACGTACGACGCGTCGATCGCCGAATCTGTTGTCGAGCTGCGCATGTTCCCGCGCCAGGAAGCGCAGCAGCACCGCTTGAGCTTCGAGCTGAAGCTGCAGCCGTACAGCACCGTCAACAGCTACTTCGACTGGCTCGGCAACACCGTCCACACGTTCACGATCAACGGCGTCCACGACTCGATCAAAATCGCGGCCACCAGTGTCGTCGAAACCGAAAAAGTCACCGTCATGCCGGAAACGCTGCCTGACACCTGGCCCATGCGTACCGGCGCCGATTACCAACTGTGGGACTACCTGCAGTTCACCGGCCCGGTCGTCGATTCGCCGCAGCTGGCCGAACTCGCAAAAGAGCTGTACGCCCGCCCCGGCATCCGCATCGGCGAACTCGGCCAGCGGATGATCCGACTGATCAACACGCGGTTCGATTACGAACCCGGCGCGACCACGTCCGCCAGCCCGGTCACGGAAATGCTGGTCAAGCGCAAGGGCGTCTGCCAGGACTACACGCACCTGATGATCGCCCTGGCCCGGTCGATGAAGATACCGGCCCGTTACGTCAGCGGGCTGCTGCACCCGGACGACACCGACGTGTACCGTTTCCGCGGCTACACGCAGACGCACGCCTGGTGCGAGCTGCACTTCCCGAGCTTCGGCTGGATCGGCTTCGACCCGACCAACAGCTGCGTGGCCGGCGAGAACTACGTGAAGGTGGCCGTCGGTCGCGACTACCACGACGTCCCGCCGAACAAAGGTTTGTTCCGCGGCGCGGGGAAAGAGTCGATTCTGGTGTCGGTTAACACCACGCCGCTGACGTCGATTCCGAACGATTTGTTTCCTGAGAAGATCATGCCGATGGGCGTCGCCACCAGCAACGGCGCGCAGCTGCCGTTTCTTCGCCAGCAGCAGGGCGGGTACCAGCAGGCGCAGTCGCAACAGCAGCAGGGGAACAACTACGCCCTGCAGATAGCCGCCGGGTCGGCCTATCACACGCAACAGCAGCAACAGCAGCAAAGCCCCGAACGTGGCGGCTGGCGGCGCGTGCCGTTCGGACCATGGCCAATGCGGGTGCGGTAAAAGTGACGTTCGGGCCAACTTTCACGCCGGCTGCGTGTCTAGAATGACACATGCGACGCTGGCCGATTGTGCTTCTTCTTTTGTCCCTCGCCGGTTGCGTCAGCGACCCGGGACCCGACCTCGACGACGGTCCGTACGGCCAAGCCGGTTTTGACGGCGGCGGCTATTACGCGCCGCCGCGCGAGTTCGATTATGACGTCGAACAACGCGCCGTCGAAACCCGCACCTATCACTATCCGTCGGCTTATCCCTACTACTACGGCGGCTACGGCGGGCGTCGCTACTACCGCCATCGGCCGGACTACGACCGAGATCGTCACGACGCCCGGGGCGGCCGTGACGTTCGCCGCGAAAACGATCATCGCGAGCGACAGCGGGGCGAGCGCTCGCCAATCGCGCCACCGCGTAATGCCAACGACCGAACGCCCGAGCGCGTTCTCCAGGGCGGGCCTCACGGGGGCAGGACCGGGCCGACTGTGTCGCCGGGCCGCTCTGGCAGTCCCGCCCGCAGCGGGGGACCCCACGGCGGACGAACCCGGTAGGCCAATTCGGTTTGGATTGTCGGGCGCACGTTCCCCCGCAATCCCCGCAAGCCGAACGACGCCGGTTCGCGACAGCGGTCTGCGTTTCCGCTACAGTCTTCGCCCCGAATGCCGCCGCTGAGTTATGAACTGATCGCGACTGACCCGAACACCGCCGCGCGTCGCGGGCGGGTGACCACGCTGCATGGCAGCTTTGAAACGCCGGCGTTCATGCCGGTCGGCACACAAGGCACCGTTAAAGGCATCCTCCCGCAGCAGTTAAGGGAGGCAGGGGCCGGCATTATTCTCGGCAATACGTACCACCTGATGCTCCGGCCGGGTGAAAAAACAGTGGCCGCGCTCGGCGATCTGCACCGCTTCATGGCGTGGGACGGGCCGATCCTGACCGACAGCGGCGGGTTCCAAGTCTTCAGCCTCAGCGCGGTGAACAAAATCACCGACGAAGGGGTGACCTTCAAAAGCCACATCGACGGCTCGAAGCACCACCTGACGCCGGCCCGCAGCATTCAGGTGCAGAACGACCTTGGTGCCGACATCATCATGTGCTTCGACCAGTGTCCGCCGGGCGACGCGCCGGGGCCGGTCCAGCAGGCGGCGTTCGACCGGACGCTGAAATGGGCCGAATTATCGAAACACGCGCACCGCCGGCCCGACGAGCAGAGTTTGTTCGGCATCGTGCAGGGCGGCGTCGACTTGGACCTCCGCAGCCGTTGTGCCCAGCACCTGATCGATCTCGACTTCCCCGGCTACGCCATCGGCGGCTTGGCCGTGGGCGAGGGTTTTGAGAACATGAAAATCGTTCTCGGCCATACCACGCCGATCCTGCCGCCGAACAAGCCGCGTTACCTGATGGGCGTCGGCTTTCCGCGCGATATCGTGGAAGCCGTTCGCACCGGCATCGACATGTTCGACTGCGTGATGCCGACGCGCAACGGCCGCAACGCCTACGCCTTTACACGCGACGGCGCGATCCGCCTGCGGAACGCCCAATACGCGCAGGATACGGGCCCGATCGAAGCCGGTTGCGACTGCCACGCCTGCCAACACTTCACCCGCGGCGCGATCCGCCATTTCTTTTTCGCCAGCGAGATGCTTGGCCCGATGCTCTTGAGCCTGCATAATACGCGGTTCTACCAGCGGCTGATGGCGGACATCCGGGTCGCGATCGAACGCGGCACGTTTGCCGACTTCGTCGCGAACGACCCCCGGAGCCGTCAAGGGCCGAGGATTGCAGAAGGCGTAAGGGGAGAGGCGTAAGGCGTAAGGAAATACAAAGAAGGCCACGTGGCTCGCTATTTTGTCCTCCCTTACGCCTTACGCCTTTCCCCTTACGCCTCAATTTAGGAGACCGCCTTGTTCGAATTGCTCGCCCAGACCGAACCCGCCTTGTCTCAGCCCAGCCTGATTCAGTCGATCACGCCGTACGTG
>DASVSC010000027.1:0-25711 GCA_036388295.1 Tepidisphaeraceae bacterium | reverse complement strand
GCATTTCGGAGAGCAGCCGCCATGGCCAAGATGACCCGCCCGCGTCGTACCCAGCCCGCCACCCCGTCGGTCCATGAACCGGCCGAAGACATTAACGCCGGCAACACCGGCACCGCCGTCGCCGAAGCCCCCAGCATGCCGCAAGCGCCGGCCGCGGCTCCCGTCACCGAAAAGCCCGCCGAGCCGCAGGCCGAACGGCCCAGCCGCGACGCCGACGGCAACGCCAACGGCAGTGCGCCCGGTCACGCCCCCACGAATAACTCCGGCAACGGCAACACCGGCGAGGACGTCGCCCAGATCGACTCCGAAACCAACGCCAAGTACGAAGCCGTCAAGCAGCAGAAGCTTTACATCAAAGACCTGCAGCAGATGGAAGTCACCGCCCTGCACAAGATCGCGCAGGAAGAGGGCATCCAGGACTACATCGGCCTGAAAAAACAGGACCTGATCTTCCAGATCCTCCGCAGCCGCGTCCGCCAGAACGGCATGATGTTCGGCGAAGGCGTGCTGGAAATCCTGCCCGACGGCTTCGGTTTCCTGCGCAGCCCCGAATACAACTACATTCCCTGCCCCGACGACATCTACATCAGCCCCAGCCAGATCCGCCGCTTCGGCTTGCGCAACGGCCACGTCGTGCAGGGCCAGATCCGTCCGCCGAAGGAATCGGAGCGTTACTTCGCGCTCCTGCGCGTCGAAGCCATCAACGGCGAAGACCCCGAGCGCATCACCGAAATCACCAACTTCGAAGACCTGCTCCCCATCCACCCGCAGAAGCGCCTGGTGCTGGAACGGCCCGACGAGCCTAAAGAACTGAACATGCGCATCGTCGACCTGGTCACCCCGGTCGGCAAGGGCCAGCGCATGCTGATCGTCGCGCCGCCGCGCACCGGCAAAACGGTGCTGATGCAGAAGATCGCCAACTCGATCAGCAAGAACCATCCGGAAGTGATGCTGTTCGTCGTCCTGATCGACGAGCGGCCGGAAGAAGTGACCGACTTCAAGCGCAATACCGTCGCCGAGGTCGTCAGCAGCACCTTCGACGAGCCCGCCAGCCGTCACGTGCAGGTGGCGGAAATGGTCATCGAAAAGGCCAAGCGCTTCGTCGAGTTCGGCAAAGACGTCGTCATCCTGCTCGACTCCATCACCCGCCTGGCCCGGGCGTACAACACCGAAGTCCCGCACAGCGGCAAGATCCTCACCGGCGGCGTGGACGCCAACGCCCTGCAGAAGCCGAAGCGCTTCTTCGGCGCCGCCCGCGCCATCGAAAACGGCGGCAGCCTGACGATTCTCAGCACTGCCCTGATCGACACCGGCAGCAAGATGGACGAAGTGATCTTCGAAGAGTTCAAGGGCACCGGCAACGCCGAACTGCACCTGGACCGCCGTCTGGTCGACAAACGCGTTTACCCCGCCATCGACGTCAACGGCAGCGGCACCCGCCGCGAGGAATTGCTGCTCGACCCGAAGGAGATGGAACTGGTTTACCGCCTCCGCCGCGTCCTGAGCGACATGAACCCGGTCGAAGGCGTCGAACTGCTCAAGGGCCGTCTGGAAAAGGTGCCGAGCAATGCGCAGTTCCTGATGCAGATGAACCTGGACTGATAATAAGACCGGCCGCTTGAGTTCGGCCCCCGTGACCGTACCCCCGACGACCGCGACCGAGCATACTCGGTCGCGGTCGCTCGTTTTCCCATCGGCCAGGCCAGATCAGACACGCTGTCGCCAGATTGATCCGGCGAAGTTATCTTCCGGCCTACCCATGGAGTCTACTTCACACCAATGGCGAGAATCGCGCCTGCAGGAGTTCGTCAACTGGTCCGCCGTTCACATCACCGGCGACGAAAAAGGCGAGGCCCAAACCTTCATCGAGCGACTGTTTATCGCCTTCGGGCAGAAAGGCGCACGCGACGTCGGCGGCGTCTTTGAAGACCGCATCAAGCAGCTTTCCAATGACCACAAGAAGACCAGTTTCGCCGACTACGTCTGGAAGCCCGTCGTCCTGATCGAGATGAAGAAACGCGGGGCCGACTTGGCCAAACACCGCCAGCAGGCGTTCGACTACTGGACCCACATCGCCCCCGGCCGCCCGAAGTACGTGGTGCTGTGCAACTTCGACGAGTTCTGGGTCTACGACTTCAACAACCAGCTGTACAGCCCGAAGGACAAGGTCGCCCTGGTCGATTTGCCGACCAAATGGGGCCCGCTGGCGTTCCTGTTCCCGACGAATGAAGCCCCGACCTTCGGCAACGACCGCGAAAAGGTCACCCGCGAGGCCGCCGACAAGCTCGCCGCCTGCTTCACCAAGATGATCACACGCGGCGTGGAGCGCGATCTCGCCCAGCGGTTCGTCCTGCAAAGCATGATTGCCATGTTCGCCGAAGACATCGGCCTGCTGCCGCGCTACATGTTCTCCAAGCTCATCGAGGAATGTCAGGAGCCGAGCGACAGCTTTGACAAGCTCGGCGGCCTGTTCGAGGCGATGAACACCAACCCGCCGGTCACTGGCGGCCGGTACAAGGGCGTGCGCTATTTCAACGGCGGCGTCTTCGCCCACCCCGCCCGCGTCGAACTCTACCCCGACGAACTCGCCCAGCTCCGCGGCAACGGCGGCAGCCTATTTGGCGCGATTCAAAGCGATTGGTCGAAGGTCGAGCCCGAAATCTTCGGCGCGATCTTCCAGGACAGCATGGGGGCCGAAGAACGCCACGCCTTCGGCGCGCACTTCACCAGCGCCGAAGACATCATGAAGATCGTCAAACCGACGATTTCCGACCCGTGGGCCGAAGCCATCGCGCGTGCCAAGACGGCTAAAGACCTCAACGGACTCCTCGAACGCATTGCTACGCTTCGCGTGCTCGACCCCGCCTGCGGCAGCGGGAACTTCCTCTACCTCGCTTACCGCGAGATGAAACGCCTCGAAACCCGCATTCGCGAACGCCTGGGTTCCGAATTTTCCATTGCGCCCGTTTCGTTCGCTCACGTTAATGCCAGACAGTTCTACGGCATGGACATCAACCCGTTTGCCGTCGAACTGGCGAAGATCACGCTTATGCTTGGCCGCAAACTTGCCATCGAAGAGCTCCACATCCTTGATGAGCCCGATCTACCGCTGGATAACCTCGACGCGAATTTTCATATCGGTGATGCGCTGATGACGCAGACGACCGTCGACGGCAAGACGATGTCGATCCAGACGCCGTGGCCGGCGGCGGACGTAATTATTGGGAATCCGCCATTTCTCGGAGCAAAGCTTCTGAAGCCTGAACGCGGCACCGACTATGTCAACGCGTTACGGAAGCTCTACGCCGACATTCCTGGAATGGCGGACTACTGCGTCTACTGGTTTCGCCGGGCGAACGACCATTTGCCGGAATGCACGGTCACAAATCGATTTGCTGGCCGAGCTGGGCTCGTCGGTACGCAGAACATTCGCAACAATCAGTCTCGCGTCGGTGGACTCGATCGCGTTGTTAAAACAGGGACGATCATTGAGGCAGTGGATAATCAGCCATGGTCAGGCGAAGCAAATGTTCATGTGTCGATCGTGAATTGGTCTAAAACGCTCTCCAGCGGACTCCTGCCTTCGAAAAGGCGGTTGTGGTATGCGACGACCCCAAGTCACCGAAAACGTACTGTTAAAGGTGGTCCATCAGTCAAGCACTACGAACTGGCGTTTCGCGATGCAGCCTCAATTAGCCCCTCGCTCTCGGATAACACAGATACGGCAGCGGCCGCGATTCTGTCTTCGAGCTCGAAGCCCCAACGCGTTTTTAACGGACAGTATCCGCGACATCAGGGCTACAGAGTTACTGTTGACGACGCCCGCCGCATGATTGCAGCTGATCAGCGTAACGCTGAAGTGGTACATCCCTTTTTGGTCGGACAGGTGATGCTTACGCAAGGGAAGCCAGACGAGTGGATCATTGACTTCCAAGAACGCGACATCGTCGCCGCTCAATCGTTCAGGTTGCCTTTCGCGAAACTCCAAAAGGATGTGCTGCCTCACATTGCCAAACTCGCAGCGGCGGAACGCGTGAAGACAAAGAAGAATACGGGTCAAGATCAGTCTTGGCTCAACTCGTGGTGGCGCCACTTCCGCTGTCGCCCGGAACTCGTCGATAACACATCAAGGTTGTCACGCTATTTTGCTTGCGTCGAACTAACTAAACGCCCGATTTTCTGTTTTCTTGATCCGGTCATTCGGCCTGACAAAACGCTCGAGGCCTTTGCGTTCGAGGACGATTACAGCTTCGGGATAATCCAATCTCCTCTTCACACCCATTGGTTTTGGGCGAAATGTTCGAACTTTAAGAGTGATCCTCGTTATACGCCTGAATCCGTCTTCGACACCTTCCCCTGGCCCCAATCCCCCACGAAGAAGCAGATCGACGCGGTCGCTGCGGCGGCGGTGGCGGTGCGGCGGGTGCGGGCGGAGGCGCTGGCGGTGACGACCGGCGGGCTGCGGGCTGTCTATCGCACACTGGAACTGCCGGGCAAGCACCCGTTGAAGGACGCCCACGCCGCTCTCGACGCGGCCGTACTGGCGGCGTACGGGTTCGGCGCCAAAAAAGACCTGCTCGCCCAATTGCTGGAACTCAACTTGGCCGTGGCGGCGAAGGAGAAAGCCGGCGAACCGGTGACCGCCCCCGGCGTGCCGGCGTCGTACGGCGACCCCGCCGCGCTGGTCACCGACGATTGCATCCGGGCATAAACGGCCAAGTTATCGCCATCACGGGCCGTACCGGCTATCATGGTTCCGCCCGGATGCCCGCGACGACGCGAACCATTCCCCCGTCCGCCACTGCCCCGCAGGACATTGCGCTGATGCAGCGCATTGCCGAGCGTGATCCGGCCGCGTTGCGCGAGTTGTACGACCGCCACGCCGGGCTCATTTACGCCATCGCGCTGAAGATGCTCAAGAGCCGCGACGAGGCGGACGATCTGGTCACGGACCTGTTCTGGGAACTTTGGAACAAAAGCGCCCGCTACGACGTGACACGGGCCGCCCCGGTGACGTACATGGTGACGCTCGCGCGCAGCCGCTGCATTGACCGCCTGCGGCGCAGCAACCGGCACAAGGCCAGTTCATTGGACAGCCAAGCCGAACGGCAGGAGACGGACGCCCCGTCGCCGCTGGAAGGGGCGTTATTGGACGAAAACCGCGGCCTGGTGCGGCAGGCCATGTCGCGTTTGGACGCCAACCAGCGCCAGGCGCTCGAAAGTGCGTATTTCGAGGGGCTGACGCACAGCGAAATTGCCGAAAAACTGGGCAAGCCCCTGGGGACGGTCAAGACCTATATCCGCCAAGGGCTCATCCGGTTGCGGGAGGCCCTACGTAAAACCGACAGAGTACCGACGTGACCACCGAACCCGATCCAGACCTGATGTTGTTGTACGTGGCCGGCGCAGCCGACCCCGAAGAGTCCGTACGGGCCGAACAGTTGCTGTCGTCCGCCAGCCCCGACGCCCAGGCGGCGTATGCCGAAGCCCTGTCCCTGTTTCATGCCGTCCCGCTGGGCCTGACCGCAGTCCTGCCGCCGGCGGCTGTCGGCGACGCCCTGATGAAGCGCGTGATGGCTGATGCTTCTGCGGCCGCCGCACCGACGATGTCGTTCGGGTCTACGTCAGTCGCCGCCGGTGTTGCCAACGATGGCCGCGGCGCAACACACGCCTCGACGCCTTCCACCGATTACGCGTCTCGCTTCCGCTGGCCGGTTTACGTCACCAGCGGCCTGGCCGCTTGTCTGGCGGTCGCCCTCACGCTGAGTGTTTGGAACAATTCGAAGTTGTCGGACCAGAACGCGCGAATGTCGACCACGCTGGCCGGGTTGTCGGCCCAGAACGAGCGGATGTCGACCACGCTGGTCGGCTCGCAGAACGTGCTGCGGTCGCCGCACCTGACGCTGGCGAGCATGCAGACCGGCGACGGCACGTCCAAAAGTTTCGGCCGCGTCCTCTTCTGCCCCGTGACGCGGCAGTACCAGGTGACGGTCTTCAATCTCAAGCCACTGCCGCCGGGCAAGGCGTATGAGTTGTGGCTCATCACGCCCGACCAGCGCAAGGTGCCCGCCGGCCTTTTCACGGTCGACGGCCAGGGGACGGCCACCATCATCGCCCACCCGCGCCAGCCGGTGGACGTCGCCGCCAACGCCGCCGTCACGGACGAGCCGGCCGCCGGGTCGGATTCGCCGACCGGTTCGATCCACCTCGTCGGCGCACTGCCGGCCCAATAAAATCCGCACAAAACGCATAGGTAGCCGGCGAGCCTGCTCGCCGGCTACACGCGTTGTTGTCGCACACGCCTGTCTGCTCAACCCGCTCGCGCAATTGGTCGATCTTCATACGGGAGCGAGCGCGATGACTGACGCGGCCGAACACTTGCGGGAAGCGATCGACCGGAACGCCCCGGCGGCCATGGCTGTGGTCAGCGCGGGCATAACGCGCTTGACGCGTTCGCGCCTGCTGGCGCTCGACGACGACGGCATCTGGGCCGCAATGCCCGTCGGGCAGACCGACGCGATCGATTCGATGATCCGCACGCGTCATCCGGTGCGCGTCAATTTCAAGAACTGTCAGTCCAACGTCGAGTTTCACACGCCCGTGCTGGAGCGCCGCCGCGCGTACCAGCTCAACGCCGACACGCAGACGGAAGCCATTCGAATGGCCTGGCCGCGGGCGATGTCGGTGGTGCAGCGCCGCGACGCCTACCGCATCGGCGTGGCGCGTGAGGACGACGTCACCTTCCGCTTCTGGCGCATCGACAGCGGCACTGAACTGCAGATCGCGCCGCCGGCCGGGGCCGAATTGTCCGTCGACGTGCGCGACTTCAGCGTCAGTGGCATCGGCGGGATCTGGAAACGCCAGCGCGGCGAAGAGGCCGTGCTGCCGAGCGACCAACGCCTGCGCGTCGACATCATCACGCCCGGCACAACGATGACGGTCGAAGCCTACGTCCGCTTCCTCGCCGGCCTGCCCGAACCGGAATACCGCCGCATCGGCATCCAGTTCATGCTCAGCCCGACCCGCCTGGCCGACCGAACGAAGGTGGGCCTGCTGAACCGGATCACAGGGCAGTTGCAGCGGGCGGAATTGAAGCGCCTGCGCGTGGCGAGGTGAAGGGCGGGTAGGGCGGGCATTGCCCGCCTGCTGCCGCCCGTCGTAAGCGACGCGGCGGGCATTGCCCGCCCTACAAGACTACAAGACTGAAGACTAAGAGCAGACGCTAAACCGCCAAGAAGCCAAGGACGCCAAGAAGAGAAGACCAGATTGTTTTCTTCTTGGCGTCCTTGGCGTCTTGGCGGTCAATCCATTCTTCAGCCACCAGCCACCAGCCACCAGCCACCAGCCACCAGCCACCAGCCACCAGCCACCAGCCGTTAGCTTCCCGCTTCCTGCTTCCGCACGATTTCGTACAAATCTTCCGGCGTGCCGGCGCCGTTGATCGCGAAGCGGAACTTGTCGCTGGTCATCAGGCGGCTGACGGCGGCGAGGGCTTTGATGTGGACGCCGCTCTGGTCGGGCGGGGAAATCAGCATCCAGACGATCGTGACGGGGCGGCCGTCGATGGAGTGGAAGTCGATCGGCTTCTCCGGCTTGCCGATGGCCATCACTAGGTGGTCGGTGCCCCCGCTTTTGCCGTGCGGGATCGCCAGGCCGTTGCCGATGCCGGTGGTGCGGGTGCTTTCGCGTTCGAGGACGCTTTCGAGGACTTTCTTCGGGTCGGAGATTTCGCCGCTCTGGGCTAGCAGGTCGACGAGGTCGCGGATGACGTCGAGCTTGGTGGTGGCCGGGATGGCGACCTTGATGTTCTGGGGCTTAAGGATGTCGCTTAACCGCATCAGACCACACTCCGGCACCAAAACAACTCGCGTACGGGGTCATGCCGCGAAGAAGGGCGATCGTATGGAAACCGGCCCCGGGTGGCAACTCCCGCCGCGGGCGTACGGCAACAAACCGCCCCTAGGCGGCGGCCGGGCCGGCGGGCGGTGAGGTCTTCTTCGTCTTGCTGAAGCCCACGAAGAAGCAAATGAGCATGGCGATCCAGAACCCCCAGAACCACGGGCTGCTCGTGTCGTGGAAGTTCACGGGGTGGTAATGCTCGGCCTCGTTGCCGAACAGCTTGTTGCCCAGGTAATCGATGACCAGCTTCGACCCGATCACCAGCACCAGCATGTAAGCCGCGACTTCGAACCGCGGGAACTTCTCGAGCAGCCGAATAAACATGACCGCCGCGAACCGCATCAGCACCAGGCCGATGCAACCGCCGACGATCACGACCCACAGTTTGGGGTTCACCGTCGCGCCCGCCGGCGGGCGCGGGATGAACGCCAGTGCGGCCAGGATGGAATCGACCGCGAAGGCGATGTCCGTCAGTTCGATCACGAACACCGTCGGCCAAAACGACGCGTATTTGATCGGCTTGCCCTGCGGCCGCTGGGCCTCCGGCGCCGACGGGTCGGCCGCCGCCGGCAGCACGTTTCGCTTGGCGATCTCCTCCTCGCGTTCATCGGGCGACAGTTCGCGTGATGCCTCGGTGTGATCGGCGTCTTCGTAGATCGGGTGCCCGTCCGGGCCGATTGTGACGTGCTCGTCTTCGTGTTTTTCGGTGAAAAACAGGTGCTTGACCGCGACGTACAGCAGGTAGCCGCCGCCGAGCAACTTCACCACCGGCCAGCTCAGCAGCAACGCCGCGAAAAAGATGGCCAGGATGCGGAAACTGAACGCCCCGACCAGCCCGTACGTCAGCGCCCGCTTCCGCTGCCCCGGCGGCAGCCGCTTGGCCAGCAAGCCCAGCACAAGGGCATTATCAACCGACAAGGTGCCCTCAAGAATGATGAGCAGTCCCACGACGAACAGGTCCTGCATCTCGAACGTCTGGCTAAGCATGGCGGCAAGCATCGGGTTCGGGAGCATAGCGGCGTGGAAGCAACGCGGGAACTCACGGTTATGAAATAATGGCTATAAAATGCGGGCGGATTTCGAACCGCAGGCGACAGTAAGCGTTCCCTCCCCCGGTAGGGCCGGGAGGTGCCACGGGCACGCGGGTAGGGTGAGGGCTTTGATCGGGCCGCTTCGAACGTCAGCCGGCTTTGGTTTCAGTGAAGTCTTCCGTCGGCGGCCCTCACCCTAACCCTCTCCCGGCCATACCGGGAGAGGGGACCAGACGGCCCTTTGCGCTTGGCCGCATCGCCATCGCGATGGCCTCATTCGTCGCCGGCAGTGGGAACGGCACCACGCCGCCGGCCTGGCGGTTGAGTGCGTCCTTCACCGCCGCCCAGACGCACAAGCCCAGCATCAGCGGCGGCTCGCCGACGGCTTTGCTGCGCTTGATGCTCATGTGGTTGTCCGGATTGTCGAGCATGCGCACGTTGAAAATCTCGGGCACGTCGCTGACGTTCGGGATCTTGTACGTCGTCGGCGAATAGCTCAGCAGCTGGCCCGCCGGGCCGTACTTCAGTTCTTCGGTGGTGCACCAGCCCATGCCCTGGATGAAGCCGCCGATGACCTGGCCGCGGTCGATGCCTGGGTTGATCGGCAGGCCGACGTCCATGATCAAATCGACGCGCGGCACGCGCAGTTCGCCGGTGAAACGGTCGATGCGGACTTCCGCGCACGCCGTGCCCATCGTGTAGTAATAGAACGGATGGCCTTTTCCGGTGTCGCGGTTGAAGTCGACGCCGGGCGTGACGTAGTGGCCGCGCTCGCCGAGGCTGACGCGCTGGCTGTACGCCTCGCAGACGACTTGCTGAAAATCGATCTTCACCGACGGCCGGCGCACGTCGTAGACCACGCCGCGATGAAACCGCACCGCCGTCGGCTCCCACATCAGGCCGTCGTCCCGGTCGTGCAGCAGCTTCGCCGCGATGCCGCTCAGGCGTTCGCGCAACGCCGTGCAGGCGACGATCGCGGCGTTGCCGTTGAGATCGGTGCCGCTGCTGGCGGCGGTGGGACTGGTGTTGTTGTTCTTGTCGGTGTTCGTCTCGGTGACGCGCACCTTCGCGTAATCGACGCCCAATTCGTCGGCCACGATCTGGCGGATACGCGTGTTCACGCCTTGGCCCATTTCCGTCGCGCCGGTGCTGACCAGCACGCTGCCGTCGACGTAAATGTTCACCAGCGCGTTCGCCTGGTTTAGCGTGCGGCGGGTGAAGCTGATGCCGAACTTCACCGGCGTCATCGCCAAGCCGCGCAGCGTGAGCTTGTCGTGTGCGTTATGCCGGGCGATTTCTTCTCGCCGCGCGTCGTACTGACATTCGTCGCGCAATTGGTGGAACAACCGCGGCAGCGTGTTGTTGCCGACGATCTGGCCGTAGTGGGTGACGTTGCGTTCGCCCCCTTCTTTGCCCGCTGAGCCGTAGCAATTGCGCTGGCGGACGTCGAGCGCATCGACGCCCAGATGCGCGGCCACGTCTTCGATCACGGCCTCCATCGCCGCCACGCCCTGCGGCCCGCCGAAGCCGCGGAACGCCGTGTTGCTCGGCAGGTTCGTGCGCACGGCCCGGGCGCGGATGCGTTTGTGCGGGATGAAGTAGGCGTTGTCGCTGTGGAGCATCGCCCGTTCCTGGATCGCCAGCGTCAGGTCCGTGCTGCAGCCGCCGTTGGCGTGGAGCGTCAGGTCGAGGCCGCTGATGTTGCCCTCGTCGTCGAATGCGACGCGGTAGATCGCCTTGAATGGATGACGCTTGCCGGTGAAGCGCATGTCGTCGTCTTTGTTATAGACGAACCGCGCGGCCCGGCCGGTGTGGCGCGCGACGATTGCCGCCATCATCGCCGGCTGTGCCGCCTGCGTTTCCTTCCCGCCGAAACCGCCGCCCATGCGCTTACAGATGCACGTGACGTGGTTGAACGGCACGCCGAGCACTTCCGCCACCAGCGATTGCACTTCAGTCGTGTGCTGCGTGGAGGAATGGACGACGCAGGCGCCGTACTCGCCGGGCGTGACGATGCAGGCCTGATTTTCCAGGTAAAAGTGTTCCTGCCCGCCGATTTCGACAACGCCTTCCAGTGTGTTCGCGGCGTCGGCGAAAGCGGTGGTGACGTCGCCGCGACCCATCTCGCGCCAAGGCCCGATGAAACTTTCGGCCGCTAAGGCTTCGTCCACCGTGAACAGCGCCGGCAGCGGATCGATCTCCACCTTGATCAGACGCTTCGTCGCTTCGATGGCGTCCAAGTTCTCGGCGGCGATCAGCACGATCGGATGGCCGATGAAGTGCGTCTCTTCTTCGGCCAGCAGATACTCGTCGTGAACAACGGGACCGAACTTGTTGTGGCCGGGCACGTCCTTGTGCGTGTACAGGCCGACGACGCCGGGGATTTTCGCGGCGTCACCGAAGTCGATCGAGTGGATCCGTCCGTGCGCCACCGGGCTGCCGACGAAGCCGACGAGCAGCTCGCCGTGAATGGGCGGCAGGTCGTCGATGAACAGACTCTTGCCGCTCACGTGGCCCGGCGCGGTGTCGAGCGGAATGCTTTGGCCGACGTAACTCATTAGCGGGCCCTCCCATTGCCGGCGTGTGCGGCCGGCGTCAGCTCGGCGTGCATCCGGCGGAGGATGTTTTCGCCGAGCAGGTTGCGGTAATCGGCGCTGCCGCGCACGTCGCTGATCGGCGTGATTTCGTCCAGCACGATCGGGCCGGCGTCGTCGAAGGTTTCCTCCGTAAACGGCCGGCCGCGGAGGAACGCTTCGGTCTTGCGGAGTCGCAGCACGGTGGGCCCGACGCCGCCGAAGGCGATGCGCGTCTCTTCGATCACGCCTTCCCGGCGACGCATCCAGACGGCGGCGCTGAATGTGCTGATGTCCAGATCGCGGCGCTTGGAAATCTTGTACAGCTTCAGCACGTCATCCTTCGCAGGAATCGGAATCAGGACGCGCGTGATCAGTTCGTCCGACTTCATCACCGACGTGCGGTAGCCGGTGTAGAAGTCGTTCAGACTCACAAGACGCGTGCCGTTCGGCCCGGTCAGTTCGATCGACGCGTTCAGCACGCACAGCGGCGGCAGCGAGTCGCCAATGGGCGAACCGGTGGCCAGGTTCCCCGCCAGCGTGCCGGCCTGGCGGACCTGCGGGCTGCCGAACCATTCGAGGTAGTCGAAGTATTCCGGAATCGTCTCGGCCAGCGCCCGCTGCACCGCGTCGTGGCTCGCGCCACCGCCGACGGCGATGTGGTCGGCGTGAACGGTAACGTCCGTAAAGTTCGGCAACGCGGCGGTGCTCATCAGCACCGCCGGGTCGATCTTCCGCTTGTTCATCACGACGCCCAGATCAGTGCCGCCGGCGATGACGACGCTGGTGGGGTGAGCGGCGCGGAAAGCGACCGCATCGGCGACGCGGGTCGGCTTGTAGAACGTGCGATCCGCCTGGTCAATGCGGACGGCATCGGCGGCCAACGCCGTCAGGGCCGGGAGGAGTGTGGCGTCGGGGTAAAGCCGGTTGACCGGCCGAATGGTGGAGACGTCGCACTGCTTGGCCGCGTCCAGAATCGCGTCGTAGCCGGTACAGCGGCAGAGATTGCCCGTCAGCTTCCTGCGGACGTCGGCGTCGGTTTTCTTCCCGTCTTGCAGCAGTTGATGCAGCGTGACGACAAAGCCCGGCGTGCAGAAGCCGCACTGGCTGCCGTGGCATTGCACCATCGCCGACTGCACCGGGTTCAGATTACCGTCGTACGCGAAGCCTTCGATGGTGACGACGTGGGCCGCGTCGAGCTGGTACAGCCGCAGGATGCAGCCGCAGACGGTGGTGTAATCCACTGCGTCTCCTCGCGGCCGGCCGAGGGAAATCGTGCAGCTGCCGCAGTCGCCTTCGGCGCAGACGATTTTCGTTCCGGTCAGGCGCAGGGTGAGGCGCAGGTAGTCGGTAAGGGTCATCCATGCGGTGTCGCCGCGGACGGTGTGACGCTGGCCGTTGATGAACAGGACGATGTGGTCGCGAGTGGGCATGTCGATCCGGTCAGGTTAACGGCGAAGCGGACGAAGGCACGAAGAAAACCGGGCAAAACAATACAAAACGGGCTGAGCGCCGGGCGGCCTCTGGTTCCCTCTCCCGTGTACCCACGGGAGAGGGTCAGGGTGAGGGCCGAGCGTCAACTGGCCCGGCGGGCAGAGCAGAGTTCACCACGGAGACACGGAGAAGAGAACAAAGATGACTCTTCTTTCCTTCTCCGTGTCTCCGTGCCTCCGTGGTGCATTCTGCTCTTCGCTTTCCTAAGTCACTCGATGCTCGCCCCTCTCCCTAACCCTCTCCCGGCGTATCGGGAGAGGGAACCAGAGGAGGCCGCAGCAATCGGCCCAGCGGCGGTGACACAATTCGCCCATTCTCGAACACCGTTCGGCCGCGCACGATCGTCCGCTTCACTGCCCCGCGAAACTGCCTGCCGACGTACGGGCTGAGCTTATGCCGGTCGAGCAGATCTGCCTGCCGCAGCGTGAACGCTTCGTCGACGGCGACAATGGCCAAATCAGCGTCATGGCCCACGGCGATCGACCCTTTGCCGGCCAAGCCGAACCGCTTCGCCACATGGCCGGCCGTCAGCTTGCCGACCGTCATCGGTCGCACGCCCAGCGTCAGCAGGGCGGCCAGCGTGGATTGTACGCCCGCGATGCCGCCCCAATTTTCAAACGCGTTGGAAGATTGCTTCATCGATGCGGGGCTGGGCGAATGGTCGGAGCCGACGAAATCAATCGCGCCGCTTTTAAGTTCGTCCACCAGCCGGGCCCGCGACGCTTCATCGCGGATCGGCGGGGCGCACTTGGCGTTCGGGCCGATCTGCACGGCGTCGTCGGCGTTCAGCAGCAGGTAATGCGGACACGTTTCGCACGTCACATTCCCTTGGCTGGCGGCGACTTCAAGCGCGCCCTGCCAGGTGCTGACGTGAACCACGTGCAACGCGCAGCCGGTCGCTTCGGCCAGCGTCAACGCGCGGCGGATGGCTTCCACTTCCACGACCGGCGGACGCGTGGCCAGGTAATCGGCCATGGACATTTTACCCGCGGCAATCGCGGCGCGCGTGAAGCCGGCGGCTAACGCATCGCTTTCGGCGTGAACGGCCACGATCAGCCCGTGCTTGGCCGCGATTTCCATGCCGCGGTAGAGCGTGTAGTCGTCGACGGCGTTGAACTCGCTGATGCCGCTGTTGGACATGAACGCCTTGAAGCCGATCACGCCGCGCTCGGCCAGTTCGTCCAGATGATCCAGGTTGTCCGGCGTCAGGCCGCCCCAGAGCGCAAAGTCGGTCACGGCGGACGCTTCGCCGGCGATCCGCTTGGCGTCGAACTGCGCTCCTGTCAGCACCGGCGGGTCGCTGTTGAGCGGCATGTCGAAGTACGTCGTCCCGCCGCCCGCGGCCAGCGCCGCGCTGCCGGTGGCGACGCCTTCCCAGTCCGTGCGGCCGGGCTCGTTAAAGTGAACGTGCGGGTCGATCACGCCGGGGAAAACGTGCAGGCCGGTGGCGTCAATCGTTTCGGCGGCGGAGCGGCCGGGCTCTTGGGTCAGTGCGACGATGCGCCCGCCGTCGATCGCGATGTCGAGCACCTCGACGCGGTCATCGAGGACGACGCTGCCGTTGCGGATGAGCAGATCGGTCATCAACTCCCCCGGTACGTCGAATACGCCCACGGCGAACAGAGCAGCGGCACGTGGTAATTGGCGTCGGCGTCGCTGACGACGAACACGACCGGCACGACATCAAGGAACTGCCCGGCACCGGCGAAGCCGAGCACGTGGAAGTAATCGCCGACGTGGAACTCCAGGCGATACGTGCCGGGCGTCAGGGCATCCCCTTCCAGCAGCGGCTTGTCGCAACGGCCGTCGGCGTTGGTGCGGACGGTGGCGGCGGCCACGGTGTCTCGGCCGCGGAACAGATCAATGCGTAAATCCGCGGCGGGTTGGCCGTGGGCGGTGTCGAGTACGTGTGTGGTGAGGCGGCCCATTATCGTTTCTCCCGGTTGACGGTGCCTTGGATCAGTCCGTGCGGCTCATCGGTGGCGACGTAAATGTCGTTCTCGAACTTTAGGCCGAACGGCTCTAGGTTGAACGGAATGCGGTGCAGATTCGGCAGCGTGAAGTGAATGCTGTCGATGATCGGGCACGCGATAAGCACCGCTTCGCCCATGGCCAGCAGCGTCTGCTGCACGCCGAGGGAGAAGTGGCCGGCGAAGGTGTCGAGGATGGCGGTGCGGATCATCGTGTCGGCGGCGTCGAAATCAGTCGACGCGAAGGCGTCGGCGGGCACATTGAACGTCCAGTCGGCGTCGATCTGCGTCGCCAGGATGCGGTCGAACGAATCCTTCAGCGTGCGGTATCGGTCGGTCACGAACGTGTGCCATTGCGAGTCGGTCGTTTTCATCACGCGCAGCCCGCGCACGCCGCCGGTGAGCGTGATGTCCGCACGCGTAGCGACGGCGATCGCGACGCGTTCGTGCGCACCGGCGGCGACAAAAGCGTGGTCGTGTTCTTTTCCGCCGGACGTCATGCGCTGCCATGTCGCCTGCGTCAGCGTCACGGCGGCCCGCGTCACCTGCGGGTACGTGGCGACGAAATGGCCGGCCAGCACGGGGGCGAATTGCTCAATGCTGTCGAACTGCGTCTCCTTGGCCAGCACGTACACCGTGTTCTTCATCGAATCGGTGGCGATGGTGGCGGTGTTGTCACCGTGCGTGTAGGCGGCTTCGAATGCGCCTTCCAACTGGATGGCCGCGTCGATTTCGAACAGCGTGTGACGCGGGCCGTTGCGTACGACTTTCGTTAGGCGGATCGCGCTTTTTCCGTAACTGTTTTGGGTCAGGGGCATATCAACTCTCGATCAGATCATTCAGGCGAAGCCGGGCGATCTTGTAGATTTCCTGCAACGCGGTGGCCGTTTCTTTCGGCGCGTCGCTGGCGAGTCGGGGCGGAAAAGCGGCCAGAATCGCGTCCTTTTTGTTCTCTCGCGCGCAGATGACGAACGGGAAGCCGAACTTTTCGCGGTAGGCGGCGTTGTAGGTTTCGAACAGCGTCGTTTCGTCGCCGGTCAGCATTGCCAGGCCGGCGGCGGCCTGCTCGTCGTTCGATTCCTTCGTCAGCTTCCCTTCCCGCGCCAGCCGGCCGACCAAGTCGGGGTGCGCGCGGATGAGGGACAGCTTTTCGTCGTCGGTCGCCGCCTCCACGGTGGCGACCAGCCGCGCGTGCAGGTCGGCCACGTCATGGAAGGGTCCGGGCGTGCGCTCGGCGATCCAGGGCGAGTGTTCGAACACCGGACCGACGACGCGGACGAAGTCGGTGCGGGGCAGGGCGTTGATGTCTTGCATCGTCATAGCGTCACCACCGCGGCCAGAAGTTCGGCCGCCTTTGCGATGTCTTCGATCCGACTGAACTCGGCGGGGTTATGGCTGATGCCGTCTTTCGAGGCGACAAAAATCATCGCCGTCGGCAGCCGCGGGGCCAGAATGGCCGCGTCGTGCAGCGCGCCGCTGTGTGTCGTCGGCACGTCGCCCAGGCCCGCCGTCGCGGCCGCCTTCTGCAAGGCATCGACCACGCCTGTGTCCAACGTGACGGCGGGCAGAATTTCGGTTTCTGCCAGGTCCGCCGTCAGCTTGCGGCGGCCGACGATCGCGGCGATGGCCTGGCGGATCGCCCGGCTGCCGGCCTCCAGGTGCTCGTTCTTCGGGCTGCGAAAATCGATGCTGAACGTCACCGTGTCGGCAATCACGTTCAGCGCATTCGGCTTGGCCTCGATGCGGCCGACCGTCAGCACCGCGTCCGTTGACAGCATCGTCGGGAACTTCTCCAGTCCCACGATGCACTCGGCCGCGGCGGCGAGGGCGTCTTGACGGTAGCTCATCGGCGTGGAGCCCGCGTGATTGGCCACACCGTGAATCGTGCAGCGGAACTGCCGACGGCCGTTAATGGCGTTCACGATCGCGACGGGAATGTGCTTCTCCCACATCGCCGGCCCTTGCTCCACGTGCACTTCGATCAGGCCGCGGTATTGCTTCGGGTCGATCACGTCCAGGCCGATCCAGTCGGCCACGACGCCATAGGGCCGGCCGGCCGTGAGCGGGTCGACGCCGCCCTTGTTGCGCAGCTTCGCCAGTTCCGCCGCCGACAGCGTGCCCGCCCACGCACGGCTGCCGAGCATGCCGAGGTTGAACGTGGTGCCTTCTTCCTCGGCGAAGACGACCAGTTCGAGCGGCACGGCCTGCTGCGCTTCCGCCGCCGCGCGCAGGATTTCCAACGGCACGACGACGCCGGTCACGCCGTCGAACGTCCCGCCGTGCGGCACGCTGTCGACATGGCTGCCACTGAGCCACGCCGGCTGGTCCCAGCCGAAGGAGGCCTGCCGCGCGTGCACGTTGCCGGCGGCGTCGACGCGCACGTCGCAACCGGCGGCTTTCGCTTCGGCAATGACGTAATCGCGCGCTTCCGCCCACTGCGGCGAAAACGTCGGCCGGCCGCTGCCCTGGCCGGGCGTGTCGGTCATGGCCGCAATGCGGTCCAGGTCAGCGGCGATTCGGTCTGCGTTGATCTTCATGGTCTATATTGGCCGCAGATTGACGCAGATGAACGCAGATGGAGAAGGTAAGTCAGATTATTCTTATCTGCGTTCATCCGCGTTTATCTGCGGCCACTCTTATTTACCGAACTTCTCACGCCATTCAACGCCCGTTTTTTCCATGGTGCTGTTCGCCCCGGTGCGCCGCATGCGGTGCAACGTCGGCATGCCGAGGGCGAACTCGTTCATCCATTCCTTTGCGAACTCGCCGCGCTCGGTTTCCTCAAAAATCTTGCGGATTTCCGGCTCATTGATCACCCGCGGCCCGCGCGTGCGCACGGCGTATTCACACGTGCGGCTGCTGCGGCGGCTGATGTATTCCTCGATGCCCACTTCGTCCATCACGTCGATCACACTGCGCAAACTGCGGATGGCCTTGGCGTACGCGAAGCTTGGCGGGTAGCCGTTGTCGACCATCGTGTTGAAGCAGGCACGCATCAGGGCGATGGCGCCGCCGTACAGAATCTGCTCTTCGAAGTTGTCGCCTTCGGTTTCGTGCTGGAAGGACAATTCGACGACGCCGGCCCGCGTGCTGCCGACGGCTTTGCTGATGGCGAAGGCGATCTCGCGGGCGTCGCCGGTGGCGTCGTGGTCGACGCCGACACAGCCGTAGACGCCTTCGCCGTTCAGGTATTTTTCCCGCACGAACTTGCCCGGCCCGTTCGGCACGAACAGCACGCAGTTCACGTCCTTCGGCGGCACGATCTGTCCGTACAGCACGCTGAAGCCGTGGCAGAAGCAGAGCGTCTGGCCGGGGCGCAGGTTGGGGGCGATGTCCTTCTTGTAAATCGGCGGCTGCACCGGGTCGGCCAGTTCGATCAGGATGATGTCCGCCTTCTTCACCGCCTCGCCAAGCGGGTAGGCTTCGAAGCCGTCCTTCTTGGCTTCGTCGATGCCGCTGCCACTGCCGATGATGATGTGGAAGCCGCTGTCGCGCGCGTTGGCCGCCTGGGCCTTGCCCTGAATGCCGTAGCCAAGCACGGCGATCGTCCGGCCCTTGAGGATGTCCCAGTTCACGTCTTCGTCGCGGTAGATTTTTTCGGTCATGGTTTCAGGTGGCAGTGGGCAGTGGGCAGTGGGCAGAAATGAAAGACGTCTTCTTCTCTGCCCACTGCTCACTGCCTACTGCCCACTCTCCTTAAAGCACAATTTCTCGATTCACGTCTTTGGTATAGATGTACTTCGCCGGTCCGTCGCCGGTGGCGTAAAAACTTTGCGGGCAGAACGGGCCCATCCAGAGGAAGTCGTCTTTTTCCACTTCCATCCAGTCGTCGCCGAGGCGATACAGGCCTTTGCCCTGCAGAATCAGCGCGCCGTGTTCCATCACGTGCGTCTCCACGATCGGCAACCCGAAGCCGGGCGTGAAGGCGAAGATGTTGACGGCTAAATCGTATTGCAGTTCGTCGGGAATCAGCGTCCGCAACTGGATTTTGTCGGTGTCGGCCCAGGCGGTGGCGGCCACATCGCTTTCATGCCCGTACAGGCCGGTGAACGGTTCGATGCCGACGGCGGGGCGGAACAGCTGGCGGTGGATCAGGACACGCGTCGCCGTATCGGCAACGAAGTGCGACGCGCGCCCCGGCGGCGTCAGGCCGAAATGGCCGGCGGTGTACGCCATCTTGATGTCGCCGCGGTCCAGAAACGTGCCGTTGCCGCTGATGACGTAGAAGAACGTTTCGGTCCGGTCGTCGGCCGCGAACTCGCCATGACCGCCGGCGGGCAGGTCGATCAGGTACTGCACGAACCCCGCCCCGATCGCCGGCGACGCCAACACGCGGGCCTGCGCGTCCGGCCAACTCGGCAGGCGCGAAAACGGATAGCCTTCCAGCGGGAGCAGGGCGTAGCGCGGCGTGACCCGCGTGCGGCTGTGAACGAGTTGGTGGTGCGGTCGCATTCGGTTTAGCCGCAGATGAACGCGGATGAACGCAGATAAGAAAAAGAACGGAAAATGAGGCGCCGGTGTTCCGGCTTCGTTCTTTTTATCTGCGTGTATCTGCGTTCATCTGCGGCCCTTTCTTCAAACGTACAAGCTTACGATCTCGAACCGTGTCACGTCGATCAGCCCGCGGTCGGTGAGCTTCAGCGACGGGATCACTTCCAGGGCCATGAAGCTCATCGCCATGAACGGGTCGGCGGCCGTCGCGCCCAGTGCGGCGGCTGCTTTCAATAATGCATCGTACGCGGTTCGCACGGCTTCGATCGGCTGATCGCTCATCAGGCCCGCCACGGGCAACGGCAAATCCGCCACCACGCGATCGCCGTCGACCACGCACAGGCCGCCGCCGAGCGTCGCCACGTGCCGGGCGGCCACGGCCATGCTCGCGTCGTCCGCGCCGATGACGATCAGGTTATGATGATCGTGCGCCACCGTGCCGGCAATGGCCCCGCGCCTCAGGCCGAACCCGCTGATGAAGCCCCGGCCGACATTGCCCGTGCCGCGGTGCCGTTCCAGCACGGCCATTTTCAGAATGTCCTGTGCGATGTCGGCCCGAAGCGCGCCATCGACGGCCGGCAGTGTGGCCACCCGCGGTTCGGTGACAAGTTGGCCTTCGATCGCGCCAATCACGCGCACGCGGGTGCTGGTGGCGGGAATGCGGAAGGTGTTGTCGTCAATGGAGACGCTGACCTGCCCGGCGGCCGGCACGGGAACGGCGGCTTCCGCCGTGACGTCGAGCGACGTTCGACCCGCTTCCACGACGCGCCGTCCACCGACGTAGACCGCCGTCGCCCGTGGCGCACGCAGATCGTCGAAGACCATCAAATCCGCCCGCCGGCCCGGCGCGATCGCGCCGCGGTCGCTCAGGCCGAACCATTCGGAGGGGTTCAGCGTCGCCAGACGGAAGGCGTCGACCGGGTCGATGCCGAATGCGATCGCCTCGCGCACCATGTGGTCGATGCCGCCGCTGGTCAGCAGGTCGGCCGGCACGCGGTCGTCGGTGCAGAAGCAGATTCTTCGGTTCGTCTTCGCCGTCACCAACGGCAGCAGGGCGTGCAGGTTCCGGGCATTCGTCGCTTCGCGGATCAGCAGGTACAGCCCGCGCGACAGCTTCTCTTTGGCCTCGGCCGGCGTGATCGATTCGTGGTCCGACCCGATGCCCGCGGCGGCGTACGCGTTGAGCGCGCGGCCGGTGACGCCGGGGCAATGCCCGTCGATCGGCCGGCCGGCGTAAGCGGCGATTTTCGCCAGCACGTCCGCGTCGGCCCCGATCACGCCGGGGAAATTCATCACCTCCGCCAGGCCGTGCACGTCGGCCGCCATGGCCGTCAGTTCGGCCGCATCGAGCGCCGCGCCGGCGGTGCCCAACGGCGTGGCGGGCACGCAACTGGGGGCCATCACGAACACGCTCAGCGGCAGGCCGCGGCTGGCGTCGATCATGTACTGCACGCCGCTGGTGCCGCAGACGTTGGCGATTTCGTGCGGGTCGGTCACCACGCTGGTCACGCCGCGCGGTACGACGGCCCGCGCGAACTGGGCCGGCGTGCAGAGCGAACTTTCGATGTGCACGTGCGCGTCGATCAGGCCGGGCGCGACGTACGCGCCGCCGAGGTCAACTTCCTCCCGGCCGGCATAGCCGTCGCCGACGCCCGCGATCAGGCCGTCGACGACGGCAATATCGCCCGCTTCGATCTCGCCGGAAAAGACGTTAACGACGCGCGCGTGACGCAGCACCAGGTCGGCAGGCGTATCGCCGCGCGCGACGGAGAGAAGACGGGAGCGATCGATCATTCGGGCAGTCGGCAAAGTCGCCAGGGCGGTTGGTTGGTGCCGGGCGGACGCGCAACGGGTGAATATACACCGTTCGCAGTGCGTGTCCAGAAAAATGAAACGCCAGTCCGCGAATGCCGCGGTATACTCGCGCGTTTGCCTGCGGTTCCCTCTCCCTTGTGCTCACATGAGAGTGAACCAGAAGCCATACGGCTACCCAATATGCTGGACCTTTTCGACGAAATCTCCCGCCGCTGCGCCGCCGGCGAACGCGTGGCGCTGTGCACCGTGATCGACGCGCGCGGCAGCACGCCGCAGCAGCGTGGGGCACGGATGATCGTCACCGCCGCGGGCGAAATCCTCGGCACGCTCGGTGGCGGGTGCGTCGAAGCGGAAGTGCGCCAGCGGGCGATGCGTATGCTGCTGAGCGACGAGGACGCCACGCCGCTTCCCGCGGCCGCGCCGCCGATGAGCTTTCGCCTGGACCACGACCACGGCTGGGACGACGGCATGTGGTGCGGCGGCATTCTGGACGTGCACGTGGAACTGCTGGCCGGGCAGGGCGACGCCGCACGGTTCGCCGTGCTGGCCGACGACCTTCGCGCGAACCGGCCGGCGACGGTGATGATCCCGGGCATCGGCTTTCGCGAAACGATCGAGCCCGCGCCGCCGTTGGTCATCGCGGGCGCGGGACACGTGGCCGGAGCACTCGCGCCGCTGGCGGCGACGCTGGGCTTTGCCGTCACCGTCGTCGATGACCGCCCCGACGTGCTGCTGCCGAGGCGTTTTCCTGGCGCGACTTTGGTCTGCGGCACGATAGACCTGGAACTGAATCGGCTGCCGATCGACGAGAACACATTCGTAGTCATCATCACCCGCGGCCACCATCGCGACGCGGCGGCGCTGAGCGCCGTAATCAACAGGGGTGCGAAATACGTCGGCATGATCGGCTCCAAAAGAAAGGTCCGCACGATCCTCGGCGCACTGGCCGCCGAAGGCATCGACCGCGACCGGCTGGCGAACGTGCGCGCGCCGATCGGGCTGGAAATCGGCGCGGTGACGGTGGAAGAAATCGCCGTCAGCATTGCCGCCGAACTGACCGCCGTCCGCCGCGGCGAAGCGAAGCAGGCGGGCGAGGCCATGAAATTGTCACGCATGGAATTGGACACGTGGATCGACCGGGATGTGCCGGACCGGCCGGTTCCCTCCCGCGGAACGCCGGGGGAGGGAACTGGATAACAGGACGCCCAGGCAGCGCCTACTGCGATTTCACCGCCGCCAGCAGCACGGCGTATGCATCCGTCGGCACGCCCGCCTTATCGAACAGCGTGGGCCAATCCCACTTGCCGTTGGTCTTCGGCACGCCGCGGTAGAACTGCACGCTCGTCACGCCGCTGTCGCGCAGGGCGTCGAAGTAGGCGGCAAATCGGCCAGGCCATTGGGCGGTGGAAACGCCTTGCATGTGCACGTTGCATTCGGTCACGTGAATCGGCTTGGCCCATTTGGTTTTCAAGTCGCCGACAACCGTTGCCAGCATCTGCAATGATTGCGGTAGAAGGTAGGCGTGCAGGGCCACGCCGTCGCAGCAATCGCGAGCGCCGGCGGCGAGCAGGGCGTCGTAATTCAGGCCATAATTTTCGGGGTGATACGTGTCGGTAATGCTGGTGCAAAGTGTTTTCACGCCAATGCCGGCCAGGGCCGTCGACAGCGGGCGCAGCCAGCGGTCGACGTACGGTTTGTGCCAGTCGCTTCCGCCGCCGAGGTCGTCCGGGCGGTACTGGGCGAGGTTCAATTCATTTCCGGCTTCGACGGCATACACCCGCCGCAGCGCCGCGGCGTTGCGGTTGACGAAGGCCGTAAAGTCCGGCGTGCCAAGCGGTTCGCTGGCCGTATCCTTCGGCTGGACGCAGACGATGGTCCGGACGCCCAGGCCGGCGGCGGCGTCGATCAAGTCGACCGTCGCCGGCGAGAACGCGCCGAAGTGACTGTGCCACAAGCGTAGCCACTGACCGCCGTCGGACTTCATCCGCCGAAGGCCGGCCCGTACGGCGGCGAGCGTATCCGTGTCGTTGGCCACGAACCCCCATTGCGTGTCGGGCGTTTCGCCCCGGTCCGGCTCCGGCGGCGGTGTCGCCTCCAGCCGCTCGCGCAGCGCGGCATTGTCGGCCGTCAAGACCGCGACCTGACGCACGAGCGCGTCAATCTGCTCCGCCTGGCGGACGCAGGTTTGTTCGATTGTAACGGCGGAAGAAAGGACGCCCCGGACTTGCTCGACCAGTGACATGACGGACTCCGTTGCGGAGTGAAGTGTGACGCCGGCGCAAAACCGCCGGGCACCGGACGCGGGCAGACGCCCACGAAGAACCGATACCAAACAATATCCAAACAAAAATGGCGCGTCAAGCCATTTTTCGGTCATTTTCGCCGTCGTCTCACGAAAGACCGGCGTCGTGGACGTGCCGTGTGGAGAGCGTCATCCATGACAATCGAAACCGCCCGGCGAATGGCCCGGGCGGCTTCGATTATCAAGTTGTATATGAAAAATCTAACTGGCCGTTAAATACGCCAATAGGGTTCGGCATGCGTCCATTTCGTCCTGGCTGATCGTGTGCGGGCGGCCGGGGTAGCGGCGGATGTCACTGGTCGCGCCCATGCGTTTCAGCACCGCCTCCGTCTCGCGCACTCGTTCGAACGGGACGTGCGGGTCCGGGTCGCCGCTGCCGAGAAAGACGGGCGTGCCGGCGAGGTCACCTTTGTAGTCATGCGTCGTGCCGGCCGGGCCGATCAGGCCGCCGGTGAGGGCCATTGCCGCACCGTAGCGGCGCGGATGGCGGGCGACGAACTCGCTGGTCAGGCACGCGCCTTGGGAGAAGCCCAGCAGAGCGATTCGGCTCGCCGGCACGCCTCGGCCGATCAGCTCGACGACGACGCTTTCAATCCGGCGCAGTGCCGAGTCGAGGTACGGCTGGTTGTAGGCCAGCGGGGCGAGAAACGAATGTGGGTACCACGTCCCGCCCGCCGCCTGCGGGGCAACGGCGGCCAACGTGGGCAGGCCGAGTGCAGCGTGCAGCGACAGAATGCTGTCGGCTGAGGCGCCACGTCCGTGGATCATGATAACGGTCGCGGCGGCCGTCTCCGGCGACGGGCCGGCCGTTCGTAACGGCTGTTTTGCATGAGGATCAATGTTAGTCAGCATTGTGATTTCTCTCGAAAGTTGGCGAGTTCGAGCAGAGGGAAAGTGGCCGCAGATGCACGCAGATGAACGCAGATAAGAGAAGACATTTCCTATTATCTGCGTGCATCTGTGGCCCATCCACCGTTCGATTACAGCGGCTTCAATCCCGCTTCGATGGCCGCGCGGCGTTCTTCCAGAAAGGGCGGCAGCGACAGGCGCTGGCCGAGTGCGTCCATCGGCTCGTCGGCGGCGAAGCCGGGGCCGTCCGTTGCCAGTTCGAACAGAATGCCGTTCGGCTCACGGAAGTAGAGACTACGGAAGTAGAATCGATCGACCGGGCCGCTGCTGGCCACACCGAACGCGCGCAGCCGTTCGGCCCAGGCGTCGTATTCTTCGTACGTCTTGAGCCGAAACGCCACATGGTGCACACCGCCCGCACCCTGCCGGGCCCGAGGCAGGTTCGGCTCGACGGCCACGTGCAGTTCGGCGGCCGGGCCGCCCTCGCCCATTTCGAACACGTGCACCTCGGCCGTAGCTTTCTTGCTGCCGTCGGTGGCGGGGCCGGTGTATTGGCGCACGTCGCGCATGTTCATCAGGTCCGTCAGCACCTTCGCCGTCGGCTCCAGGTTGGCGACGCTGAGCGTGATCGGGCCGAGCCCGCGGATCTGGTGCTCGGCCGGCACGGGGCTGCCGGCCCACGGATTTCCGGAGCCGGCGGTCGGGTCGACGACGAGGCTGAGGCGCTGTCCCTCCCGGTCTTCGAAGTCCAGCGTAGAGCGGCCGTCGCGTTCGACGATGGCGTCGGGCACGTGCCGAAGCTCTTTCAGCCGCTTGTGCCAGTAGTCCAACGCCGCGGCGTCGCTCACGCGAAAGCCGGTGCGCACGATGCTGCCGGTGCCACGCTTTTCGGGCAGCACGGGCCAGTCGAAGAACGTGATATCGGTGCCGGGCGAGGCCAGGCCGTCGGCGTAGAACAGGTGGTACGCCGAGGTGTCGTCCTGGTTGACGGTCTTCTTCACCAGCCGCAGGCCGAGCGAGCGGGTGTAGACCTCGTGATTCGTTCGCACGTCAGCGGTGACGGCGGTCAGATGATGAAAGCCATGAAGTTGCATAGTGCCCTCGGGCGAAACGCCCGTTCTAATTAGTTTAAGTATAAACTAATTCGGCGTGCAAGTCAAGTGATTTGTGGCTGGCGGCTACGCTGCTGCCCGAATGGATTGACGCGCGGCGACAGCCGCAGGCCTGTGCCCGATTGCTGGGTGCCGGTGGATGCGAACACAAGGCGACGCGGC
The DNA here is from genome assembly GCA_036388295.1 of Tepidisphaeraceae bacterium. Lineage (GTDB taxonomy): Bacteria > Planctomycetota > Phycisphaerae > Tepidisphaerales > Tepidisphaeraceae > RYN-431. Next base: position 13 of record DASVSC010000027.1, on the reverse strand, counting down.
TTCCGTCGTGGCC
>DASVSC010000026.1:0-5714 GCA_036388295.1 Tepidisphaeraceae bacterium | reverse complement strand
GTGCGTTCGGCCTGACGGATGTCGGGCCGGCGGCGCAGCAATTCGGACGGCAGGCCGGTCGGAATCGACGGCGGCCCGACGGGGATCGGCGTCGACGTCGCCAGTTCCGCCTGCAGCGCCGTCGGCTCGCGGCCGAGCAGGATGCCGAGGCGGTGAATCGTCTGGCTGACGCTGGTCTGCAACGTCGGCCGCTGCGCCCGCGTGCTGGCCAGCAACGCCTCGGCCTGGGCGACGGTCAGATCGGTCGAGATGCCCGCCGCCAGCTTCTGCTGCTGCAGTTGCAGCGTGTCGCTTTGGGCGGCGATGTTCTTGTCGGTAATGGCCAGCTGGTACTGGTAGCCGCGGAGCAGCACGTAGTTACGGGCCACTTCCGCCAGCAGCGTGACGAGGGCATTGCGGCGGGCGTCGATCTGTGCTTCGAACGTCCGGGCGGCCGCCTCGATGTTACGGCGTTGGCCGCCGAAGACGTCGAGTTCCCAGCCGGCGTCGAAGCCGCCCTGGAACAAGTCACTTTCGCCGCCGCCGAAGCTACTGAGCGAGGAACTGACCGAGCCGCCGGTGGTGCCGGTGCCGCCGCCGCTGTCGGAGCCGCTGTTGGCCGTCCCGGTGGCGACGCCGGCGAAAGCGTTCTCACTGGAGCGCGACCGGGAGTACGCCACGCTGCCGTCGACGGTGGGGAACAGCCCGCCGTAAGCGGCATCGAGCTGCGCCCGGGCCTGGCGCACGCGGGCCTGGGCGATGCGTACGTCGAAGTTGCTCGTCACGGCGTCGCCGATCAGCCGGTTCAGCTGCGGGTCACCGAAGGTTTGCCACCATTGGGTCAGGTCCACGGCCACCGGCTCGACCGCCGGCTGCGTGCTGCTGGGCTGGGTGGCACTGAACGACGCCGGCAGGGGCGTTTCGGGCTTCTTGTAATTCGGACCGACGGTGCAGCCGACGGCGGTCATCGCCAGGGCCAAGCCGCCGGCGACGGAAAGTGTGCGACGCGTCATTTAACGGGCCTCCGCGATCAGTCCGGCCGGTTGCGGCGCGCCGGCGTCGATTTCGTGCTGCTGGTGACGGCTCGAGCGGAAGAAGCTCGTGCGGTCCAGCACCTTCTCCTGGAACTCTTCCAGGTACAGATAAATCACCGGCGTGACGTACAGCGTGATGAACTGGCTGACGATCAGCCCGCCGACGATCACCAAGCCCAGCGGCCGACGGCTTTCGCCGTCCGCGCCCCAGCCCAAGGCGATCGGCAACGCGCCCATGACGGCGGCGATGGTCGTCATCATGATCGGGCGGAAACGGTCCATACTGGCGTCGTGGATGGCCTTATGGGCCGACTCGCCCTGGGCCACGCGCTGCTGCGCGAAGTCGACGATCATGATGCCGTTCTTCTTCACGATGCCCATCAGCAGGAACATGCCGACGTACGCGTACAGCGATGCTTCCTCGCCGAACACCCACAGCGTCGCCAGGCCACCGACGAGGGCCACCGGCAGGCTGCTGAGCACGGTCAACGGGTGCAGGTAGCTTTCGTAAAGGATGCCCAGGATCACGTACATCACGAACACGGCGACGATCATCAGCACGACCAGACTGCCGATAGTTTCGGTGAACGTCTTGGCCTCGCCCTGCAGCGCGCCGCGGATGGTGGGCGGCAGCGTGGCGTTGGCGGTGTTCTGAATGAAGTCGGTGGCGTCGCCGGTCGACACCCCGGGCTGCAGATTGAACGCGAATGTCACGCTCGTGAACTGGTTGATGTGGTTCACCTGCTGCAACCCGAGCTGCTGGTCCCACTTCACCACCGCATCGAGCGGAATGGTGCGCTGGCCGTCGTCGCTCTTGATGTAGAGCTTGGACAGGTCCTGCGGGTCGGACCGGTTTTCGTTGTTGGCCTCCAGAATCACCTGGTACTGGTCGCTCGGGCGTTTGATCAGGTACAGGTAGTTCTGGCTGAACGAGTTGGCCAGCAGCTGTTCGATGCGGGTCACGCTCACGCCGTAGGTCGACGCCTGCTCGCGCAGGATGCGAACGTTCAGGTACGGCTGATTTGGAAAGTAGTCGGTCCGGACGGCGGCGAAGCCTTTGAACTCCTGCAGCTTCGGCAACAGCTCATTGGCGGCCTTGTAAACGTCCGCGGGATTAGTGCCGCTGATGGCGTAGGTAAGCGGCGACGTGTTGTCCGCGGCCGCGCCGGTGCTGATTTTAAGCACCGGCTGCGGGTTCATGATCGGCAGCACGCCAGGCACCGCGCCCATGATTTGGCCCATCAGGCCCGTCGGCCCGGCCACTTCGGCGATCGGGCCGCGCTGGTCGCGCGGTTCCAGGAACGCCAGCAGCAGGCCCTGGTTGTAGGTCAGGAACTGGCCGTTGCCGGTCATGGTGAACGTGGCGCTGACCGCCGGGTTCTCCCGCATCACCAGTTCGGCCTTGTCCTGGTACTGACGCATCTTCATGTACGAGGCTTTGTCCGGCCCGATCATCAGGCCGAAGATGAAGCCACTGTCGCCGACGGGCAGGAAGCTCTTGGGCAGCGTCATCAGCAGATAGCCCGTGCCGACCAGGCACAAGACCCACGCGACCGCGCTGACGAGGTGGAAGCGCAGCGCCCAGTTGAGCGTTCGGCCGTACACGTCCAGCACGGCGTGCTCAATGCGCGACGCCACGCGCTCCAGCCACGGCTTCTTGATGTTCGGCCCGCGGGCCGCGAGCAAGCGGCTGCACATCATCGGCGTCAGCGTCAGCGACACGATACCGCTGGCGAAAATCGCCACGATGATCACCACGCTGAACTCACGGAAAATGCGTCCCATCAAACCGGGCATCAGCACCAGCGGCAGGAACACCGCCGCCAGCGACAGCGTCATCGACAGGATCGTGAAACTGATTTCCTTCGCGCTGTTCAGCGTCGCCTGCATCACCGGCTCGCCGTGTTCCATGCGACGCACGGTGTTTTCCAAAAACACGATCGCGTCGTCGACCAGGAAGCCGATCGCCAGCGTCAGGGCCATCAGTGAGAGGTTGTCCAGGCTGTAGTCCAGGAACCACATCACCACGAACGTGATCAGCAGCGACAGCGGGAGCGCCACCGCCGGGATCAGCGTGTCGCGGGCGCGGCCCAGGAACAGGAAGATCACCAGCACCACCAGCACGAAGGCGATGATCAGCGTCTCCTGCACGTCGTGAATGGAGTTCACGATCGTGACGGAACGGTCGTAGATCGGCGTCAGTCGCACGCTCGGCGGCAACTCGGCGTTCAGGCGCGGGAGCAGCTCATGAATGGCCTGCGTCACGGCCACGGCGTTGCCGCCGGCCTGGCGGTTGACCGCGCAGATGACCGTCGCGCTCGGCGAACCGAACTTGCGCGACCAGAAGCTCATGTGAATGCGCTCGTCCTGCACCGCGTCGCTGGCGGTGGCGACGTCACGCAGGAAAACGGGCGTGCCGCCGGGACCGGTGGCGACGATGAGTTTGTTGTACTCCTCGGCCGTCTCCAGCTGGCCCTGCGGGCGCAGGATGATCGTTTCGTCGGCGTTATCGAACTGGCCGGCGCCGGTGTAGGCCGTGCCGCTCTGGATCGCCTCGGTGAGTGACGCGATCGTCATGCCGCGGGCGGCCAGCTTGCTGGGGTCGGCCTTGATGCGGACCGCCCCCTTGGTGCCGTACACCTGCACGCGGCTGACGCCGGGCAGAATGCTGATCTGCTGGCTGACCTGCGTGTTGGCGAAGTCGTAGATCTGTCCCTGCGTGGCCGTGTCGCTGGTCAGGGCCAGGTACATGATCGGCTGGTCGTTGGGGTTGTTCTTCGACAGCGTCGGCGGGCTGGGCAGGTCCTGCGGCAAGTTACCGCCGGCCTGAGTGATGGCGACCTGCGTGTCCGTCGCCGCCGAGTCCAGCGTTTTGCTGAGCGCGAACTGCAGCGAAAACGTGGTGTTGCCCTGGCCGGAGCGGCTGGTCACCAGCTCCAGGCCGGGGATCTGCATGAACTGGCGTTCCAGCGGCGTGGCGACGTTGTTGGCCATCGTTTCCGGGCTCGCACCCGGATAGCTGACCTGCACCTGAATGACCGGGTAATCGACGGCCGGCAGGTCGTTGACCGGCAGTTTAAGATAGGAATAGGTCCCCCACGCGATGACGCTGAGCGTCAACAGGATGGTCATGACCGGACGACGGATGAACGGTTCGGACAAGTTCACGACTGACCTCCTGCGTTACCGGTGCGGCCCGGTTGCGGCTGCTGGGCGTCGCCGCCCTTGGTCGCGCCTTCAGTACCGCCCTTGGCCGGGTCGCCGGCCACGCCGCTGCCCTGCGGAGCCCCGCCGGTACCCGCCGGCGGCGGGCCGGGCAGACGCACCGGCATATCCGGACGGACCATCATCTGGCCGTCGGTGATCACGCGCTCGCCCGCCTTCAAGCCGTCGCTGACGACCAGCATGTCGCCCTGCGTCTGCCCCGGCTTGATCGGCCGGATCTCGGCAACCATGTCGGGTTTGACGACGAACACGTACGGGCCCTTCTGACTCATCTGCGACGCCGAGGACGGCACCAGCACCGCGTCTTTCAGCGTCTTAAGCACCAGCCGCACGTTCACGAACTGGCCGGGCCAGAAGTGGGAACCGGGGTTGGGCAGCGTCGCCCGCAGCCGGACGGTTCCGGTCGCGTCCTGGACGGAGTTATCGAGGAACGTCAGCGACCCTTCCCGGCCGGCCGTCTCGGCTTCGGTCGGCAGGCGGACCAGGCACTTGAGCGCCCCTTCGGCCATGTTCGCCCGGACGGCGGCGAGCTGCTGTTCGTTGACGGTGAAGTCTGCGTAAATCGGGTCGAGCTTCTGCACGCTCAGCAGCGGCGTGTCGTTTTCCTTGACCACATTGCCCACGTCGACCAACCGAGAGCCGGCCCGGCCGTCGATGGGCGAGCGGACGGTGCAGAAATCGAGATTGATCTGGGCCGTCCGCACGTCCGCCTCGGCGGCCGCCTGCTGGGCGACGGCGACGTCGACCGCGTTGCGGCGAGTGTCAATGTCGCTTTTGCTGATGGCTTTCGTGCCGGCGACAGCGGCGTAGCGGTCGAGTTCGATGCGGGCGAAGTCGGCCGCCGCCTTCGCCTGGGCGACTTTCGCCTGCGAGGACGCCAAGGCCGCTTCCGTCGGGGCCGGGTCGATCAGGAACAGGACCTGGCCCTTTTTCAGGTCGGCCCCGTCCTCGAACCGGCGTTCCACGATCTGGCCGGCGATGCGGGGCGTGATCGTGACCGACTCCATCGCGGCCGCCTTGCCGATGCCGTCGATGTACATCGGCACGTCCTGGGCAACGGCGTCGGCGACCGACACCACCGGCGGCGGCATCTGCGGCGGTCCGCCCTGCTGGGCCTTGCGATCACAGCCCGACCCGGCCACGACCACACCGGCCAACGCCGCCACCCCGATATATTGATAAATCGAATGCATAATCTAATTTCGAAAATAGAACCCGAGCAGCGATTAGTCAAATTGTTATTTTAAAAATGACATAATAGCCGTTTTGAGGCTGAAAACGCTGTTTTCAGGCGCGTTGAGGACCGTATCAATTCGCCTCCTACCGACCGGATACGAAGCATTCCACCCACTGAAGCCGTCAGCACAAGTCGGAGGCCGCTCTAAACTAATGATGGATTAACGCTGCTGGGACTGCGGTTAGAACCGTGTCGTGTTCAGGCAAAAACAAAGCCGCGGACGTCGCGGACGGGCCAGA
>DASVSC010000025.1:0-12651 GCA_036388295.1 Tepidisphaeraceae bacterium | reverse complement strand
CTCCCCACTGCCCACTCCTCAATTCAACTCTTCGGCAATTCGATCCACAACAAACCGTTTTCGAAGCTGGCGGCGATGCGCTTCTGGTCGACGTCGGCCGGCAGTTCCACCTCTCGGCTGAATGCGCCGTGGTCGATTTCCATCAGGTGGACGCGCAGACGCGTCGAACAGGGGTCGGGCGCCTCCCGCGTCGGGGCGGCCCGCTGGCCGGTCAGCTTCAGGCGCTGGTTGTGGACGATCACGTCGATGTTTTCCTTCTCCACGCCCGCGAGGTCGACGCAGACCAGGTAGCACTGGTCGGACTCGTACAAGTTGACGTTGGGCGTCCACGTGTCGGCGGGCGCGAAGCCGAAGTAGTTCTTCTGGTACGGGTTGCCGAACGCACGGCCCATGCTGCCGTAAGACGATTCGGAGGCGAACTTAACAGTCATGCGAAACCTCTTGTCCGTTCATCATAGGCCCGACCCGCCCGTTCTGACGTGGCGGCCGGTTTCAATTGACAGTCTCTAACGCCACCGGCACAATCCAACCCTTGCAGGCGGATCAGCATGCCCCGGCCAGGAGAGTTGCGTTGACGTTTTTCCCGCTTCAGTCGTCGGTCCGTCCGATTGCGTTCCATCACCTCGTGCGCCGCACGGTGTTGTCACTGGCGGTCGGCGCGGTGTTCGTCGCCGGCTGCGACGACGTCGGTGCGTCGGACAAGGCGACCGTCGGCAAAGTCGAAGCGGCTTTGTCGAAGCTGTCGAGCCTGGAATCGCTCGCGCCGGACGCAGGCGTGGCCTCGGTGACGAGCGCCCTGACCGAAGCCGCCGACAGCGCCTCCAGCGGCCCGTTCAAGGCCGTCGCCGGCGGTTCCGCCGCCGCGGTCGATCAGCAGGCCGCACATGCCGCCGTTATGAAGCTGCGGGACCAGGGCGCCGCCGTCCGCCGCACGCTGTTGGACTTGCGCCGATTGGCCCAGCAGGTCAACACCAGCGCCGCTTACGCCAGCGCCTATAAAGGGGCGGACCCGAAGGCCGCCATCGCCGAGCTGTCGACGCACATCAGTTCCATGCAGGGCAACGCCCAGAGCACGACCTGGGGCGTCGGTGCCGCCCAGTCGCTGCCGACCCTCGCGGCGGCCAAGCAGGAAGCGACACGCCTGGAAGGCGAGCTCGAACAAAAGCAGACGCAGCTGGCGGAACTGACCAAAAAGCGCACGGACACGCTGGCCACCGCCGACACGCAGCTGAGCCACGCCAACTCACTTAAAGGCGAAGAGGCCGTGCGTGCGTTCGCCGACGCGTCCGAATCCCGCCGCGCCGCGGACGACCTGGCCATCAACATCGACCTCGTGCAAGTGCAGCTGGACCGCCTGAAAAGCGACCTGGAGTTGAACCAGGCGCAGGCCAAAGTCATTGACACCGGCATCGCGTCGCTCAAAGAGCAGGGCAAGCTTCTGGAAACCGACTGGGGCGGCCAGCAGAGGTACGCGGAGAACCAGAAGCGCATTGCCGGCGTCGCGGTCGAAGGGGACGAGCAATCGAAGCTGTCGATCAAGTCGGCGGCCGTCGATTTGAAGAAGCAGCTCGAAGACCTCGCCCAAAGCCGCTCGGCCGTGCTTGGGCAGCTCAACGAAGCCAACAAATACGCCCAACTCGCCAACAGCGAAGCCGGCAAGTACGCCCAGACCCTGACGCCGAAGTTCTCCCTGCCCGGCAAGGAAGGGCAGTCGTACAAGTCGCTGCGCGACATCATCCACCCGCAGCAGTACCTGTACCGCAGCGGCGTGGTGCAGCGCGACCTCGGCAGCATATCGCTCAGTGAGGGCCTACTGCTGGGCGACGTCAAATCCGCCATCGACCAGGCGAAGACGGCCATCGAAGGGGCGGGGCTGACCGTGCCGACCGAGCTGACGTCGATCGACGTATCCGCGGCCGACCAGTTGCTTAAAGACGCCGAAAACTTCTTAGTCGAGTCCGGCACCAGCCTGACGAATGTCGAGAGCGGCGATTCGCCCGACAAGCTGAAGACGGCGGCCAAGACCGCGCGTCTGGTCACACTCTTCACGCAACTGCAGTTGCTGGACCACCGCGCGGCCGGCGGTGACGCCGACGCCAGGGCCAAGTCCGCGCAGGCGATGAGCGACGCCGAAGCCCTGAAGGCAGACCTGTCGGCCGGCAATGTTCCGCTGCCGGCGCTGCCCGGCCCGCTGGGCATTCCGACGCCGCCCGCCGTGGAAGGCACCGCGCCGGTCGCACCGGCGACCCCGCCCGCAGAAGCCACACCGCCTGCCGAAGGCACGACACCGGCCACCCCGCCGGCCGAGGGCACGCCGCCCGCCACGCCGCCGGCCGAAGGCGGAACGCCGACGCCGACCCCGACGCCTCCGACCGAAGGCACGCCGCCCGCCGAGCCAGCCACGCCGGCCGCGCCAGCGCCGATGTCGTGAGGCTCTGTCGTGAGGCTCTGCGGGCGTTTTGCGGGCCGCTCGTCCCACATAACAACGGATCGCTTCATACCAAGGCTTGCGCTGCCCTGGAAAGCGGACATCGACCTCACCATTCCATCGTGAGGTGCTACACGTCCTTCGGTGGCATGTCACGTCGGTCGCAACTCTCTTTGATTTCATAACGCCGTCGCCAACGCAGCCACGCAATAATCTGCCATGGAAGAATCCGTCCGCGTGAAGGTGTCGCGTGTGCTGCCGCTGACCAGCGACCTCGGTGCCGACCTGGCCCGGGCGGAAGCGGTGGCGAAGTGGATGGACGGGCAGTTCAAGGTGGCCGGCGTGCCGTTCGGATTCGACGCCCTGATTGGCCTGGTGCCGGTCGCCGGCGACGCCGTGTCGTTCTGCATCGGCCTTTATCCCGTTTACATCGCCCGCAAGCACAAGTTGGGCAACATCGTCATCGCCCGCATGCTGGCGAACTTAGGCCTGGATTTCCTGGCCGGCAGCGTGCCGCTCGCGGGCGACGTGCTCGACGTGTTCGTCAAAGCGAACCTGAAGAACGTCGCGCTGCTGAAGAAGGCCGCGTCGAAGCTACAATCGCTGCCGTGATCCTGACCCACACCCTCGGCACCTCCCTCAGCCTCGGCCGGCCCGGGGCCGGGCTGCCGCTCTGGACGTACGTCTACGGCGGCAAGCCCAAACCGTTCTTCCACCCGCTGACCACGCCCGCCGGCCACTGCCTGACGCTCTTCGAGCCGAGCGACCACGTCTGGCACCGCGGGCTTTGGTACGCCATCAAGTTCGTCAACGGCCAGAGCTTCTGGGAAGAAAACGACTCGCCCTACAACACGCAGCGCACGACCGCACCGCCCGACGTGACCCACGACGCCGACGCCGTCCGCGTTACGTCAACACTTGAATGGACGCAGGCGGATGGAACGGTGGTGATCGACGAAACCCGCACGTTCACGTATTGCCCGTTGGATCAGGACGCTTACACGCTCGACTTTACGTTCCGCCTGACGCCGCGTGTGGACGTCACCTTCGACCGCACGGCGTTCAACGGCACGTGGGGCGGCTACGGCGGCCTGACCTTCCGCGGCAACCGCAACTGGCTGAGTACCCGCCTGCTGTTCGACGACAACACCACCAGCGACCGCCCGACGCCGAAGGTCAGCAAATGGTGCGACCTCACCGGCCTGATCGACGGCGGCCCACGACACCACGCCGGCATCGCCGTCTTCGACCACCCGGCCAACCCGCGCCACCCCACGCCCTGGTACGGCGGCACCGGCCAAGGCCACTATTTCAACGCCGCGTTTCTGTTCAACGAGTCTTTGAAATGGGAGGCCGCCAGGCCGCTCGAGCAGGAGTACCGCGTGCTGGTGCACGATCACGCGTGGGACGCCGACCGCCTGAACGCGGCGTGGGCGGCGTGGGCAGATTGATCTTCTGTATCGTGAGGATCACCGCAGCCGACGAAATTAAATCTCGGTCTTAGTTCCCGCGACGCACATTCGATTCGGTGCTTAATCTCGCCGCTGGGCGCGTGGCCCCTCGTCGAACGTGGCGTCGAACGTGGCGAAAATCGACACGGCTGCCGACTTTGATATCATCATGCCCGGAGAAGTGAAGCCGCTACGTCTTAACTGAGCCCACAGCGGGCTCGATGGGTTGAACAAATGAAGTCTGGCATGATTTGGACGATCGTTGGCATTCTATTGATCGTGGCGCTCATTATCTGGATCAGCAGAGCAGTTTAAGTTGATCGGGGTAGGGTTAACGGCCCGCCGTTGCCGCGCGAAGCGAAACCACCGTTGTGGCCCACCCGACGCAACGAATTGTCGGCGGGCAGCTGTGCGTGTGGCCAAACCTCGATATTTACGGCCCCACGGGTGGCGGGTGGCAAGGACAAGTAATCTTGTCCTTGTCGGCACATATCGACCACCACGCACTTGGCTGAAAGCCGAATTAGTTGCGTTCGATTGACAGCAGTTTCGTAGAACGCGGTTCACCGCACACTACGAAAGTGACCATTTTTAGGCCGACAGGGCGGGGCCGGTTTGTAAAATAACCCTTGATGCCGCAGGCGAATGGTCGATCGCGGGAGGCCAAGAGTAAGCGTGAATGGCCTAAGTCGCTTGGCGGTCTAGGCAAGCTCTGTACGGCCGCGGCGCGGTCGATTTCGGCCCAAGTCTTGACCCGGCCTGTCATTGGCCGGCGCTGCGCGAATGTAAGTCGGCGAAACAAAATCGCGACGATTTTCACGACTTACGTCGCAGCCTGTGGCAACGTAGGGCGGGCACTGCCCGCCGCTCTGGGAAGGCGGGCAATGCCCGCCCTACGCGGAGCGTTTTCGCAAGCGTTCGGCCCCTTCGATCAGCAGCTGCTCGGTAGTTTCCCAGCCGATGCAGGCGTCGGTGATGCTCACGCCGTACTTCAGCGCGCCCGGGCCTTCGGGGCCGATGTCCTGGCGGCCGTCGTGGAGGTTGCTTTCGATCATCACGCCCATGATCGGCGACGGCGGGGCACTGACGAGGCGCTGCTCGATAATGCTCTGCCAGACGACGGCCTGGTTCTCGTGCTTTTTGCTGCTGTTGGCGTGGCTGCAGTCGACCATCAGGCGCGGCGGCAGGCCCGCTTTGACGAGGCCCGCGCTGGCGTCGGCGACGTTTTCGGGCGAGTAATTCGGCCGGCCCTGCCCGCCGCGGAGGATGATGTGGCCGGCGTCGTTGCCGCGGGTCTGCACGATGACGGCGCGGCCTTCTTCGTCAATGCCCAGGAAATGGTGGCTGCTGCGGGCGGCCTTCATGGCGTCGATGGCGATCTGCACGCTGCCGTCGGTCGAGTTCTTGAAGCCGACGGGCATGCTCAGGCCGCTGGCCATCTGGCGGTGCGTCTGGCTCTCGGTCGTCCGGGCGCCGATGGCGGCCCAGCCGAGCAGGTCGTCGATGTACTGCGGCACGATCTGGTCGAGCAGTTCGGTCGCGCACGGCAGGCCGAGTTCGTTCACGTCCAGCAGCAGCTTGCGGGCCAGTTCCAGGCCGCGGTTCATGTCGAAGGTGCCGTCGAGGTGCGGGTCGTTGATCAGGCCCTTCCAACCGACGGTGGTGCGCGGTTTCTCGAAGTAGACGCGCATCACGATCAACAACTGGTCTTCGACCTGCGAGCGAAGGCCGGCCAGCTTGCGGGCGTATTCGAGCGCGGCTTCGGGGTCATGCACGCTGCAGGGGCCGACGACGACGAGCAGGCGCGGGTCGCGGCCGGCGACGATGTCGCGCATGACCCGCCGCCCCTGCACGACCGTTCCGTTCACCGCCGGGCTGGCGGGCAGGGCGGCCTCCAGCTGCGCGGGCGTGATGATCGGCCGGGTGGCGATCACGTTCAGGTTCTGCGTCGGGGCGAGGGCGGCGTTTTCGGTCATGGTCATGGGCAAATCCGGAATCGAACAAGTTTACCGCGGCTGCGGCAAAATGCACGTCCCCGACGTCCTCTTGCTCCGGTTCCCGCTCCGTCACGGTCCGGCGTACGATGCGGCGGAGATGGACCTGCCTCCTCGCCGAAGCGTGTATGCCGACCGCCTGAGCCGATACAGGAGCTTTGCCTTCGGCGACGCCGCCGTGTCCACGCATTGCGGGCAGTGGGCGGCGTTTTTCCACGACCGAATCGGGCCGGCGTTCGGCGGGCGCGTGGTTCTGGAAATCGGTTGTGCGGACGGTGCGTATCTGGCGAGACTCGCGGCGAAGCACCCGACGACCGCGTTTGTGGGCCTCGATTGGAAGCACAAGGCGCTGTTTCAGGCGGCCGAGCGGATTGACGGAATGGGCCTGAAGAATGTCGCGCTGCTGCGTGGCCGCGGCCAGGACCTTCGCACGATGTTCGGACCTGCGGAGGTCGACGAGATTCTGCTGTTTCACCCTGACCCGTTCGCCACGCCGGCGGAATTGCCGAACCGCCTGTTCGCTGAGCCCTTTCTGATCGACGCCCATGCGGTGCTGCGGGACGAAGAGTCGACGTTGACGCTCAAGACCGATCACCCCGGCTATTACGCCTGGGCCTTGGCGGTGCTCGGTATCGCAGAACCCGAGCATTTCGCCCTGGCCCGTGCCCGGGCCGAGGCGGAGCCGGCGACGGCATCGAAATTGGCCGGCAGCCCGCGGATCCGGGCGGCCGATCTTCTTGTTGACGCCGATCGCCCGGCACGGAGCACGGCGGCCACCGAACGTTTCGACGTGATGGTCGTGAGTGCTGATTTTTGGAACGATCCGAAGCTGGTCGGACACGCTGCCGGCCGTGTTTTTGCGGGCGAACGGACGTTTTTTGAAGAACGGTTTTTGAAGAAGCGTCAGCCGATTTATTACGTCGAACTGGCGAAGCGGCCGCGGTTCGGGTGTGCTCGGAACTTGCCCTAGGAGTGCGAAGGAGATTGTGTCTAGCGGATCGATTCTGCCGTAGGGCGGGCACTGCCCGCCGTCGGGCGGAAGCGGCGGGCAGTGCCCGCCCTACATATGCGGTTTGACCGATTGCGCAACTCTGCCCGACGACGATATTGCCTTGGCGATTCGAGCATTTGGTCGTCGGCCCTCACCCTAACCCTCTCCCGTGGGTACAAGGGAGAGGGAACCGGAGCGTGCGATTTAGGCCTTTTCGGTGGTCGGTTTGCGGACGATGAACAGGTAATTGAACCCGCGGAGGAAAAAGTTTCCTTCGTCGGCCGCCTTTCGGTAGTTGCCCATCTCCAGCGTCTTGTTGTGCCGAACGACGCTGATGATGTCGACGGGCACGAAGCCGGTCTCCTGCAAGCGGCGGAACAGTTCGAAGCCCAGCGGGTAGAAGGCTTTGCCGTGTTCGTAGCTGTCGCTGACGTACAGGCCGAGGATTTTGCCCGGTTTGAGGACGCGGTGCAGTTCTTTGAACACGTCGCCCATGGCGCTGTAGTAGTCGCCGCCGGCGTTGAGTTTGCCGATGTCGCGTGGGTCGGGGCCGTAGTCGATGTGGGTGCTGTAGGGAGGGTCGATGAAGACCAGATCGACCTTACCGGTCAATTCCGGCGGCAGCTTGCGGGCGTCGACGCGGAAGATGTCTTTGCGCGTCGGGTGCACGTCGTAGCCGAGCGCCCGTCGGCCGGTGTCGCGGGCGACGTCGAGGGTGGTGCCGCTGCCGCAGAAGCTGTCGAGGACGAGTTCGCCGGGCTTGGTGTATCGGTCGATCAGGTTCCAGATGATGTAACTGGGCGTCGCGCCGGCGTAGCCGGGGATGCCTTGGTGTTCGTCGCCGTAATCCTGGGACGGGTAATCCCAGAGCGTGGTGACCTGCCGGCGCAGGGGCGGCTTGGCGGGCTTGCCGCGCGGGCCGGCGGGGGGGCCGGCGTGGGGCGGGGCGGGCTTGCGGGGGCGGCGGTCCATGACGGACGTAATACCCGCGGCGACGCTAACGGATCAAGCCCGGGCGCGGCTGGCGCGGAGCACGGTCAGCACCCGGCGGACCAGGTCGGTCGGCTCGAACGGCTTGGCCACGTGCTGCTGGAAGCCTGCCGCCAGGGCACGGGTCTGGTCGTCGACGCTGGCGAACCCGGTGAGGGCCAGCGCCGGGATGTTGCGGAAGGGGACTTGCGACGAACGCACGCGGGCGATGAGGTCCAGACCCGTCTCGCCCATCAGGCCGAGGTCGCTGACGAGGACGTCGAACGGCTGCTGGTTCAGAAGCGTCCAGGCTTCCTGAACGCTCCGGCCGCCGACGACGTCGCAGCCGGATTTGCGAAGGGCGGCGGCGATGACGGTGCGGGCGGATTCTTCGTCGTCGATGACGAGAATGCGGACGCCGAGCAGTTGGGTCTCGTCTGGCGCGAGATCGAGCGACGGCACGTCCGAAGGCGAGGCGGCGGCCGAGGCGGCGACGGCGGGAAGGGTGAGTTCGAACAGGCTGCCTTTGCCCGGACCGTCGCTGCGGGCGCAGACTGTACCGCCATGGGCGTCGACCACGTGTTTGACGATCGCCAGGCCGAGCCCCAGGCCGCCTTTGTCCTTCATGGCTGCGTCGCCGACGCGGGTGAAGCGTTCGAAGATGGCCTCGATCTGGTCGACCGGAATGCCCATGCCGCTGTCGCGCACGCGTACGCGGGCCGTGCCGTCGGCAACGCTGATGGCGAGTTCGACGTGGCCGCCCTGCGGCGTGTATTTGACGGCATTGGTCAGCAAATTGGTCGCCACCTGCTGTAGCCGTTGCGGGTCGCCGTGGACGACCACGCCGTCGTCCCATTCGCCGCGGTTCAAACCGATGCCGTTGGAGGCGGCGATGGGCAGGACGGTGTGGAAGGCGGCGCTGAGCACGCGGCCGAGTTCGACGGGCTGGTGCCGCAGGTGGAACTTGCCGTTGACGATGCGGCTGACGTCGAGCAGGTCTTCGATCAGCTGCGACTGCGCCTTGGCCTGCTGCTTGATGGTTTCGACGGCCTCGCGCCGCTCGGCGTCGTCGAGGACGTCCATTTCGAGCAGCTGCGTCCAGCCGAGGATGGCCGACAACGGCGTACGCAGGTCGTGGGAAATGACCGAAAGGAACTCGTCCTTCGTGCGGCCGGCGCGTTCGCTCTCCTCGTTCGCCCGCTGCAGGGCCGACTCGGCGGTCTTGAGGTCGTGGATGTCGGTGTGGGTGCCGAGCCAGCGGACGGGGCGGCCGTTCTCGAACGTTGCGGCGGCACGCATCAGGAACCAGCGGAAGCCCTGCTCGCGGTGCCGCACGCGGCATTGGACGTCTAGGGACTCGCCCGTGGTCAGGCTGCTTCGCCACGCTTCGGCGACGGCGGCACGATCGCCGGTGTGGACCGCCTCAATCCATTTGCCGTCCGCGCAGGCGTTGACGTCCAAACCTGTGAAGTCGGCCCAGCGTCGATTAACGAACTCGATTTCGCCGTCCGCCAGAGCGACCCATACCAACTGTGGCAGGCCATCCGCAAAGGCGTGTAGCGGTGCGTTTGCTGCGTCAGATCGGGACAGATCTGCCGACGAGAGCGGGGTCGTCGGTGACGTACGGCGGTTCGAAACATCAGGGCGATTCATCTGTGTACGCAAAAGATACGCATGTCGGGTGAATGTTATGAAGTATTTCAGAAAAATTGTGAAATTAGTTTAATTATGAACTCCGTATGAACATTCAGGAGTCGGTTTGTGGTTGACACGGCTGCTCCCGGCAGACGACAACGGTCTACAGTATGAAGTTCCCTGCTATTGCCATCGTCGGCCGACCGAACGTCGGAAAATCCAGCCTGCTTAACGCATTGGCCCGGAAGAAAATCAGCATCGTCGAAGACATGCCCGGTGTGACGCGCGACCGCGTCGCCTACCACTTGCCGATCGACGGCAAGTACATCGAGATCGTCGACACGGGCGGGTACGGCTTCAATGACGAAACCGGCTTGACCGAACACATCGAGCAGCAGATTCGCATTGCCGTCGACCGGGCCGACTTGGTGTTGCTCGTCTGCGACGCCACCGCCGGCCTGACGGCTGCTGACAAGACGATCGCCCTGATGCTTCGCAAAAAGAACGTCAAGACGATCGTGATCGCGAACAAGATCGACGGGCCGAAGTCCGACCCGCTCATCGGCGACTTCAGCCGGCTCGGATTCGGCAACCCGATCGCGATTTCGGCCACGAATGACCGGAACCTGGACGTGCTGCTGGACGCCGTGCGGGAGAATCTGGACCTGACGAACGCCCCGACCGACCTGCCGCCGCCCGCGATGCATCTGGCGATCGTCGGCAAGCGCAACGCCGGCAAAAGCACACTGGTGAACGCCATCGCACGGCTGTACGAGGACGACCCGCAGCGGGTGATCGTGAGCGAAGTGGCCGGCACGACGCGAGACAGCATCGACGTCCGCTTCGAAAAAGACGGCCACGCCCTGATCGTCATCGACACGGCCGGCATGCGGAAAAAGCGGCACATGGTGACCAATGACATCGAGTTCTACAGCTTCCACCGGGCCGAGCGGAGCATTCGCCGGGCCGACGTGGTGCTGTTCCTGATCGACGCCAGCGAGCCGCTGAGCGACCCAGACAAGAAGCTGGCGGCGTACGTGGCGGGGGAGTTCAAGCCGGTCATCATGGTCGTAAACAAGTGGGACTTGGCCCGCCAAGCCATGGCGGAGGGTAAAGAGGAGGGGGAGAAGAAGGTACGCGACGTGGACCTGATGGACGAATACGGCAAATACCTCGATGCCGAGCTGCGCTTCCTGGACTTCGCCCCGATCGCCTTCACGACCGCCAAGGACGGCAAGAACATCCAGCAGGTGCTGGATTTGGCCCAGAACTTGTTCAAGCAGTCCAGCGAGCGTGTTTCGACAGGCAAGCTGAACGCTGCCGTAGAGTCGGTCCTGAAGGAACGGGCCCCGTCATCCAAGAAGAGTGCGCGGCCAAAGGTGTACTACGCCACACAGGTTGCGGTGAACCCGCCAACATTGGTGCTGTTTGTGAACAACCCGGATTACATCGACGAGAACTACAGGCGGTTCGTCGTTAACCGATTCAGGGAATTACTCCCGTACTCCGAGGTGCCCATCCGGCTGCAGGTCCGCGGCCGCGCGCGGGCACCGCTCGACCTCCCCGGCAAACCTGCCAACGCCGCCGACGCCAAACAGCGGCGCAAAGCCACGCTTGAGGCACGGAAGAAGGCCAAGAAGGAGAAGTAGGATTTTTTACATCCTGACGGCTTGACGGCAGCGTATAACCCCTGCATAATCCCTCCCTCACTCGACCGCCGGACGCGAAACAACGGAACGCGAACGAGTGACGCAGGCCGCAGCTTAATGCTGACGACTTCAGCGGTTAAGCGATTCGGGTTTCGACCCGGGCCGCAAAGTGAACGATAAAAAGTTCACAATAACCGGTTGACAGTCGAACGACATTAAGTTACGATGTGCGACCCAATCGACACCAACGACGCAAGTCGAAAGTGACGAAACGGAACGGCGAACGCCGGCCGGGGTGCTCTTTGACAAGTGAATAGTCGGAAGCCGCGAGGATGCGTGTTACAAAGCTTGAGTCGCAAGACGAAGGTAGAGTAACGATCCAAGTGGTTGGTTTGCTTCTTCGGAAGTAGGCTAATCCACCTGAAATCATTCAGCATCCTTGTTGGTTTATTATTAGATCACCTTATGTGAACCTCATATAAGTAATTGAGTTTTAAGCGATAATGATGTTTGAATGCCTTGCTCATGGGTCCTTTTCGGACCTATGACTGACCCCGTGAGTTTAGTCACGCACGGGGCAGAAACAAGCTACCCGATTGTCTTAGTCGGGTAGTTATCAGACAGACTGCTTTCAAGGATTTCTGTCGCCGGTTCGGACGCAAGTCGGCTCCGGTGGCAACCAAGAAAATCAATTGAAGAGTTTGATTCTGGCTCAGCCTGAACGCTGGCGGCGTGGCTAAGACATGCAAGTCGTACGGGGTAGCAATACCCAGTGGCGCACGGGTGAGTAATGTATAGCTAACCTACCCTGGATTCTGGGATAGCCAATCGAAAGGTTGGGTAATACCAGATGATATTCCGATGTCGCATGGCATTGGACTCAAAGGGCAACTGGTCTGGGATGGGGCTATATTGTATCAGCTAGTTGGTGAGGTAATGGCTCACCAAGGCTTTGACGCATAGCCGGA
Source organism: Tepidisphaeraceae bacterium (assembly GCA_036388295.1). Lineage (GTDB taxonomy): Bacteria > Planctomycetota > Phycisphaerae > Tepidisphaerales > Tepidisphaeraceae > RYN-431. Next base: position 566 of record DASVSC010000025.1, on the reverse strand, counting down.
CTGAGAGGTCGGACGGCCACATCGAAACTGAGACACTGTTCGGACTCCTACGGGGGGCTGCAGTAACGAATCTTCCGCAATGCACGAAAGTGTGACGGAGCGACGCCGCGTGTGGGACGAAGTCCTTCGGGATGTAAACCACTGTCAAGAGGAAGAAAGTTCTGATCTACTCTAAAGGAAGGGGCGACTAACTCTGTGCCAGCAGTCGCGGTAATACAGAGGCCCCAAGCGTTAGGCGGAATCACTGGGCTTAAAGCGTGTGTAGGCGGGATGGTAAGTACTTTGTGAAATCCCACGGCTCAACTGTGGAATTGCTTAGTATACTGCCGTTCTTGAGTCATTTAGGGGCAGCCGGAACAGATGGTGGAGCGGTGAAATGCGTAGATATCATCTGGAACGCCAAAGGTGAAAACAGACTGCTGGGAGTGTGCTGACGCTGAGACACGAAAGCCAGGGGAGCGAACGGGATTAGATACCCCGGTAGTCCTGGCCCTAAACGATGTCGACTAGGTCGTGGCGCCTCTGACGGCGTCGCGGCCGAAGCAAAAGTGCTAAGTCGACCGCCT
>DASVSC010000024.1:0-20737 GCA_036388295.1 Tepidisphaeraceae bacterium | reverse complement strand
GGCGCTGCTGATCGTGGCTGTTTTTGAGCTGTTTCTTCACACGCGCGACCCGATGCGTCTGATCGCCTACGCCAGCGACGAAGGCCAATACCACGCCGTGCGGGACACGATCGACGCCCAGGGTCCCGCCGAGGTGGCGCTCGTCGGCAGCAGCCAGATGCGCGAAGGCGTGATCATGGAGACGCTGCAGGCGGAACTGCAGAAAAGGCTTGGCCGGGCGGTACACGTGGCCAATTACGCCACGCGTGGCGCACGGCTCGATGCGATGGCGGCAGTGGTTCAATACCTGCAGAAGCAGCCGAAGCCGCCGCAGTTGATCGTCGTCGGTTTGTCGCCGCGCGATCTGCGGGCCGACACGATCGATTGGCCGCGCGTCGCGTTGTTCTGGGACTTTTCCGACTGGCGGGCCGCCTACGGCCAGGCCGGCTGGCCGGTGACGGACGTGCTGCCGGTCGTGATCCGCAACGCGGCGGGGCGGGTGCTCCACACGCTGCGCTACCGCGAGGAAATCTCGCTCACGCTCCAGCGGCTGTTCACGCCGCTGGGCGTCGTCGCCCGAGAAGGCGGCAACCCGATCCTCGGCCAACTCACCGACCAGCACGAAGGCGGCCGGGGCCTGCGCAGCCTGGCTAGCTCGCAAAGGCCGATTCGGCGTCTGCTGGACCGGGCCAAGGACAGTTATCTGGTAAAAGAGCCGCCCGCGCCGCGCCCGGCGATGGCCGGTTCGCTGCGCGATTTGACGCACGCCCTCGCCGCCGACCCGACCCGCGGGCTGCTCGTGCAGATGCCGGTGGCGGAACACCTGCAGGCGTTCCTCGATCAGGCCGGCCAAACCGCCGCCTTCCAGGCCGCCGTATCGGCCGAGGCCGGTGCCAACGGCTTAATGTACATCCCGGTCGATCAGCAAGGTTTTCGACCCACCAACGACCACTTCAGCGACTTGCAGCACCACAACCGCCCGGGGGCCGAAGCGTACGCCGGCTGGCTCGCTAACGTCATCGCCGATCGACTGTCTAATCCGTAACAAACAGGCACCGAATACGTAGCGCTGCCTATGTTCCGTGATGCGAAATGCGCAACTTGTGCGCGATCAATCAGTGCTAACGCTTAACTAAATTGCAGTTCACCGCGCCTTTACCTTAAAAGAGGCGACTTGTAGTAAGGTAAAGACTTAGGGAAAGAGACAAACCATGATTCGATTTCATCACGCCATCGCACTCGGCTTAGCCAGTGCGGCCTTGCTGACGGTTCTGTTCCGCTGAGGCACGCGACGCCGGTTTAGCCGGCCAGAATGCCCGCCGTTCCAACGCATTCGGCTCCACACGCTTTGTCGGTCGAACAAGACCCGCACCCCTTCGCATTTGACGCGTACGGATTGCCCCGCATGATGGACCGGCTTTTCGAAAGCCCCTCATGCCGAACTTCACGATCGTCACCGGCGCCGCCGGCTTCATTGGCCGCAACTGCGTCGCCGAACTCAACCGTCGCGGCAACACCGACCTGATTCTGACCGACCTGCTCGGCACCGACGAAAAATGGCAGAACCTGCTCGGCTTGCGCTTCGAAGACCTGATCGGCCCGGACCGGTTGCTCGAAAAAATTGACACGCTCGGCAAGGTCGACGCCATCGTCCACCTCGGCGCCTGCAGCGCCACGACCGAACGCGACGCCGATTACCTGCTGGAAAACAATTACCGCTACACCCGCACGCTGGCCGAGTGGAGTCTGAAGAACGGAGCCCGCTTCGTCTACGCCAGCAGCGGCGCGACCTACGGCGACGGCAGCCTCGGCTACAACGACGCCGACACCGTCACGCCCACCCTGAAGCCGTTGAACATGTACGGCTACAGCAAGCACCTGTTCGACCTCTGGGCCCTCAAGCACGACCTATTCAAACAAGGCATCGTCGGCCTGAAGTATTTCAACGTCTTCGGCCCCTACGAAGACCACAAGGGCGACATGCGTTCGGTCGTCAACAAGGCCTACCAGCAGATCCAGAAGACCGGCGAGGTCACGCTCTTCAAAAGCGACCGCCCCGACTACCGCGACGGCGAACAGATGCGCGACTTCGTGTACGTCAAAGACGCCGTCGACGTCACGCTCTGGTTCGCCGAGAACAAGGCCGCGCCCGGCGGCCTGTACAACTGCGGCACCGCGCAGGCCCGCACCTGGGTCGATCTGGCCAACGCCACTTTCGCCGCGATGGGACGCCGGCCGAACATCCGGTTCATCGACATGCCCGACACGCTCAAGGGCAAGTACCAATACTTCACGCAGGCCGACGCGACGAAGCTGAAGGCCGCCGGGTACGCCAGGCCGTTTCGTTCGCTCGAAGACGCGGTGAAGGATTACGTCGACACGTACCTGAAGCCGACGTTCGGCGCGTAAGAACGCGAGTGATGGCCGCGGGTGTAAACCCGCGCGAACGCCTCCCGACGTTCGATCCACTCTCACGACGTGCAACGTGTTCGCGCGGGTTCACACCCGCGGCCACATCGGGCCCGCCTGCTACACTCGCGGCGTGGCCGTTCGCCCTTTCATCGTCGTCATCGGGTCGATCAACACGGACATCGTGCTCCGCACGCCGCGTTTGCCGCGGCCGGGCGAAACGCTCGCCGGCGGCGACGCCCTCGTCGTGCCCGGCGGCAAAGGCGCGAACCAGGCCGTCGCCGCAACAAGATTGGGTGCCGACGTCGCCCTCGTCGGCCGCGTCGGACAAGACGACTTCGGCAACACCCTGCGTCACGGCTTGGCCTCGGAGGGCGTCGACGTGCGTCACGTCCGCCGCACGCCCGGCGCCAGCGGCACGGCGCTGATCCTGCTGCAGGCCGGCGGCGAAAACTCCATTGTCCTCTCGCCCGGCGCGAATGCGCGGGTGACGCCTGCCGACGTTGACGCCGCCGTCCCGCTGCTCCGCCGGGCGGACGCGGTGCTGCTTCAGCTTGAGATTCCGCTGGCCACTGTGCGGCACGCGATGAAAGTCTGCCGCCGATTCGGGGTGACGGTCTTTCTGGACCCCGCCCCCGCGCCGCCGGGCCGAGTGCCCGCCTGGCTGCTCAAGGCGGACGTGATCAGCCCGAACGAAGCCGAAGCTGCAATGCTGCTGGGCGGCCCTGTCCGAAGCGCCGACGCCACCGCCGCGGCCCTGGTCGCGGCCGGCGCCACGAACGCCGTCCTCAAGCTCGGCCCGCACGGTTCGATTCACGCCGACGCCACCGGCGTTCATCTCAAATCCGCCGGCTTCGGCATCCGCGCGGTCGACACCACCGCCGCCGGCGACGCCTTCAACGCCGCCCTGGCCGTCGCCCGATCGAACGGCCTGCCGTGGAGCGAAACGCTCCGCTTCGCCAACGCCGCCGGCGCGCTCGCCTGCACGAAGCTGGGCGCTCAGCCGTCGTTGCCGAAGCGGCGCGACGTGATGACGCTGGTGAAAAAGATCTAGACGCGCGTCATGTCGCGCAACGGCATCTGGTCCCCTCTCCCGGTATGGCCGGGAGGGGGTTAGGGTGAGGGTCGACGACAGAAGACTCTCTCGAAGCGCAATCTCGGCCGACGTCGCAACTCGCCTCGTCACGGCCCTCACCCCAGCCCTCTCCCGGCCATACCGGGAGAGGGAGCCGAAGGCGCAACTTCACAGCAACTGTCGCACGCGGATCACGATCCACTGCGTCAGGCGCGTCCGCCACGTGCGGCGTTTCCATTCATTTTGTTCGATTCGTCTGGCGTACTTCTTGTCGTGATCGAACAGCCGGTTCAACTCCTGGGCGAAATCGACGCTGCGCACGACGGCCGAGATTTCGCAGTTGAACTCGATGCTGCGGTAATCCAGATTCGTTGACCCGACGACGCTCACGTCGTCCACCAGCATCGTCTTGGCGTGCAGGATCACGAACTGCCGCTCGTACACCTCCACGCCGTGCGTGAACAAGCGTTCGTAAAACGCACGGGCGGCGGTGACCATCAGCGGCAGGTCGCTTTTCGCGCCGAACATCAATTCGACTTTAACGCCGCGGGCGGCCGCCTCGCAGAGGACTTTGATCAGTTCGTCGTCCGGCGCGAAGTACGCCATGGTCATGCGCACGCGCCGCTGCGCGCCGCGGATCAGGCCGTACAAAATCGGCCGCAGCGGGCTGGCGAGGGTGGGGACGGTGGCGATCAGGCCGATGCTGTCGATCGGCAGCAATTCGGCGTGCCCGTGCCGGCTGCGGGCCGTGCCGATGCGGCTGCCCTTGGGCGAACGCGGCACGGCGATGCCGCCCGTGTACATCGCCCGCACGATGCGGCCGCCTTTGTGCACGTACGTCCAGGTGCGTGCGAACGCGCCCAGAAACATCTTCGCCGCCGGCCCTTCCACGCACAGGCCGGTGTCGCGCCACAGCTGCACCGGCTTGAGGTCATTGCGCGCGACCCACGAGCCGGCGTACGCGTCGGCGATGTTCAGCCCGCCGACGGCGGCGAAGTGGTTGTCGACCATCACCAGCTTGCGGTGGTCGCGGTTGAACGGCCGCCAGGAAAACTCACATTCCCACGGCCGCAACGGGTGAAACTCCGCCACGTGCACGCCGGCGCGGCGCATGGTGTCGAACATCACGCGGTCGTTGCCGCCGAGTGTGCCGAAGCTGTCGTAAATGCAATGGACCTTCACGCCGGCGCGGGCCCGTTCCATCAGCGCGTCGGCGAAGGCGCGGCCGGTGGCGTCGTTGGCCCAGGTGTAGAACTCGAAGCAGACGCGCGTTTTGGCCGACTTGATCGCGTCGAGCGCGACTTTCAGCGCCTCGCCGTCCTTGAGCAGCCGCACCGTGCTGCCGTCGGCCAGGCGCACGTCGTGCGGCGGCTCCCAGCCGTCGTCGGACACCTCCGGCCCCAGGTTCAGGCCGACGTCGTTGCGCCGCAGCAGCTTCCGCAGCAGGCGGCGCGGCCCGCGTGGGTGCGGGCCGGACGTGCGGTTGAAGAGTCGGTGGTCGCCGGCTTGGCTCATGCGTGGTCGGAATGATAGGGCGAAAGCGAGCAGGGCGTCACCGCTCCATTGCATTAGCGCACTTTCCACTTCATCGTGTCGATCCCGCAAGCGACTGTCCGTCCGGCATGGCCGCTTAAGCGGCCATGGCCTCGGTGCACGCGCGACCCTGCGCTCCCGACGTATCCGGGGTGGGGAACAGAAGCCACGCAGCCCCTATACTCACGACCATGACTTTCTCCCGCCAAACCGTGACCGAAGCCCTCGGCCGTGTGGTCGACCCGGAACTGCACAAAGACATCGTGACGCTGAACTGGGTGAAGGACGTCGCGCTGGCGGACAAGGACGTGACGGTGACGCTGGACGTGCCGGCCGCCGCGATGATTCATCACGAAGCGATCGAACGCGCCAGCCGGCAGGCCATCAGCCAGGCGGGCGCGGCGCGGGTGGAAATTAAGTTCGTCAAGCCCCGGCCGGCCGCAGTCGCTGCGGCGGGTGCGGCGCAGAAGAATCTGCCGCAGGTGAAGAACGTGGTGGCCGTCGGCGCGGGCAAGGGGGGCGTCGGCAAGAGCACGGTGGCGGTGAACGTCGCCGTCGGTTTGCAGCGCCGCGGCTTTCGCGTCGGCCTGATGGACGGCGACATCTACGGCCCCAGCGTGCCGACGCTGCTGGGCATCCGCGGCGCAGTGCCGACCGCGCAGGCGAACAAAATCCTCCCGCACCACGTGCACGGCATTCACGCCGTCACCATCGGCAGCCTGGTCGAGTCCGACAAACCCCTGATCTGGCGCGGGCCGATGGCGCACGGCGCGTTCAAGCAGCTATTGGTCGACAACACGGCTTGGCCGGAATTGGATTACCTGATCGTTGACTTGCCGCCCGGCACCGGCGACGTGCCGCTGACGCTCTGCCAGTTGCTAGGCATCACCGGCGCGGTCATTGTCGCGACGCCGCAGCAGGTGGCGCTCGACGACGCGATCCGCGCGATCAAGATGTTCCAGCAACTCGGCGCGCCGATCCTCGGCATGGTCGAAAACATGGCCGGCGACATCTTCGGCCGCGGTGGCACGGAGCGCATGGCGGGCGACCTCGGCCTGCCGTTCCTGGGGCGATTAGAGTTGTACGCCGCCCTGCGTGAAAACAGCGACAGCGGCCGGCCGCACGCGAATTACGAAGGCGACGCGACGCTGAAGGCGTCCCTCGAAGGCATCATCGACGGCTTGGTCGAGGCCGTCGACCGCCGAAATCTTCAACCGACGCCGACATTGGAAGTGATTTGATAACGAAAGCCTCTGGTTCCCCCTCTCCCGTGAATACACGGGAGAGGGGACCGGATTGCGGCCTTTCAATTCAATCCTCCGGCCGCTCGCCGGCGTCGGCCATTTTGACGATTTTCGGGTCGAAACGGGCGACGACATCCACCAGTTCTCTCTGCTGGTCCATCACCTGGTGAATGTCCTTGTACGCGTCCGGCGCCTCGTCGATGCCGGCCGATAGCAGGGTGATGCCGAGGTCTTCGAAGCGCGTTTTGAACTGGTTCCACCGGAACGTGTTCTTGGCCTGCGTGCGACTCATGCGTCGGCCCGCGCCGTGGCTGGCGCTATTCAGGCTGGCGTCGACGCCGCGGCCGCGGACGACGAAGCCGGGGGCGGCCATGCTGCCGGGGATCATGCCGAGCACGCCACGGCCCGCGGGCGTCGCGCCCTTGCGGTGGACGATGAGCTCGCGCCCGTCGTGCTTTTCCTTCCAGGCGTAGTTGTGGTGATTTTCTACGCCCGCAATCACTTGCGCGCCCAAGGCCTGCGTGATCCGCTTGTGAATCATCGCGTGGTTGGCCGAGGCGTAATGGCCCATCAGCGTCATCGCGGCCCAATATTCCTGGCCGGCTTCGGAATCCATGTCGAGCCAGGCGAGGAACTTCTGCTCTTTCGATAGCTCGGGGTGCAGGCTCATCGCGAGTTTGCTGTAGTAGTCCGCCACCTGCGCGCCGGTGCCGCGCGAGCCGCTGTGGCTGAGCAGGGCGAGGTACGTGCCGGCCGCCAGGCCCATGTCGGACTTGTCGAGGGTGAGCAGGCCGAACTCGGCGAAGTGATTGCCGCTGCCGCTGGTGCCGAGTTGGGCGCGGGCCTTGCCGAAGAACTTGCGCGTGACGGGCGAGACGTTCCAGTCCTCGTCCAGCACGTCGTGCTGCAGCGGCTTCTTGTGCTCGGCCCCGGTGCCGAAAACAGTTTCCCGCTTCAGCGCCCGCACCAGCGGTTCGTGCATCGCCTTGAGCCGATCCGCCGGGATGTCCAGGACGCTGAGCTTCATTCGGCAGGCGATGTCAACGCCGACGGCGTACGGAATCACCGCGTTCTGGGTCGCCAGCACGCCGCCGATCGGCAGGCCGTAACCCTGGTGCGCGTCGGGCATGAGCGCCCCACGCACCGCCACCGGCAGGCGCGCGGCGTTTTCCATCTGCTGCAGCGCGCCGGCCTCCAGGCCCTCGCCGTAGACGTGATAGGGAACGGGGCGGTTGCCGCCACTTTGCGGGTCGTGTGTTTCGGTCATGGCAACGGGATGATAGGGCCGGCGTTCTTGTTCCCTCTCCCGTGGGTACACGGGAGAGGGAACAAGAACGCCGCGGACGGAGTTTCCTTCGTCCGCGGCGTCTTCTTTTTCAGCCACTAGCCACTAGCCACTAGCAGCCAGCCGATCAGTCGTCGTTCGTCGGTCCGATGGCGATCATCCACAGCTTGAAGAAGTTCACGATCTGCTGACGCGTGAGCTTATTGGAGTTGAGCTTGTACGTGACCTTACTGGCCGACACGTTTTCGGTGCCGGGGACGAAGGTGTCGATGTATTCGATCGTGCCGGTGAGGCACGGCAGGGCTTCGTCGACGCTGAAGAACGCGGCCTCGTCGCTCTGGCCGGCGAACGCGGCGGCCTCGCCCTGGGCGGGCTTGTTCTTGTCTTCGTTGAAGCGCAGGTTGAAGTCGTAATACCCTTTGCCGTTGGTCTTGTAGCCGGCGTCCTCGACCCACTTGATGCTGCCGGTGACTTTGTCGTTGATTTCCTTGCCGTCGACGTTGTAGCTGAAGGTGATGCCGTCGGTGAGGTAATTGCTGGTTTCGTAGTCGAAATCGAGCCGGCCATTCACGATCGTGCGCGGGTAGAGGCTGACCGGGCCTTTGGCCAGTTCGACGCCCTGGAAGCTCATCGGGTCGGCTTTCTTGACCTCGATTTTCACTTCCTTGCCGCCGATGACGCGGGTGTAGAGTTTAGCGCCGAGGTTTTCCTTCTTCTCGGCCTTGCCGATCAGCTTGCCGCCGAACGGGTCGGTGAAAGCCTGCATGGTGCCGGCGGTGTCGATGGCGACGCGCAGCTGGCTGTCATTGGCGCGGCCGCCGGAGAGGTCGTAGGCGCCGCTGGCGGTATCGAGCGGCACTTCGCCGACCCACTTGCCGACCGGCTTCTTCTGGCTCAGGTTCGCCGGGTTCAGCACGCTGATATTGAGGTTGTAGTACAAGCGGCCGTCCTGCTTGGTGCGGCCGAGGATGCTGCTGTAGAGCTTCGGCTGGCGCGTGACCTCGCCGGTGTATTCGTGCCGCTTGGCCACGCTCAGGTTCACCTTATAGGTGTCCTTCGCGCCGAGGGCGGGCGAGTCCTTTTTCAAATCGCCGCTGGTGTCGAGGTTGGTTCGAGTGCCGAAGTCGATGTTGATCGTGCCGTTGATGACGTTGGGTTCGGTGATCAGGTTGGTGTCCTGGGCGCGGGCGACGTTCGTCGCGGCGGCCAGTACGAGAACCAGGCAAAGCGGACGCAGATTCATGGTGTTCCTCCCGAAGGTGAATAACGCCGGCTCCCCGGCCGGCCGCGCATACGTTGCCCGGCCCGGCCCGGGTTTGCAACGGCACGGTCGTTACATTTCTCCCAACTTCTTCGACTACTATGGGAACGTGACCGCGTCCCACACCAATCGCCTGAGTCAGGAAACCTCGCCCTACCTGCTGCAGCACCGGCACAACCCGGTCGACTGGTACCCGTGGGGCGAAGAGGCCTTCGCCGCCGCCCGCGCGCAGGACAAGCCGATTTTTCTCAGCGTCGGCTACAGCACCTGCTACTGGTGCCATGTGATGGAACGACAATGCTTTGAAAACGAAGCCATCGCCCGGCTGATGAACGAGCACTTCATCAACATCAAAGTCGACCGCGAAGAACGCCCCGACGTCGACCAGCTCTATATGACAGCCCTGCAGGTGCTGACGCGCAGCGGCGGCTGGCCGATGAGTCTGTGGCTGCTGCCCGACAAGCGGCCGTTCTTCGCCGGCACGTATTTCCCGGCTCAGGAAACCAACGGCCGCTCCGGCTTCCCCGACATCCTCAGCGGCCTGGCGAACGCCTACCGCGACAACAAACCCGAGGTCCACAAGACCGCCGACCAGCTGCACGAGGTGCTGGTCGAATTGGCCAAGCCCAGCGGCACCGATGAACCGCTGACGCTGTCGGCCGACTGGGTCGGCGTGATCATCGCCCGCTGCATGGACGACTACGAACCGCGCTTCGGCGGCTTCGGCGGGGCCCCGAAGTTCCCGCGCCAAACGCTGCTGGACCTGCTGCTCTGGGCGATGACCAGCAAAATCATCACCGCCGAGCAGAAAGAGGAAATCGACAAGCCGCTGCGCCACGCGCTGGACGCCATGGCCAACGGCGGCATCCGCGACCACCTCGGCGGCGCCTTCCACCGCTACAGCACCGACGCCCAGTGGCTGGTGCCGCACTTCGAGATCATGCTGTACGACAACGCGCTGCTCGGCCGCATTTACGCCGAGGCCAGCGTGGTCTTCGACGAGCCGCGCTACGCCGACGTCGCCCGGCGGATTTTCGATTTCGTGCTGTCGGAGATGACGAGCAAAGACGGTTTGTTCTACACCGCATGGGACGCCGAGGTGGACGCGCGCGAAGGGCAGAACTATTTGTGGACGATGCAGCAGATCGAGGAAGTGCTCGACCCGCGCGAGGCCGCCCGCTTCGCCGCGGTCTACGGTTTGTCCGCCGGCCCGAACTTCTCCGACCCGCATCACGGCCCGCCCGAGCCGGACGTGAACATCCTGTTCCTGGCCCAGCCGCAGCACGAGAACGCGCCCGATATCGTGGCCATGCGCGAAAAGCTGTACCAGCAGCGCCAAAGCCGTAAGAAGCCCTTGCTGGACACGAAGATCCTGACGTCCTGGAACGCCCTGATGATCCGTGGCCTGGCGCACGCCGGGAAAGTGCTCAACGAGCCGCGTTACACCGAGGCCGCCACGCGCGCCGCGGGCAATTTGTGGCACGAGCACCGCCGTCCCGACGGCGGCCTGTTCCGCACCAGCCGCGGGCATGTGACGAAGTACAGCGGCATGCTCGACGACTACGCCTTCTTCGCCCAGGCGCTAATCGACATCGGCTTCGCGGACGAAGCCTACGAAGTCGTCACGATGATGCGCGAACGTTTCGAAGACCCGGCCGACGGCGCGTTCTTCTTCAGCGACCAATCCGCCGACGATTTGGTCGTCCGCCAAAAGGTGGCCGCCGACAGCCCGTTGCCGGCCGGCAACGCCATCGCGGCGGGGGTGTCGGACAAGCTCGACTTTGCCGAAACCGCCGCCCGCGCGCTGGCCGCGTTCGCCATCCAGGCCAACCATCACGCGCCGAGCATGTGTTCGACCGTGCAGGCCATCGGCCAATTCGTCGAACGCCACGGCCCGCTGCGCGTCGAGCCGACGCAGGGCGAAACCGCCCGCGTCGCTGCCCCGGCGGAACTGGCGCGACAGGCGGTGAACGTGATCTGGCGCTGGGCCGGCGACACCCGCCTGGCCGTCGAACTGCGCATCACCTCCGGCCTGCACCTGACGGCCGGGCAAGTGACGCTGGACAGCCCCGACGTCGCCATCGCCGGCGTCGACCGGCCGACGGCGGTGCGAAAAACGTTCGCCTTCGCCGAAGCCCCGCTCGACGTGTACGAAGGCGCGGCCCTCTTCCACGTCCGCCTGCACCAGGCGCTGACCGACGACGACACGCTCAAGCTCACGCTCACGTACCAGGCCTGCAGCGACGAAGCCTGTTTGCCGACGACGTCGCAGGTGATCGAGGTCGCAAAGTGAGAGGGCTAGTAGCTGGTGGCTAGTAGCTAATTGCTGAAGATACCGACGCGGCGTATCGTCTTAGCCACTAGCCACTAGCCACTAGCTTCTTGGAGCCCCCATGTCCCCGCTGATTTCAACGCTGTTCCTCTTCTCCGTGCTCATTCCAGGCAAGCTCTGGTTCGCCCCCGGCCAGCCGATGCCGATTGACGTCAAGGCCGAGCAGGCGGTGACACTGGTGCTGACCGACTTCACCGGCCGCGTTATCGATGCGAAAGTCGACGCGAAAGTGGAGTCGCCGAAGCAGGTCGATCTGGCGCAGCTTTACCCGGGATTGCCCGGCGGCTGCTACGTGCTGTCGGCCGTGCCGGTCGACGGGTCCAAGCCGTTCGTCGGGACGCCGCTGGTGGTGCAAGCACGTGTCGACAAGCGCCCCGGTGGACCGGCGGGAACCTTGGTGTATCGCGTCGAGCCGCTGCGCTACGCCGTGATGGAAACCGATCAGGGTTCGATGACGCTGGCATTTTACTACGACGTCGCCCCCAACACCGTCGGCAACTTCCTGCGCTTGGCCGATGAAGGCTATTTCGACGGCATCGCGTTCCACCGCATTATCCGCGACTTCGTCCTGCAGGCCGGCGACCCGCTCAGCCTCGACGACAGCCGCGCCGGCACCGGCGGCCCGGGCTACACCATCAATCCGGAGTTCAACCGCCGCCCCCACACCCGCGGCACGCTCTCCATGGCCCGCCAGGGCGACGAGGGCGAACAACGCGGCAGCCCGCCCGGCCCTGTCGCCGCCAACAGCGCCAGCAGCCAATTCTTCATCTGCCTCGACTACGCCCGCACGAAAGCCCTCGACGGCAAGTACACCGTCTTCGGCCGCGTGGTCGGCGGCGACGACACGATGCTCAAACTCGCCAGCGTCCCCACCGGCCGCGGCGACCGGCCGATCACGCCGCCGCTGATCAAAAAGCTGACGGTAAAGCCGGTCACGCCGGGCGATAACCCTTACGAGAAGATCATCGTGCCCGCGAATTGATGCGAACCACGAAGAACACGAAGAACACGAAGAACACGAAGATCAAATTGGCGGCCGCGATCAGCCATGCGATTCTTTCTTACTGCCACAAGTAGAACTTGATTTGCCGGTACGGCGGTCGTCGCCGGGTTGATCTTCGTGCCCTTCGCGTTCTTCGTGGTTAGATTGTCTTCCATGACCCGCTCCTACGCCCGAGCCGTTGCGCTGATCGCTTTGTTGGCCTCGACCGCGTTCGCGCAGGTCGATCGCACACGCACGACGAAAACCCCTGCCGGCGACCCGGCCGGCGTGCAGCGGGCGTCTTGCGTGCTGCAAATCGACTTCGATTCCAACCGCGGCAACCGCCAGTTCGATTCGCAAACGCTCAACGCCCTGCTGACCAGCACGACCCTCGTCGACCCGGCCGCGATGAGTGCGCTGCGCCTGGAGCCCGACGCCTGGCCTAAAGTGGCGCAGGTCGAACTGACGCCGGCCGGCAATCAGGCGGTGCGTCTGGGCGTCACCATCCTGCCCGGCGCGAACCTGCCGCCGAGCGCCGCTCAAATGTTCCTCGACGCACTGGCCGCATCGGCCAAAACGGCCGTGGAAAAAATCGGCGGCCCGCAGGATAAGACCCTTGCCGAACGCCTGGCGAAGTTGGAAGCACAGGTCGCCGAGGCGCAGAAGAAGCTCGACGCCGCGACCGCCGCCCTCGCGGCCGCCCGGCCGACGTCGTTCAACAACTTCGACAACGAAGCGCGCTTTTCCAGCCGCAACCTCGCCACCGAACGCGTGAACCTGGAACTGAACCTCGCCGGCCACCGCGCACGGCTAAAGGCGTTGGACGAAGAGATGTCGCGCCTGCGTCCGTCGACGCAGCCCGTCGAGGCCGGCGAGCCCCTGTCCACCGGCCGCTCGTTTCCGATGCCCAGCGTCAGCGGCCTGAGCGTGTACGACCGCTTCGAAGTCGAGCGTATTACACTGCGCCTGAACGTGGCCGAGAACCAGGCCCGCGTCGACGCGATCGCCGCCCGCATGGCCGCCACCGGCACCACCACGCAGCCGTCGCCGGGCGACTACGAGCGGTTGCAGCAGGAGCGAAACACCGCCCGCAGCAATCTGTCGAACCTGCAAAACCAGCTCGAACAGGCCCGCCGCGAACGCCAGAGCAGCGGCACGGTGCGGCTGCTGATTCTGGACGGACGGAAGCCGGCGGAGTGATCGGGTTCCCTTTCCCGTCTACTCACGGGAGAGAGTGTTAGTGTGAAGGCGAACGCCTGGCTGCTCACGCTCTGCGCGGAAATGCGATCGATCTTCATCATCCTCTTCGCCGCCACCGTCACCCACGCCGCCGAGCCGGCGACGCGGCCGTCGGCCGTCGTTGATCTGCCGAACATCGACGCCCGACCACAAATGCGGTTAGGCACTCTGGCCGCACACGCGACCCTGGCCGTTCAGGCCAGCGGCGGCGGCCTGGCGGCAGGCACGGGCGTGGCGGCGATCGGGGCCATTCGGCTGACGGCCGTCGATCTGGCGAAGAACCAGGTCAGCCGTGCGATCGACCTGCCCGGCGTCACCGTCCGCGGCCTTGCGACCGTCGGCTCGAACACACTGGTCTGGGGCGACCGGCCCGGCGTGCCGACCGACCGCCGTCTGTCGTCCGTTCCGTATCTGGCCGTCTGGGACGCAGCGGCCGGCGTGGAGAAGGTCCGCTTCGATGACAAAGACGACTACGTCGCCCGCGCCGCTGCCTTGTCCGTTGACGGCCTGCGCGTGCTGACCGCGCAGGACGAACGCCCGCTGCGCCTGTGGGACGCGATCAGCGGTTTGCAACTGCGGTCCCTCGAAACCGGCCGCAACGTCAGCTGCGTCGCGCTCTCCGCCGACAGCCGCCGGGCTGTGCTCGGCGGCGGGTGGGGCGACGAAGGCGTGTACGTCTGGGATCTGCAGACCAACCGCGAACTGCTCCGCTGCGTCGGCCATCACGGCGTCGTCACCAGCGTCGCGCTGTCGACCGACGAGCGGTTCATCCTCAGCGCGTCGCTCGACGGCAGCACGCGCCTGTGGGACGCCCGCACCGGCCAGGAACTGCGCCGGCTGCGGCCGCTCGGCTTGTCGGTCTATCGTGCCGTCTTCTCCCCCGACGGCATGCGTGCGCTGACGACACTGGCTGAGCGGCCGGCGTACGGGCAGCCGCACGCACCCATCAAACCCGGCACCGACCTGCGGCTGTGGGACCTGGTTCAGGGAAAGGTGCTGCTGCAATACGAGACGGGCGGCGCGCCGGTATTGGACAGCGCCTTCACCGCCGACGGCCGCGACGTGGTCGCGCTGACGGCGACGCAGACGTTTCAATGGGTGGCCCCGGCGGTCGTCACGCCAACAACAGGGCCGACGACCTCGCCGGCCACATCGCCCGCCACCATGCAGGCCGCAACCATTCCGGCTGACCCGCTCGCGACGCCGCTGCTGCCGCCGGGGCCGGACGGGCAGGTTGCGGAACTGGGCGACGAGAGCGTTCAACTCGTCGGTTTTCTTTCGAACGACCGCGCCTACGCCGTCGGCGAACGTAATCGCATCGCGCACTGGGACCTGACGCGCCGTTTCCGCCGCGGCCAGTGGCAGCCGGCGAAGGAACTGCAAGGGCCGGACGTCGTGTCCGTCTCCGCTGACGGGCGCTACGCGGTGTCGCTGCAGTCGTCGGGCGACAACGAAGCGTCGGTCTGGGAATTGGCCAGCGGCTTGGTGAGTGCGCCCGTCGTCACGCAAGGGCAGGTGCGGTCGGCCGCGCTGTCGCCGGACGGCACATTGGTGGCACTGGGCGTGCAATCGAGCGCGGGGCCGCTGCCGAATGTCATCGAGTTCTATCGAACGCAGGACGCCGCGCCTGTCGGCACGATCGACCCGGCCGCGTATCAAATGGACAGCATTCTGTTCACGCCCGACGGCAACCGCGTGCTGCTGAGCGGCACGCAAGCCAAAACCACCGCCGGCGAGTTCGATTTGGACACCGGCAAGCTCGTCGCCAACTACGTCTCGACGCAAAGCGACGTGCCAGAGAAGTTCACCTATTCCGCCGACGGCAGCCGCCTCGCGGGCATCGGGCCACGCGGGGTGACGGTGTGGGAAACCAAGTCCGGCACGCGCCTGCAGCACTGGACCATGCAGACGCCGCTGACCGCCGTCGCCCTGTCGCCCGACGGCCGCCGCGTCGTCACCGGCGGGGCCGACACGAACGTGCGCGTCTACGACGTCGCCACCGGCCGGTCCGTGGTTCGGTTCGATCACCCGATGTACCCGGTCAAATCCGTGGCCGTCTCGCCCGACGGGCGGCGCGTGCTGTGCGGGGCGGGGGATAAGGCGCTGCGCGTGTTCGAATTGCCCGCGACGCCCGTCGCACCGGACGAACCGTAGCAGGATGACGCCGCGACGTGAGCCGTGGCGTAAATTGCGCTTTCATCGCTTAGCACTCGACTGTCGTTCGCCCGAGAGTTGGAGGGATTTCCGCCGACAGCCGACCGCCGCGGCGGTAGAGTTTCGGCTGTGTCCCTGCCGCCCCAACTTCGCCGTCGACAGTTGCCGCACCATAACGTCTCTAAGTGCCTTGGCGGTCTAGGCAGGCTAGGGCGCACAACCACACGGTTCGTCGCGGCCATTAATCCTCAGCCGGCCACCCCTTACGACGCATTTTCGGCCGGATTACACTTCTTTTTGGCCGAAACAAAAATCGCTTCGCTTGCGCTACTTACAGCCATCGTGCTGCTAATGAACCCGCCCGCAGTCCGAGCCGCAGCCCCGGCCACCGCGCCGGCGGGCTGGCGCCTGGACCTCCGCGGCCACACGCCGCACGAAGTTTACGTCGGCGTCGACCGCGCTTATGTCGTTCTGCGTGTCGGCTACCGCACCGCGCTGCCGCCGACCCCGCAGGCCATCGACCCGACCCCGTTTCCCGCCCCCAGCAACCGCAGCGGCCCCGGCGGCGACGCCGTCATTTGCGTCGACCTCAACACCGGCATGTGCCGATGGATCAGGCACTACACCGGCAACCTGCGGTTCGCCGTCGCCGCGGACGATTCGCTCTGGGGCGTCGGCTACGAGTTGTTCAAATTGGACGCCGACAGCGGGCAAACGACCGTGAACAAAAAGGTCAACGCCACCGACGTGCACCGCATCGCCGTGCTGCGCGACGGCGGCGCGATTCTGCGATTGCCGCCGATCAGTTCCACCGGCCCGCGCGGCATGCGCGAACCCGACAACGGCCCGGTTCGGGCGCTGGACACCGCCACGGCACAGGTGAGCGACCAACTGCTGCCCCCGACGCGGCGATCGCCCGACGGCGGCCGGCGGCTGATCGCGAAACTGCACCAGTCGCCACAGGACGTGACGACCACGTTCGTCGCCGAAGCCCTGCCGACCGCCGCCGCGCCCGGCGCGGGCGGCACAATCTGGGAACACGCCACGCGCGGCTACGCCTACAACGGGGCCGTCTGGTTCGAGCAGGACGCGATCCTCTTAAGCGGCGCGCAGGACACGCAGGCGAACGTCACCCGCCTGGACGGCCGCACGGGCGCGATCAAATGGACGACCCCGCTTCCCGGCGGCGCGTACTCGGCCGAGTCGGTTTACCTGCGCGACAACGGTCATCTGAACTACGCCTGGGACGCCGTCGGCCCGGTCGGCCACCGCCTTGCCGCGATCAACGGCCGCGGCCGTGTCACGTTCTTCGACGCCGCAAGCGGCGCAGTCGTCGCCACCTGCGCCGCCGTCGATAAGCACTTGGCTTTCCCAAAGCGCGTCGGCGAGAACGTCGTGTTCTTCAGTGCCGATGGAGTCGTCGCGGTGCCCGCCGATACGTTGCTGAGCGACGATGCCGGCCGCGAAAACGCCCGCGCGGCCGTGCAGCGCGCGCGCCTGCTGCTGGCGGCCGGACAGACCGATGCCGCCGCGGCCATCGCGACCGCGCAAACTGAAGCCGGCCGGCCCGACGCCGAGGCATGGCGGCTGGCCGCCGACGTGGCGCTGGCGAAAAAAGACCGACCCGCGGCGACGCTCTCCCGCGTGCACGCACTCGAAGCCGCCGGCGAGCCGACGTCAGCAGACCTCACGGCAGAGTTCGGCCTGGTGCGGTACGTCCCGACCGGGCCGGTCAAAGCCGAGCTCGCGCCGTGGCCACCGTTTCTATACGCGGCGTCGACCGACGGCACGCTGTTCAAGCTGATCGCCGCCACCGGTGAGCCGGCCGTTGTCACGCGTGTCGACGCGGACATCGGCAGTTTGCGTTTGCGAGGGAACACCCTGTACCGCCGCGGCGAAGACCGCCACGAACACGAAATCTCCATACTCGTAGGCCCGCGGCTGGTGCTCGGCGCGCTCGACCCGCTGCGCGACGCGCAAGAGCCGCTTGGTGCCCCACACGACTGGTACACGACCACCGGCTACGACGGCCGCGCCGTGGAACAGGACGGTCGTCGCTACCGCCCGCTCGGCGGCGGCGGGCTGCGCGTGCTGGACGGACAGACGGTGACCACGCTGCCGCCGAAATTGCCGATCCAATCATGGCAGTTGTACACCGGCCCCGGCGGCCCGCTCGGCTTCGGCGAAGGGGGCGTTTACAAAGTGAACGACGCGTTCGTTCCAAGCGAGAAATTGATCGACAGCGGCATGGAGCGCTTGAACAACCGGCCGTACGACGCTGTGACTATGGCCAGCGACGGCCGCACCATCGCGGCGGTGATGTGGCGGTCGGACAAACCGGTGCTACAAATATGGACCGCCGACGGCCACACGAAATTACGCGAAGAGCCGGCCCCGTTCGGCCGCCGTGCGTTCCAGAGCAGCGGCGAACTGATCGCACTGCGGGACGGCTATCTGTTCAGCGGCGACGACCTGATGTGGACGCCGACAAACCCGGACCGCCCGGTCTGGCGGTTCGCGCTGCAAACGACGACCTGGCCGCGCGGCATGCGGCACCAGGAGGCGACGGACTACGGCTTCGGCACGCCGCGTGTGATGGGCGACCGCCTGTTCGTCGCCTGCCGCGACGGCGGCGTGTTCGTGTTCGACGTGGCGGCGGTGACGCGCTAGCCGCCAAGGTAAGCCGCGCGGATCTGCGGGTCGTTCAGCAGGTCCTTCGCCGGGCCGGTGTTGATGATTCGGCCGGTCTGCAGCACGTAGGCCGTATCGGCCACGCCGAGCGCCATGTGGGCGTTCTGTTCGACGAGCAGGATCGTCGTTCCCTCGGCGTTGATCTTGCGGATGATCCCGAAGATTACGCTCACGATCTGCGGCGCGAGGCCCAGCGACGGCTCGTCGAGCAGCAGCAGCCGCGGCCGGGCGAGCAGGGCACGGGCGATGGCCAGCATCTGCTGCTCGCCGCCGCTGAGCGTGCCGGCCATCTGCGTCAGGCGCTCGCGCAGGCGCGGGAACAGATCGAGGGCGTGCGCGTAGTCCTGCTTCACCGCGGCCGAATCGCGGCGGGCGTAGGCGCCGAGCTTCAGGTTCTCGTCGACCGTCAGATTGGCGAACACGCCGCGGCCTTCAGGCGCGTGCACCACGCCGCGGCCGACGATCTTGTGCGGGGCGAGTGTGTGGATGGGCTGGCCGTCGAAGAGCACGCGTCCCGCGCTGGGCCGGAGCAGGCCACTGACGGTGCGGAGCGTAGTCGTTTTGCCCGCACCGTTGGAGCCGATCAGCGTAACTACCTTGCCGGCCGGCACGCTAAGGGAGATGCCCTGTAGCGCGTGGATCGAGCCGTAGTGGACGTTGAGGTCGATGATGTTGAGCAAGTCGCTCATGGGGAGAAGACATTAAACACGAAGGCGCGAAGGCACGAAGAGGTTCTTATTTGTTTGCATCAGTCGCAAGCTTCATCGTTACTAAAGAAATTTTGTTCAATAGCAGAGAAACCGTTCACATTCGCTGGGCCCTCTTCGTGCCTTCGCGTCTTCGTGTTTAATTACCTCTTTCCTCCGGCACGCCCAGATACGCCTCGATCACCTTCGGGTTCTGCTGAATCGCGGCGGGTTCGCCGGTGGCGATGACGGTGCCGTGGTCGACGACGGTGATGTGCCGGCACAGGCCCATGACCACGCCCATGTCGTGCTCGATCAGCAGGATCGCCACGGGGAAGTCGGCCAGAACCTTCGCGATCAGTCCTTTGAGCTGCACCTTTTCGTGCGGATTCATGCCGGCCGCGGGTTCGTCCAGCAGCAGGACTTTCGGGTCAGTGGCGAGCGCTCGGGCGATCTCCAGGCGGCGCTGGTCGCCGTACGGCAGGCTGCTGGCGGGGTCGTCGGCGCGGGCACGCAAGTCGAACCGCTCCAGCAGCGTCCGACACTTGTGGTCGATCGCGGCTTCCTCCCGCCGGCCGAACGTGCTGCGGGCGATCGTGCCGAACAGCGTCTGTTTCGTCCGTAGATGGCAGGCGACCTTCAGGTTGTCGAGCACGCTCAGGTGCCCGAACAAGCGGATGTTCTGGAACGTGCGGGCGATGCCCGCCTGCGTGATCTGGTACGGCCGCAGTTTCAGCAGCGATCGGCCCGCCAGGCGGACGTCGCCGGTGTCGGGCGTGTAGACGCCGGTGAGGAGGTTGAAGCAGGTCGTTTTGCCCGCGCCGTTCGGGCCGATCAGGCCCTGCAGGTCGCCGGGCTGCAGTCGCAGCGACAGGCCGTCGACCGCCTTCAGGCCGCCGAAGCGGATGCCGATGTTGTCGACGTCGAGCAGGGCGGTCACGTCGCCACCTCGCCGCCGTTGGCCAGCTTGCGGCGCATGCGGCCGAGGTCGGTGATTTCGTGCGTGCCGAACAAACCGCCGGGCCGGCCGATCATCACGCCGATCAGCACCAGGGCGAACAGGATCACGCGGTAATCGCCGAGTTCGACTTTGTAATGCAAGGCAAGCGACCGCAATCCTTCGACAATGCCGACGAGAAGGCCCGTCCACAACACCGCATTAAGGCGGTCCTTCGGCCAGACGATCAGGCGGATGGCCAGCACCACGAGGGCGACATGCCAGACGTGCGTCGGTTCGAGCAGCCATTGGTACGCCACGACGTACAGCACCGCGGCCAGCGCCGCGCCGCTGATCGACCCGAGGCCGCCGAGCACGACCATGATGACGTAGTTGAAACTTTCAGAGAATCCGGCGTCTTTCGGGCCGATGCTGGTGCCCATCTTGTGCGCGTACAGCGCGCCGCCCACGCCGGCGAAAAAGGCGGCGATCACGAACGCCCAGACCTTCAGGCGCGTGACGTTCACGCCCATGCTTTCGGCGGCAATTTCGTTTTCGCGGATGGCGATCATCGACCGGCCGAAGGTGGATTTCTTCAGCCGCCATGCGACCAGAATCGTGATGCCGGTCAGCAGGGCGGTCCAGAAAACGGTGGTGACCTTGGGCGCGTTGATGAACCCGAGCGCCCCGCCCAGCGGCGGCGGCACGAGCCGGCTGAGCGTGGCCGCCGCGATCTCTTCGCGGGTGAACAGTTGGGCGTTGGTCTGCTGCAGCAGGATGCGGAGGATTTCGCCGAAGCCGAGCGTGACGATGGCCAGATAATCGCCGCGCAATCGCAGCGACGGCATGCCGACGACCCAGCCGGCCGCGGCGGCGACACCGCCGCCGCACAGCAGGGCGGCGACGAACAGCGCGGTCTGCGCCGACGCG
>DASVSC010000023.1:0-2354 GCA_036388295.1 Tepidisphaeraceae bacterium | reverse complement strand
CTTCGAAACGGCGGAGATGATCCGCCAGCGCCCCAGCTCGAAGCACGTGCCGATCATTTTCGTCACCGCCTTCAGTGACGAAATGCACGCCGCCCGCGGCTATTCGCTCGGCGCAGTCGATTACATCCAGGCCCCGGTCCTGCCGGAAGTGCTGCGCACCAAGGTGGCCGTGTTCGTCGATCTGTTCCGCAAGACGCTGCAATTACGGCGGCAGACCGAATCGCTGCGCGACCACGCCGCCCAATTGCAGAAACTGGCGGCAGCGTCGGTGGTCATCAATTCGGCAATGTCGCTGCCGCAAATGCTGCAGACCATCGCCGACTCGGCACGCACAGTGCTCGGCACGCACCAGGCGATCATGCTCTACCTCGGCGACCCGAACGCCAGGCCGGCCCGCCCCACCGCGATCGGCTCATTTTCGGACCGATATCGTGACTGGCGTGAACGCCCGCTCGACATCGCCGCCGTCGCCCAGACTGTCGTCGCCCGCAGCCGCACGGCTACACGGATGACCGACCAGGAACTGCACGCGCACCCGGATTGGGACATCGTCAGCAACCTCGTCATTCCCCCGATCACCAACGGCATGCTGGCCGCCCCGCTCTGCGGGCGTGACGGGTCGAACCTCGGCGTCATCTACGTGACCGACCCGCGTCACGAGGCCTTCACCGGCGATGACGAAGCCATTCTGGTGCAGCTGGCGCAGATGGGATCCATCGCGATCGAGAACACCATCTACAGTCAGGAACGCGAAGCCAACCGCACCAAAGATGAGTTCCTCGCCACCCTCAGCCATGAGCTGCGCACGCCGCTTAACGCGATTCTGGGGTGGACGGAACTGATGAAAACCGAATCGATGAACGCCGAGGTCGGCCACGCCTTCGAAGTCATCGACCGCAACGCCCGGGCGCAGGCGACGCTCATCGAAGATCTGCTGGAAGTCTCCCGCATCACCAGCGGGAAACTGCGGCTCTCGCCGCGCACCATGGACCTGCCCGCAGTCATCACGGCCGCCACCGAAGCAGTCCGCCCGGCGGCTGAAGCAAAGCGGATTCACATCGAATGCGAGGTCGCCAGCCTGCCCAACATCACCGGCGATCCCGATCGCCTGCAGCAGGTCGTCTGGAATCTGCTCAGCAACGCCGTGAAGTTCACGCGGGACGGCGGGAGCGTGACCGTCCGGGCTACGTTCGATGACGCCAGTCAGGCCGTTCAGGTCGCGGTGCAGGACACCGGCCAGGGCATTAGCCGCGAGTTTCTGCCGCACGTGTTCGAACGCTTCCGTCAGGCCGACAGCAGCAGCACGCGCAAGCACGGCGGACTGGGCATCGGCCTGACGATCGTCCGCCAGATCGTGCAGTTGCACGGCGGCACCGTCGACGTGCGCAGCGACGGCGTCGGCCTGGGGTCGACGTTCACGTTCGTCGTACCGTGTTGCGCCGTCGCTCACGCCGACGCCACGCCGGACGAAGCCGACGCCGCCGTCACGGACGCGGCGGCGCACGACGTGCGCGACCTGCGCGTGCTGCTGGTGGACGACGACGACGACGCGCGTGAAGTCGTCGTCAGCCTGCTCCGACGCCACGGCATCACCGTCACCACGGCCGCCTCCGTCGCCGCCGCGATGCAGCGGCTTTCGGAACAGCCGCCGGACCTGATCGTCAGCGACATTTCCATGCCCGACGAGGACGGCTACGACCTGATCCGCCGGCTGGGCCAGTACCTCAGCGGCAGCCAGCGCCGCATTCCCGCGATCGCCCTCACGGCCCACGCCCGGCCCGCGGACCGCGAGCGGATGCTCGCCGCCGGCTACCACGACCACATCGCCAAGCCGGTCAACACAGCCGAGCTGGTAGCGGCCATCCGCCGCGCGATGCTCGCCGCACCCGTCGACGCGCCCGCACTGTAGATCAGCAAACGTCCTTGAAGATCATTCGAATGCGGCACCGAACCGTTCCGCGTATCGTTCGAACGCTTCGCCGATCGCGTCGATGACATCCGGCGCGGTCGCCGACCGATCGCCGACACGCCGGCCCGCGATTTCGCCGGCGGTGCCATGAATCCACACGGCCGTGCAGGCGGCGTCGAACGCGTCCGCACCCTTCTGCCCGAGCAGCGCCGCGAGGATGCCGCTGAGGATGTCGCCGCTGCCGGCCTTGGCCAGCGCGGTGCTGCCGGTGCGGTTGACGTATACGCGCCGGCCATCGGCGACGATCGTGCGATGGCCCTTCAGGACGATGATTTGGCCGAATGCCGCAGCGGCGCGGGTGGCGGTGTCGATGCGGTCGGATTCGTCGCCGGCGGATTGCTCCGGCTTCCCGAACAACCGGCCGAGTCGTGTCATCACGCCGGGG